>DASRLI010000204.1:0-8616 GCA_035648535.1 Occallatibacter sp. | reverse complement strand
GAACGGCTGGCGATGCCCACTCACCGATCTTGCGGCCCGTTTCACCCCGGAAACTTCACACAACTTCGACATCTATCTGCCCAACTGGCTGGCCCGCCACAACAAAACCATCTTCGGCATGATCTTTATTCTCGGTGGACTGTTCGCGCTGGCTCAGTGGCTGATTTCCATTCGCTGATTGCGTCCCCCAGGATCCGCGCACTCCCTTGAAAAAATGATGGACCGATGCGACTAATCTCATCCATAATTCCGAAATGTCCAAACGCAGAAATCTCACCGCGGCCATTTTCGTGCCCGTGCTCATCGGATCAATCGGACTCTTCCACCTCATGAGTCAGCCCAGCTTCGCAAACATCCGCACCGTCGACGTGGTGCAGCTTACCGGATCAGGCCTTTGTTTCGGCGTGGCATTGACGGCACTGTTTGCCCTGCTGCGGAGCAAGCGCGGCGACTGAATCCCGCAAGCAATCACGCGGCGTTGCCGATTCAAACCATCCGGCTTCCCAAGGTCATCTCGGGTTCTTTAGTTCTATCTCCCTCAATTACACTTCTAAATAGAGCCAACCATGCCCGGCATTCTGTCCAAAATCCGCACTACGCTCGAAATGATCAAGTGGGAGCACTCGATTTTTGCGCTGCCGTTTGCGCTCACCTCGGTGCTGTTGGCGGCCAATGGACTCCCCGGCTGGCGCACCGTGGCCTGGATTCTGGTCGCAATGGTAGCGGCGCGCTCCTGCGCCATGGCCTTCAACCGCTGGGCCGATGCGGATCTTGACGCAGCCAATCCGCGCACCAACAACCGTGCCATACCCGCCGGTCTCCTATCGCGGCAATTTGTGCTCGGCTTCACGCTTGTGATGGCGTTGGTCTTTGTTGCCGCAGCCGCCGAACTGAACCGGCTCACTCTCTACCTCTCCCCCCTGGTGCTGACGGTACTGCTCAGCTACAGCTACATGAAGCGATTAACGCGCTGGTCGCACCTGGTGCTTGGTCTTGCGTTGGGCCTCGCGCCCTCCGCCGCATGGATCGCAGTACGTGGTAGCCTCGACGCGCGCATCCTGGTGCTGACCGCGGCGGTAACGCTGTGGGCCGGCGGATTCGACGTGCTCTACGCCTGCCAGGATTACGAGCACGACCGCGCCGCCGGCCTCTACAGCCTGCCCCGCGCAATCGGCATCCCCAACGCATTCATTGCCGCGCGCGCCATGCACCTCGCAATGCTGGGACTCCTCGTATGGTTCGGCATGCTCTTTCATTTTCTTGCGCTCGGCTGGGTGGGCATCGCCGCCGTGGCGCTGCTGCTGGCCTATGAGCACTCCATTGTTTCGCCCCGCGACCTGCGCCGTCTCAACGCCGCGTTTTTCACCATGAACGGCGTGATCGCGATGGTCTTTCTCGCCTTTGTGGCTGCCGATCTTTGGCAGAAGAGCTGAGGTCGCAGGCCGCGAAGCCACTGACGCAGACCAGCGCGCTGCCGGCATCGGCATTTCAATTGAGCCCTGTAATATGGTGCGAGAGAGCGTTTCAATGAACCCAACTTCCACCGTCAGACAGGAGCAAGGCGCGCAGGCATGAAGATTGCAATTCAAGGAGAACCCGGCTCATTCAGCCACGAGGCCGCCCTGAAGCTGGTCCCCGGCGGCACCATCGTTCCCTGTACGCTGTCCGCCGAGGTGTTTGCGGCGCTCACTGATGGGAAAGTGGAGGCCGCGGTGATTCCCATCGAAAACAGCCTTGCTGGTTCGGTATCGGAGCACTTTGACCTGCTGCTCGCCCACGACGTGAAGGTGGAACGCGAGACCCTGCTGCGCATCCACCACAACCTGATCGCAATTTCCGGAGCCACCACCGGCGAAATCGACCGCGTCTTCTCGCATCCAGTTGCCCTGGCGCAATGTCGGCGGTTCCTGGCCGAGCACCCACGGATGGAAGCCTTCGCCTTCTACGACACCGCCGGGAGCGTAAAGCAGTTGGTCGAACTTCGCGACCATCATGCTGGAGCCATCGCCAGCGAAGCAGCAGCAGAGTACTACGGCGCCGTGATTCTGCAGGCCGGCATCGAGGACAATCCGGAGAACTTTACCCGCTTTTTCCTGGTACGCCGCGCGGCCGAGTCCGTCGCCGATCCGCAGTCAAACAAGATCAGCCTGGCATTTTCTGTCGAAAACCGTCCTGGCTCACTGGTGGCTGTACTCAATGAACTCGCCGCGCTGGGCACCAACCTGACCAAGATTGAGTCGCGGCCCGTCCACGGCAAGCCCTGGGAGTACATCTTTTACGTCGACTGCCAGATCAAGTCTTCTGACGAAGGTTCGCTGGCGCTCGCAGCGCTCACCAGGCACTGTGCCATGGTCAAAGAGCTGGGCCGCTATCGGGAAGCGTCGCAATAGGAATTCCTTCAAAAACTAAAAGGGGACGGGCTGCGGCCCGTCCCCTTTGCGTGCTCAAGCTCCCAGCGGTTAGAAGTGGTAAGCGAGGCCGATCACCGGATTGCTGATGTTGTACCACCTGTTGGTGGCAAACTGGCTATCGCCAAACGTGGGCACCTTTGTGACCCACCCACGATACTCGGCGCGGATATCAAAGCTGGGGCTGATTTCGTATGCGATGCCGGCCCCGTAAATGCCGCCGACTTCGGTCTGCTGCTTCACATCCAACGAAGTTGTGCCGGAGTTGCGGATGGGCAGGAAGATGAACGCGCCCGGTCCCGCTTCAACAAAGGGGTTTAAGTTCTTGAAAACGAACGAGCGTACATACGCGCCGGAAATTTCCTGGGTGCGGGTATTCACGTCGTAGTGATTGGTGTTGCTGATCAAGTAGTGGATGTTGTTCTCGTACGTCATCTGGTAGTTGGCCTCGATGGCGCTCGAAGGCGTGAGCATGAATCGGTAACTCAGCATCGCGCCAAAGGCGCGGTTCGCGCTCACCTGAACAGTGGTGGACGAGGCCTTGAACGGCTCAATAAGACCCGTTCCACTGAGGCTGATGTCTTGGCGGCTTTCCTGAGCGCGGCCTGCGGCCACATTTACGGCCAGCAGAAATGCTATTAAGGCGATCTTCTTCATTCGGTCCTGAACCTCACGACTGCACAACCGTCCGGCTGGCAACGAGCTTGTCGATTCCGGCGCGCCGGTTGGATCCGGGCCCCGCTCTCAGCATTGTAAATGGCCTGAGCGGGTTACGGCGCGAACGGGTACGACAGCGATTTATTTGAAAATGTTCCTTGGCTATAGACGCATGCCAGGACAAAGCAGCACTGGGCACGGCAGAAATCGCCGAAATGGCCCTTTACCCGTCCGCGCCACATGAAAACAAACAGCCCCGTGCCCCATCCTTGTCATTCTGAGCGAAGGTCGCCGCGGCGACCGGAGTCGAAGAACCTGCTTCTTGAAATCTCTGGCGAAAGCGTGGGATTCCACGACGCCCGGCACCCTCTCTCAACCCGCCCGTTCCACGTGAAAATAAAAAGGCGGTCCCTGTTTCCGGGCCAGCTCCTTCAGGGTGTGGAGAAACGCCTTGCCCGCGTACGAGAGCGTGGCCTGGCGGCGATGTGTCAGGCGCAGAACCCGGCGCATTTCCAGTTCGTCGACCTTGACCCGAACCAGGTCGCCGGCCTCCAGTTCGTGTGCCACCGTGAGATGGGGAACCAGTGCCACGCCGTTGCCCATGGCTACAAAGCGCTTGATGGCTTCAATCGTAGGCAGCTCGATGCCCATATTGAGCGGCGTGCGGTAGCGCTGGAAGGCCTCAATCACCTTGCGGCGCAGCGGCGAGGTCACATTGTGAGCAACAAACAGCTCGCTGCCCAGGTCGTTGATGGAGACGCGATGTGCCTTGGCCAGGGCGTGCTGCGGTCCGACGATAAAGGCCAGGCTGTCGGCGTAGACGGCGATGGTGCGAAACTGCGCCGGATCGGGCCGGTAAGAGATCACACCCAACTCGAAAGTCCGCAGACTCAGCTCCTCGGGAATCCGCGAAGCCAGCATCCGCTGCACGGTCACGCTTACTTGCGGAAATTCGCGGCGAAAGGCATCGATAGCCGGCAGCAGGTACATGCAGGTGTACTCGTTGGCAGCCAGTTGCAGGTGCCCGCGCTCCAGGTTCTTCAGCTCGCCCATCGCACTGGAGGCCTCGCGGCGCAGAGCCAGCAGCCGCTGTGCGTAGTCGCGCAGCAATACTCCGGCCGCGGTCAACGACCCGTCGCGAGCAGCGCGATCAAACAGCGTCTCGCCCACTGACTCCTCCAGCTTGCGGATCACCTGGCTCACGGCCGGCTGTGTCCTGTGCAGCCGCACCGCCGCGCGCGAAAAGCTCCGCTCCTCCGCCACCGCCAGAAACGTTTCCAGTTGATTCAGTTCCATATCAGTTGTCAGTTCTCAGTGGTCAGTTATCAGTTTCCTGTTGGCAGTGCCCTGCTGAGGGCCGTCAATAGTCGGTGAATCCAAGGGCGGGTACGAGACTTGAGTGCCCGACCGGATACTGACAACTGAATACTGATCACTGACAACTGTACTATAAGCAATTCTAATCGCTTCCACAAAAATTATAACTTTGCCTTATACGGCCCTTTTACGAGACACTAGATAAGTCAAACAAGTGTTTCCCCTGATAGGCGAGCTCATGACCTCAAACCATGTAGTCTTCTTCGACACCACCTTGCGCGACGGCGAGCAGTCTCCGGGCTGCAGCATGACCACGCAGGAAAAGCTCACCATGGCTCATGCCCTGGAAGACCTGGGCGTGGACATCATCGAGGCCGGCTTTGCCATGGCCTCGGAGGGCGACTTCGCGGCCATTGCCACTATTACCCAGGCCGTGCGCAAGCCGCGCATCGCCTCGCTGGCTCGCGCCAAGACTGAAGACATCGAAATGGCTGCGCGCGCTCTGCAATTTGCCGATCGAGCCCGCATCCACGTCTTCCTGGCGTCGAGCGATCTGCATTTGGAATACAAGCTGAAGCTCGGCCGCGCTGAAGCGCTCGAACTTGCCGGGGAATCGGTGCGGCTGGCGCGTTCGCTGGTCGACGACGTCGAGTTTTCGCCCGAAGACGCAACCCGTTCCGATCGCAACTTTTTGGTCGAGATGGTGCGTGCGGCAGTCGAGGCCGGCGCAACCACTATCAACATGCCCGACACGGTTGGCTACACCACGCCGGAAGAATATGGCCAGATGTTCCGCGAGGTGCGCGAGCGCATTCCCGCCATCGACGCACAGGGCATCGTGCTCTCTTCGCACTGCCACGACGACCTAGGACTGGCCGTTGCAAACTCGCTGGCCGCAATCAATGCCGGCGCTCGACAGGTGGAGTGCACCATCAACGGAATCGGCGAACGCGCCGGCAACGCCGCGCTTGAAGAACTCGCTGCCGCTCTTTATGTGCGCGGCGATCGCTACGGCATGACCACCTCCATCAAGCTCGACCAGCTCTATCCCACCAGCCAGGTGCTGGGCCAGATCATCACCTTCAAGCCCTCGCCCAACAAGGCCATCGTGGGGGACAATGCATTTGCGCACGAGTCCGGCATTCATCAGCACGGCATGTTGGCCAACCCGCTCTGCTACGAGATCATGACTCCCACGCTGGTGGGCGTCGCCAAAACGCACCTGGTGCTGGGCAAGCACTCCGGCCGCGCTGCGCTGCGCCATCGCCTTGAGCAAATGGGCTTCGCGCTCACACGCGACGAGTTGCAGCACGTCTACTACCGCTTTGTGGCCCTGGCCGATCGCAAGAAGAACATCTACGACCAGGACCTCGTCGGCCTGCTGCCCGACCAGATCCGCGAAAAGCGCCACGAAGCCGTTGCGGAACTGGATTGAAGGCCAACTCCGAGACTGACAACTTACAACTGATTACTGACAACTGAAGAGAGTGCAATGAATCTGAAGATTCTAGTAACCGCCGGCGATGGCATCGGCCCCGAAGTCACCAACGAAGCAGTTGCTGTACTCAAGGAAGTAGCTGCAATTGGCGGTCACACGCTCGAGTTTGACGCCAGGCGCATCGGCGGCGTCGCCATAGTGCAGGACGGCACGCCACTGCCCGCAGACACGCTTGCAGCCGCGCTCAACTCCGATGCAGTTTTGCTTGGCGCCGTGGGCGGCAACGAATTCAACTCGCTGGCTCCCGACAAGCGGCCCGAGGCAGGCCTGCTGCAAATCCGCTCGGCGCTGGGCGGCTTCGCTAATCTGCGCCCCGCCTTCGCCTTCAAAGAGCTTGCGGTGAACAGCCCGCTGCGTCCCGAAATCGTCGAAGGCGCCGACATTCTTTTCGTCCGCGAACTGCTCGGCGGCCTCTACTTTGGCCAGCCGCGCGAATGGAACAAGGCCAAAGGCGAAGCCTGGAACACCATGCGTTACACGCGCGATGAAGTAGCCCGTGTGGCCCGCATCGCCTTCAAACTCGCGCAGGGCCGCCGCAAGAAGCTCACCAGCGTGGACAAGGCCAACGTGCTTGAAGTTTCCCAGCTCTGGCGCGCAACCGTGATTGAAGTAGCAGCGGAATTTCCCGACGTGACGCTCGAGCATCAGTATGTCGATGCGATGGCCATGCACCTGATGAACCAGCCGCGCAGCTACGACGTGGTGCTCACCGAGAATCTGTTCGGTGACATTCTCAGCGACGAGTCCGCGGTAATTACCGGCTCGCTCGGAATGTTGCCCTCAGCCACCATCGGCGGCAAGGTCAATCTGTACGAACCGGTTCACGGCTCCGCGCCCGACATCGCAGGCAAGGGCCTGGCCAATCCGCTGGGAGCGATCCTCACCGGCGCGCTTGTTCTGCGCCACTCCGGCGGGCTTGAGGCTGAGGCCGCCGCGATTGAAGCGTCGGTCCGCAAGGTGCTGGCGCAAGGCTTCCGCACGCCCGACCTGGCTCGCTCCAATCCTCAAGGGTTCCCGGTACTCTCCACAAAAGAGATGGGAGCCAAGGTGCGCGAGACAGTAAAGACGATGCTCGTCAACGCCTGAGTCTCAGCTTTCAGAGTGCAAGGCTGATAAGTCCGGGCTGGTAGGTCAGGGCTTTAGCCCTGACAACAATGAACCAACAATGACGGGGGCTTTAGCCCCTGAGGGATAGGTCGAATCAACCAATGAGCGAACCAAAGACACTGTTTGAAAAGGTATGGGAACAGCACGTCGTAGTCGCCCCCGAAGGCGAGCCGACGCTGATCTACATCGACCTGCAGTTGCTGCACGAGGTTACTTCGCCGCAGGCGTTTGAAGGCCTCCGGCTCGCCAACCGCAAAGTGCGCTGCCCCGATCGCTGCATCGCAACCGTGGATCACAACATTCCCACAACCCTCGAAGGCCGGCTCAACATCGTCGACCAGATCGCGGCCACGCAGATCGAAACCCTGCGCAAGAACTGCGCCGAATTCGGAATTGAATTGTATGACGTGAACTCACGCGACCAGGGAATCGTGCACGTCATCGGCCCCGAACTGGGCATCACCAAGCCGGGCATGACGATCGTCTGTGGCGACTCGCACACGTCGACACATGGCGCGTTTGGATCGCTCGCCTTCGGCATTGGCACCAGCGAAGTCGAACACGTTCTCGCGACGCAGACCCTGCCGCAGTCCAAGCCCCAAACCTTCCGCATTGCGGTCGAAGGCGAATTGCCCCGCGGCGTCACTGCCAAGGACATCATCCTCGCCATCATCGGCAAGATCGGCACCGACGGCGCCACCGGCTGTGTTGTTGAATACGCCGGCTCCGCCATCCGCGCGCTCTCGATGGAAGGCCGCATGACCATCTGCAACATGAGCATCGAAGCCGGCGCGCGCGCAGGCATGATCGCTCCCGATGCAACCACCTTCGCATATCTGAAAGGCCGCCGCTTCTCGCCGAAAGGCGCCGCCTTGGATCAAGCGGTCGCCGAGTGGAGCAAGCTGCCCACCGATCCCGGCGCGAAATTCGATCGCGAGCTCGTCATCGACGCCGCCACGCTTGTTCCTTACGTAAGTTGGGGAACGAGTCCCGGAATGGTCGCGCCCATCACCTCCTCTGTGCCCGATCCCGCCGCTGTCGCAAACGAGCAGGAGCGCAAGGGCCTCGAGCGCGCTCTTGAATATATGGATCTCAAGGCCGGCACGCCCCTTGAAGAAGTCACCATCGATCGCGTGTTCATTGGCTCCTGCACCAATGGCCGTCTTGAAGATCTGCGCGCCGCAGCCCGCATCGCCGCTGGATACAAGGTTTCCAGCCACGTCGGCGCCATGGTCGTCCCCGGCTCTCAGGCCGTCAAGGCCGCGGCAGAAGCCGAAGGCCTCGACCGCATCTTCAAGGAAGCCGGCTTCGATTGGCGCGAGCCTGGCTGCTCCATGTGCCTGGGCATGAATCCCGACATTCTCTCGCCGGGCGAACGCTGCGCCTCCACCAGCAACCGCAACTTCGAAGGCCGCCAGGGACGCGGAGGACGCACCCACCTGGTCTCCCCGGAGATGGCCGCCGCCGCCGCCATTGCCGGTCACTTCGTCGACATTCGCAACTGGCCCGTCCACGATTCAGCCCGGGAAGAGGTAAAAGCCTAATGGAACCCTTTCGCACACTAACGTCCGTGGCCTTGCCGCTCGACCGCACTAACGTCGACACCGACCAGATCATTCCCAAGCAGTT
>DASRLI010000203.1:0-12484 GCA_035648535.1 Occallatibacter sp. | reverse complement strand
GGATACAAGTACGTGGTTCCGGCGCACCAGGGCCGCGGCGCAGAGAACCTGCTTTCTAAGGCTCTGATCAAGCCAGGCGACATCATCCCGGGAAACATGTATTTCACAACCACCCGGCTTCACCAGGAGCTGGCCGGCGGAACATTTGTCGACGTTATTATCCCCGAAGCGCACGATCCGAAGAGCCTCCATCCGTTCAAGGGCGACGTTGATTTGGCCAAGTTGGAAGAGGTCATAACGAAGTACGGTGCGAAGCGGATACCTTATATCAGCGTCGCTGCAACCGTGAATCTGGCCGGGGGACAACCAATCTCACTCGGGAACATGAAGGCGGTGAGGGAACTTGCGCAGCGGCACGGAATCCGCTTGATTCTTGACGCGGCGCGGGTGGTGGAGAACGCGTTTTTCGTCCAGAAGAGGGAACCAGGGTGCCAGGACCGCACCATTGCATCGATCGTCAAGGAGATTTGTTCCTACACCGACGGCTGCACCATGAGCGCGAAAAAGGATCCGATGGTGAATATCGGCGGGTTCCTGGCGGTTAACGATCACGCGATCTATGAGGAAGCGGCAAACCTGGCGGTCATTTATGAGGGGCTCCATACTTATGGCGGGATGGCCGGCCGGGATATGGAAGCACTGGCGACGGGGATCGAGGAGTCGCTGCATGAGGATCACATTCGCGCCAGGGTTGGCCAGGTGTTGTACCTGGGCCAGAAGCTGATTGATGCGGGGATTCCGATTGTGGAGCCCATTGGCGGGCACGGCGTTTTCCTGGATGCCAAGGGGTTCCTGCCGCACATTCCGCAGGAGCAGTTTCCGGCGCAGTCGCTGGCTGCGGCACTTTATCTGGATTCGGGAATTCGTGCGATGGAGCGGGGCATTGTGTCGGCCGGCAGAAACAAGGAAACGGGCGAAAACAATCTGCCAAAGCTGGAGCTGGTGCGGCTTACCATTCCGCGCCGGGTGTACACGCAGGCTCACATGGACGTAGTAGCGGAATCGGTGGAGTCGGTATTTGCGGAGCGGGCCAGTATTAGGGGATTGCGGATGACGTACGAGCCGAAGTACCTGCGCTTCTTCCAGGCGCGCTTTGCGCCCTTGGAATCGAGCAACTGAAGATGAGCAATGAACACAACTCAGGGGCACCTTAATTGAGGGTTAGACGCTGTCATTGACCGAGTTTGACATTGGTAGCGTGTCATTGACTGTCATTGACATCCGTATTGACAGTCCCTCCGATGCTAAACGATGCCACTCACAGCCCTGCCAGTGGGAGAAGAGAATTTAAATACTAATGAGAAGGCTAAGAAACTCGAATTAAATCATCGATTCGAGGATGGATTCAAGCCGCTCAAACACAGGCTGAACGACTGGTTCGTTTTCATCGAGCAAAAGTTCATTCAGCGACAAAGTCTGCCAATCGTCAATGGCGTCGGGGAGGAATCCTGGGAAACTCCGCGAGGAATGCCATTGCTTCCGAAAACCTGCGCCAAGCAGCAGTCCTTTTTCGCTCCACATTCCGAACCATATGAGATTCTGCCCCGTTGTTTTGCTCTTCACGTAGTAGCCATACTCTGTCTCCGACCCCTCAAATATCGCCGTAAGTCTCTGACTGTTTATGACTCGGTTCCGGAATCGCTGTCCGAGCGAATCGACGATACGGTGCAGTTTGATGGATGCTGTCACGAGTATTTGTGGATCGCTGATAATCATCTCGTCCCTTTCTACCTTCCTGAAGGGTATTGACGGATATTCAATGTCCAGCATTAGCTGATACTCATGGAGGATGACGTCTCCCTTGATGTCATCAGCTTGGTTGAGTTCCGTCGCCAACTTCTCCCATGTGCGGATCTTGTCCTAGATGATATCTGTGTGCCTCATTATGCGGTGTCCGTTTATGAAGGAAATATGAACTTGCGGTCGAATGCACACGTGTGTTAGGCTTCGCGCTGCATTCGATTAGGGTGCCCTAAGGGTCTGTCTGATCATTCGGTTTCTTCCCCTGCAGTCCTGGTTTTCCCGGCCAGAAACATACCCAACCGAATCAAAGGAGAGGTCATGAAGCACAGAACCATTCGTCATTCCATGTGGGAGTTTTTGCTGTGTGTGTCCGCATTGTTCTGCGGACTGGCGGCTCCAGTGCCTGCACAAAACCAATCCGGTTCCATTTCCGGAACCCTGACCGATCAGGGCAGCGCCGTGTTGAGAGGAGCCGAGATATCCATCCCTTCTAACGGAATGATTGTTTCCACCGACCAGCAGGGCCGCTTTTTCTTCAGTGGACTGCAGCCCGGCAGTTATACGATTTCCGTAAGCTACATCGGCTTCCAGAAACTGACGAAAACCGTCACCGTGACTTCTGGGGAGTCGACCACTGTGAATATGCAACTCCAGGTCGCCTCCGGAAACGAGACCGTTCTGGTGACGGCGGCAAGCGCTTCGGCGGAAGTAGAGGCTGTGAATGAAGAGCGCTCCGCCGACAACATCCTCCAAGTAATGCCGGTGCAGACGATCACGAGCTTACCCAGCTCGAACCTGGGCAACGCGATCGGGCGCCTTCCCAGCGTCAGCCTGACGCGCAACGAGGGCGAAGATCAGTTTGTGCAGGTGCGCGGAACCGAGCCCCGCCTGAACAACACGACCATCGACGGCTTTAACATGCCCTCGGAGGATGCGGGAACTCGCGAATTTGATTTCTCCGCGATTCCTGCTGGTATCGTCGATTCGATCGAGATCAGCAAGACTCTCCAGGCGAACATGGACGGCGACGGCATTGGCGGGTCAGTGAATCTGATCACCAAGACCGCGAGCGATACCCCTACCTACCAAGTCAGCGTCCTGGGCGGCTTCACGCCAATCGAAAACGGCCGTCCTAACATAGATACTTACGGCACCTGGGGCAGGCGGTTTGGAGCCAGCAAGAAGGTCGGCTTCATTATCGGCGGCGATTATACCTATGAGGGTACCGGCATCAACGACACCGAGCCAACTCCCGATCAGGCTACTCTCTCCAACAACAAGACCGTACCCTGGTTTGACGCCCAGGACATCCGCACGTACGAGTTCCACCGCCCCCGCTGGGGAGTGGCCGGCAGTCTCGATTTCCGCCTGAAGCCCGGCTCCGCGATCTTTCTCCGCTATCTCTACTCGCGCTACCGCGACAGCGGCGACAAGACTGTTTACTCGCTCCATGACAACACGCCAGGCGTCCAATTGCTGCTTCCGGGGAACAGTGGATGTACCGGTACTCCCACCGCTAACGGGACGACCACCGGGCCCTGCAATACGCCAGCGAGTTTCTACAACCAGGCTGAGAATGCCCTGCTTTATTCGGGCAACGTTCAGCTCAGTGGCACGCACGTGTTCAACAATACGTGGTATTCGTGGAGCGCCGCTATCGGGACGGGCTTTTATGGCGATGAGCCATTCGACACAGCCAACTTTACTGATACCCTCGCCACCAGCTCGTGCCAGTTCAACCAAGGCGCGACCACGGACCCCCACCTGCCGCAGTGGAGCCCGACATGCTTTGATGAGATCAACAGCCCCCAGAACTACATGCTCACCCAGACGCAGCGTGAACCGGGCCACAACCAGCAGATCAACATCGGGATTGAGGGTTCGGGCGCTTTCCGCTTCCATATGGGCGGCAAGATCAACACCCTCGAGTACGGCGGGAAGTTCCGCAGTATGCACGAGTACGCCAATACGTATCGCGTGTATGCCAACGCCCTCGGCAATATCCCGATGACCACCTTCCCGAATGGCCTCAAGCAACCGAGCTACTACAACGGTTCGTATAAGGATGGCTACAACGCCTTTTACGGCCCGGTTGCAGCCTACGTTAACCAGCATCCGACCCAATTCACCTATTCCAACGACCAGTGGGAGGATGGCTCGGACTACGGGATTGTAGAGCACATTCCTGCGTTCTACGTGATGAACACGACTGACTTTGGGCGCGGCATCCGCCTGGTCGTGGGTCTGCGCGGCGAATTCACCACGGACAGCATCCACAACCTTTCGTTCAATGCCGACACCGGCGCCGCTTCGCCGAATAAGTTCTCAGCCTCTTATATCGACCTGCTGCCGAGCGCGTCGATTCGCTTTAACGCTGGACCCGACAGCTTCCTCCGCGTGATCTACGCGCGGGGCGTCTCCCGCCCCGAAGAGGCGAGCGTGGCGCAGCCGATCAATTGGAGCCAAAACGGAAACGGCGCCTACAAGTACGTGGCCACACTCGGCAACCCCAACCTCAAGGCCGAAACCGGCGACGATATCGACGTTCTCTACGACCACTACTTCAAGACCTTCGGCGTGCTCTCGGCCGGGTATTTCTACAAGCACCTGGGACTTCCGATCGTCAGCACGGAGCACCCGGTGCCCAACTTCCAGCCGCCGGGCGGACCGATTGGGACTTACCTCATCACCCAACCGATCAACGCCGGGAGTGCCTGGGTCAGCGGCATCGAATTGCAGTACCTGCAACATTGGTCCGGCTTGCCCGGCATTCTTGGTGGCCTGGGTATGAACGCCAACTACAGTCATATCGGGTCTCAGGCTGCCGCCATCGCAGGACGCAGCGATAAGCCGCGCCTGCTGGATAACTCACCGAACATCTTTAACATCGGCCCCACCTATAACCGCGGCCCTCTGTCGATGAACATGGACATTACCTACAACCAGGCCAGCATCTTCGCTTACCAGTACGCCGACGGCACGCCGGGCGGAATCAACGGTCCGCTCGGCGACATTTACTTCTTCAACCACACGGAGATCGACGCGCAGGGCAGCTATGCGCTTCACAAGGGGTTCCATCTGGTCGTCAGCGCCCTCAACCTCAACAACGAGGTCTTCGGCTTCTATGACGGCACGGAGCCTTACTTCATTCAGCGCGAGTACTACCACCCCACCTTCTCCTTCGGCTTCCGCTGGTCACCGCGCGAAAAAAAGTAAGTTTGCAAAAACCGAATAACCAGCAAGAAGGCGAGGGCGCACCGGAAGATCGGCGCGCCCTCGCCATGAGCAGCACCGCCGGGAGGCTTCTTTCATGAAAAGACGGGCGCTAGCCCAGACTCATTCTGCGGCAATTACGGTTTGTCAGGATCGATGTCGCCGCGATGTTTCCAGCCGCCGGCACAAGAAAGAACGTCGTCGCCCGATTTTCGTAGCCGACGCCACTTAGTTCGTTTCTCTGTCGGGGAGTCGTGCGGCAATCGTTGCGAACTTTCACTTCGATGATGATGTTCGGCGAGGTATTTCCGAAATCAAAAAGAACGTCAGGGCGGCCATCGTCACCAGCGTAGAACTGGGGGACGATCTTGGGCTTTTGTGGAGGAAGCCTTTTTCCTGTTGTGAAATGGTAGAAGAACTCTAGAAACGAGTCAGATCGACGCAGGACCTTGCAAAGCAACTCCCTATGTGCATTTTCGTTCGCAATTGCACCCGAGAATATGGATTCCTCATCCTTCTCCTCGGCCCCGCATACGAGATGATGCTCTTAATAAGGATACTCAACTCTTCATACGCCTCGCTGTTGCGTTCTAAATGGTCCTTTTCGATATGTGAGAGCAACAGTCTCAAAAGTACCTTCATGTCCGATAACGTATATTCTGTATAGTGGAGTTGCGAACTATCGAGCAGGGGCCAATCTGCCGCTATTCAAGGACTTACGGATGGGCTCTTGTGCTCTTCCCCGGGCACATTACATCTTGTAACGGCCCAGGTCCTCGTCGTTGAGTCCTTCGAGCCAGCCACGCAACTGCTCGGCCGTTGGCCCTTCTGAAGGTCCTGAAGTGTTCAGCTTGGCGCTCTGCATCACGTGCTCGGCCACGAAGATCGGGCAATCCGCACGGAGCGCCAGGGCTATGGCATCCGACGGCCTGGCGTCGATCATTACCTGCTCATCCGCCTGGCGAAGCCAGAGGACGGCGTGGAACGTATCGTTCTTAATCTCAGTTATTACAACGCGTTCCAACTGAGCATTCAAGTGACGGATTACGTTTCTGGCCAGATCGTGCGTCATTGGACGAGGCGCGGCAACCTTTTCGATCTCGATGGCGATTGCGTTGGCCTCAAAGATTCCCACCCAGATCGGAATCACCGTCTCTGAAGCAACGTCTTTCAGAACGACGATGGGCATATTCGTGGCTGGGTCCATCATCAACCCGCGTATACGGACCTCGATATCCATGGACTTGCCTCTTTTGACTACCGTACAGGTTCTTAGACGGCCTCGCCGACCAGACTGTTGGGATGCGTGTTGGTAATTTTCACCTGAACATAGCTACCTGGGGCCGGCGCAATCGGATGCGGCCATGTGAAATTTACCGGCTTATTCTGACTGCTGCGAGCGGAAACCTGGCCTCGTGCTGGATTTTGACCCTCAACCATAACCTCAACTATCTCCCCTAAGTGCTTAGCGTAATTGACCCTCTGGATCTCGCGCTGCCGGTCAAGCAATACTTGAAGCCGTTGGGCTTTCTCGCCTTCCGGGATCGAGTCGATCATGGTAAGCGCGGGCGTATTGGGCCGTGCCGAGTACTTGAAACCGAAAACGCAATCGTACTGCACTTCGGCGAGTAGGTCCATGGTCTGAATAAAATCGTCTGGGGTTTCGCCGGGAAACCCGACAATAATATCGGTGGAGATCGAGATTGGCCGCCGTGCTGCCTTGATCCAGGCAATCCGCTCCAGATACCACTCCGGGGTGTACTCCCGCGCCATCATCTTGAGGACCCGAGTCGAGCCCGACTGGACTGGCAGGTGCACGTGATCGCAGAGGGTGGGCGTGGCGTCGATTGCGTCGACTATGTCGCGGGTGAAGTCCCGGGGGTGGCTGGTGGTGAAGCGAACGCGGCGGATTCCAGCTACCTCGCCGACGGCAGTGAGCAACTCGGCGAAGCTCCGCTTCCCTTCCGGGTCGCGATAACTGTTGACGTTCTGGCCAAGGAGTTGAATCTCGCTATAGCCGAGGTCGGCGATGCGGCGTGCTTCCTGGAGGACCGAGGATGAAGTGCGGCTGCGCTCCTTGCCGCGGGTATACGGCACCACGCAATAGGCGCAGAATTTGTCGCAGCCTTCAATGATGGTGATGTAGCCGCGGTAGGGATTCTGGCGGGCGGTGAACTCGGTTTCAAAGGTTTGATCGGTCTGACGATCGTCGAGGCCGGTAATCCGGCTCTCTCCGGCTTCAAGGCGGACCAACATCTCAGGCAGTTTGCGATAGGAGGCCGAACCCGAGACCAGCGAGACATAGGGGGCCCGGTCGAAGATCTTCTCGCCCTCCTGCTGGGCCACGCACCCCAGGACGCCAAAGCGCTTACCGGCTTTATACAGCTTTTTGTAGTCGTTGAGACGATTAAAGACCTTCTGCTCTGCCTTGTCGCGGATGGAGCAGGTGTTGTAGAGGATCAGGCTGGCTTCTTCTTCGGTGGGGACTTGCCGGTACCCTTGCTGCTGCAATGTGCCGATGACCTTCTCGGAGTCATGGGCATTCATCTGGCAGCCGAAGGTCTCAAGGTAGAAGGTTTTTTCGGTTGCCATAGCAATCCTAAGTATACCGTGATTGCGGCTTTGCCTGGCCTAAGACTGATCGGTGGGAGTTCCGGTTAGCGCAAACCGGTATGCAGGTAGGCAACCAAGGCGGACATCTGCTGGTCGGAAAACCGGCCGGCAAAAGCCGGCATCATGCCTCTGCCAGTAAGCACATTTTGGCGCACCGCTGCATCGGTAGCTGGAATGCCACTTGGCAACGTCTTTTGATCGAAGAGGCCTCGGAGATTGGGCGGTATTTTCTTAAGGGCCAAATCGTTGTCCTCGTGGCAGTGGGCACAGCGAACCTGGTAGAGGTGCTTCCCTTCTGCTTGCTGTTGGGTCAGTGACGGCGTTGAGCGGCAGCCAGCCTGGCCCACAAAAAGACTGGCCACCATTCCAGCGCACAAAGCGCTCCACGCGCCTAACCCGGGCAATAGCCAGCGCAATCTCCGCCTACGCCTTGTGAACGAAGCGGCCGCTCACATAATCCCAGTTCAGCACCTGGAAGAACGCCTTCACGTAGTCGACACGCCGGTTCTGGTACTTCAAATAGTAGGCATGCTCCCATACGTCGATGGCAAGGATCGGTTTGTGTCCCGTGGTCAGCGGGCTGTCCTGGTTAGGCGTGGTTTCGATGTTCACTGTCCCATCCGGCAACTTGACCAGCCAAGCCCAGCCACTGCCAAAAACACTCATGGCGGCGGCAGTCAATTTGTCCTCAAAAGTGGAAAGCGAACCGAATTTGGCATCGATGGCCTTGGCTAACTCGCCGGTTGGAGCTGCGCCGCCTTTGCCAAGCGTGGGCCACCAGAAGGAGTGATTGGCGTGTCCTCCGCCATTGTTGCGTACCACTGTGCGGAGGGCCTCGGGCAAGCTGTTGAGGTTCGCGATGAGCTCGTCGACGCTCTTCCCTGCCAGCTCGGGATGAGCGGCCGCGGCTGTGTTGAGGTTATTGACATAGGCCTGATGGTGCTTGTCGTGGTGCAGGTGCATGGTAGTTGCGTCGAAGCTGGGCTCGAGAGCATCGTAGGCATACGGCAGAGCCGGCAGTGTAAAGGGTCCGATGGGAGGCGCGGAGGCAGGAGCTGCGGGTGTTTGGCCAGCCGGCGAGCCCTCGGCGGATATGTTGCGCGTGAGAAGTGCGGCGCCAGCGAGCGTGCCGATCTGCAGCATAGCTGTTCTGCGGTCGATGGATGACGTTGGCAATGACTCAGGCGATGACATATTCGATGACATAAGAAAAATCCTCCGGGAAATCTTTGTTCAGTTTGAGCGGGCTGGGCGGGAAGGTCAAGTGCTCTTCTGACCATCCAGCGGTGGAGATTGCACGATTGCGCTTGTGAAAGGCGTGGGGCTGCGGAGATGCGGGGCGGCTCAGGTGCGGGTATTCTGGGTTTATGCGGCTTCCCACATTAGCCCAGATTCACGACGCCCAGTCGGTGGTGTATCGCTACATGCCGCCCACTCCGCAATACACGTGGCCGCTGATTAACAGCCGGGTTGGAACCGAGGCTTGGATCAAGCACGAGAACCATACGCGGGTGGGGGCGTTCAAGCTGCGCGGAGCTCTGGTATATCTTGACTGGCTGAAACAGACCGAGCCTGACTTGAGAGGCGTAGTGGCGGCCACGCGCGGTAATCATGGACAGGGAGTGGGCATGGCTGCGCAGCTTCTTGGCCTGAAAGCGGTGGTGGTCGTTCCATACGGCAACAGCAAGGAGAAGAACTGCGCCATGCTGGCCCAGGGAGTCGAACTGGTGGAGCACGGCCAGGACTTTCAGGAGTCGCTGGAGTTTGCGCGTCACCTGGCTGCGGAAAGGGGATTTCATTTCGCAGACTCTTTCCATGAGCGGCTGGTGATGGGTACGGCCACATATGCGCTCGAGCTATTTGAAGGGGCGCCAGCGCTGGACGCAGTTTATGTTCCCATCGGAATGGGATCTTCAATCTGTGGAATGGCTGCGGCGCGCAACGCTGTTGGGTCGAAGACCGAGATCGTGGGCGTTGGGGCGAGCGAATGCCCTGCTTATGCGCTGAGCTTCAAGCAAAGAGAACTGGTGGAGGCCCCGGCGCTGAGCAAGGTTGCCGACGGCCTGGCGTGCCGTACTCCGAATATCGAGGCGCTGGAAATTATCTGGCAGGAGGTCGCCCGCATCGTCGAAGTCTCTGACGCGGAGATTGCGGCAGCTATGCTTGCCTACTATCAGGACACGCACAATCTGGCCGAGGGCGCAGGAGCCGCAGCTTTGGCGGCAGCTCTGAAGGAGAAGAACTCCGTGCAGGGCAAACGCATCGGCATTCTCCTGACTGGCGGCAATGTTGACTGGGAAACATACGCGGCCGCGCTTGCCGGGGCGCTGCAGCAACCGAGGAATGAATGACAGGAACTACTGAAAAGCTGACCCCGTTACCTCATACTGCCCAGAACCGCTGTTTTGGTTGTGGAGCGGCAAATTCTGCAGGGTTGCACCTTGAGTTTTATTTGGCAGAGGACGGTTCGGTCGTATCACTTCCGACAGTTCCGGACAACTTCGAAGGCCCAATGGGTTATTTGCACGGCGGCATCATTGCTACGCTGCTGGACGAGGCGATGAGCAAGGCAGTCCGCGCACGCGGTCTGACTACAATGACGCGACAAATGGAGATTGATTACCAGCGCCCAGTTCCTTCCGGTGAGCCCATTCGCATCGAGGGGCGGGTCGTTCGCAGCGAAGGCCGCAAGCATTGGACCGAGGCAAGGATTCTGAATGCGAGAGCAATCACGCTGGCTTCGAGCAAGGGATTGTTCGTAGAGGTTCGTGTTCACAAATTGACAACAAGGCGGCCGGAAGACCGCCCTGAAACATCTTAGTAATTTTGGATGTTAGCCGGTAGGTGTTAGTGGACCATATTGATTGTGTCCTGGGTTACGGTGTCGAAGGTGGTGATCGCCTTGGAGTTTGCCTCAAAGGCGCGCTGCGCGATGATCAGATTTGAGAACTCCGCCGAGATGTTGACGTTGGATTGCTCGAGCGAAGAGCCTTGAATTGTGGCCAGTCCATTTGTTCCCGAAATGCCGATGGATGCCGCACCGCTGGCCAACGTGGTGGCGTAATTGCCATTGCCCTGGAGCGCGAGTCCTTGAAGGTTGGTTACATTGGCCAGCGCCAGTTGGCCGATGGCCTGTGTTTGCCCATTCGAATAGGAAGCGGTTACGGTGCCGTCAGAGCCGATGGCGAAGCCCTGGTATCCGGGCCATCACGATCAGCAACTCCTTCACTTCGTCGCTCGTTTGCTGGTAGTGCCTGGCCGTTCGTCTTCCCCAGGCCTGTAGCTGCTCTTGCACCTGTCTGTCAGTAAGCTGCAATGATTCGCAATTCATGCGACTGGAGAGGTTACGGTTCAGCTCGCCAAGTCGCTGTTTCAGCTCGCTACCAAGGCCGGGACACGCATCAAGGCTGCAATTTCCCATCGCCTCCAGAGCGGAGCCATATGCGGCGATCGCCACAGAGGCAATTTCGTCCTTTTGTTGCCAGCAATCGGCGTCGGTGCCGGACGGCACGGAATCCAGATATTTCTTAAGCGAGATCATTCGTCCCCGAATCAATACAGTTGCGCAAGAAATCCAGCGCACACAGCTTCTCTCTCCGTATCGGCCAGACATGGCTTCTGCTTTAGCATCACTCCGAATCAAAGACGACTGGCGGATTGGTGAAATGTCCTTTTATTGGCTGGGATGGGTTCATGAAGCCGGCGTTTTCCCTTTGGGCGAGCTTTGCAGGCTTCAATTACGGAATCCATACGTGCTTTATTATTGGCTCAAATAGGTTTGGGGGCCAGTGGGCGCATTTCGGAGTTGGGAGGGTCTATCGGCTTTCGCAGGATGCATGGCCGTGGGTGGAACAGGCACTCATTCGGCACTTTGAAGTTGCAAGTTACCGAAGTGCGCCCTTCGGTTTCGCCGGTAGTACAAAAGCGCTATGGAAATCTCTCAGGAATAGAGGATTCTATTGTTTGAAGAACTAACGAGCGAAGACAGTCGATTTTGGTTTCTGATTGCCGTACAAGATTGAGGTATTTGCCTTGGACTGGAGTAAACTGCCTGATTTAGCCGCGGTCATGTTGCTGGCCTGTGCCTTCGCGGCAGTGGCTCGGCGCAGCCAAGCTCCTGTCTCGACCTTGTGGCTCACTGGCTGGCTGATGATTGCGTTGCACTTTGCGGCTTTCATCTTTGCACCAGTTCCCGGGCAGGTCGGGATCCTTGCGGTCTTCATCGGGCTCACAGCACTAGCCTGGGCAGGCATACTTTTCAATTGGGCCTCAGTTCCCTGTCGCAAACAGCAATCCAGCCTTTGGATGCTCGGCATCGCGATTGGGACGACTACGCTCTACATTGGCCTTGTTGTGTTCAGTCCGGCCGCGTCCTGGGCTCTGACTCCGGCGGCAGTTCTGTTTGGCGCATTGCCTCTTGCGGTTGCTGCCTTTCATGCGCGTGAAGAGAACTACCCGCTCCGTTGGGTGACGGTCGTATGCTACTGCGCTCTGTCTGCCTTCCTCCTGGCCTTTCAACATCGGCCAGGCAACGGCATGGCACTCGCTTTGAACGGTGTGCTCTTTACCGTCTACTTCGGTTGCTGTGTTCATTTCTGGTTTGCTTACAGGCGGGCAACGACAGGCGCGTTCATCACCATCGCCGGGTTTCTTGCCTGGGCGGCGGTGTTTGTGATGGCTCCGGGAATGAACGCGTTTTTACCCAATGTGCGACTGGAAAGCGAAGTGTGGGACCTGCCCAAGTATGTGGTCGCTGTCGGGATGATTCTGCTGCTTCTTGAGGACCAGATCGAGCACAACAAGTATCTGGCGCTGCACGACGAATTGACTGGTCTGCCCAATCGCCGACTCTTCCAGGACCGGTTGGCCAGCGCTTTGGAACGGGGCCGCCGAAACGGAACACAGACGGCGTTGC
>DASRLI010000202.1:0-9684 GCA_035648535.1 Occallatibacter sp. | reverse complement strand
ACTTCAGCCAGCCCTCAAGTTTCGCAAGACATCTCGGGCTTTAGCCCCTGCTTGTCTGTTTCTTGGCGGCTTCTTTCTTCACTGTTACTTTTTCCGCGGCCGCTTTAACCCCTGAATAGAAGTCATCGACCAACTCGTGCCATTTATGAAATACGCTCTACTCAAATGCTGTTTGGCCGCTGGGGTGCTTGCGATAGCGGGGGTTCAATCGAGCGCGCAGGCGCCCTCTGTCAATCAGCAACGCGCGACAGCGTTCGAGCTTGAACAGAATGGGCAAATTGTCGAGGCTGAAGCCGCTTGGCATTCGGTTCTGCGGGTCCACCCGAGCGACGCCGAAGCTTATGCGCATTTAGGCTTGCTTGAAGCGCGCCAGCAGCATTACGACGCGGCAGTGCCCTTGTATCGAAAGGCGCTGGCGCTCGATCCCGCATTCCCGGCCTTACGCATTAATCTCGGCGTGTCGCTCTTCAAATCGGGCGCGTTGAAGGCAGCAATCGACACATTGTCTCCGTTGCTGAAGGGCGCGGCACCTTCATCGCCAGATGCGGTCCGCTTGGAGATATTGATTGGGATGGCTCACTATGGCCTGAACGAATTTTCCGCCGCCGTTCCTTACCTGCAGAAGGTGACAGCCGCCGATCCGCAGAACCTTCCTTATCGTCTATTACTCACCCAAAGTTGTATGTGGTCAAAGCAATATCAGTGTGTCCTCGACACCTATCACCAGATCCTCGAATTGAATGCCGAGTCGGCTGAAGCGGATATGCTGGCGGGTGAAGCGCTCGACCAGATGCAAAATCACCAGGGGGCGATGGACGAGTTTCGGGCGGCAGTAAAGGCAGACCCCAAGGCGCCGAACGCACATTTTGGCCTCGGCTATTTGCTGTGGACTCAGGATCAATTTGAGGAAGCAGCGAAGGAATTCCAGGCAGAATTGGCGAACGTACCCGAGAGTGCGCAGGCGCTCGCATATTTGGCAGACGCGGATAATCATCTGGGAAAACAGGATGACGCATTGCCGTTGGCCGAAAGGTCTGTTCAAATTGATCCGACTATCGCGAAAGCACATGCCGTTCTGGGCATCCTGTATGCCGATCGCGACCGCAAGGACGACGCTGTGAAGGAGTTTAAAGCGGCGATCAAGTTGTCGCCGAACTACCAGGATCCTCATTGGAGACTGGCGCGGCTTTACCAATCGATGGGAAAACAGCAAGAGGCGAAAGCTGAGTTTGAGAAGACGAAAGCCCTTCACGTGGCGGAACAGCAATCAATCTTCAGCCAGTTGAAGGCTGCACAGAACAAGGGAAAACCAGAGGGGGACGCGCCTGCAGCGGCCCCGGCAAACTGATGACGAGTTTTAGATTGTGATTGAAGTGACCTTACGAATTGCGTGGCGATCGCGTGCGCGCGTCCATATCAATTGGCGGATGGCAGCGCCAATGCTGGAACAGTGACTGAACCCATGCGACCGGAATTTTCATCCACGACGATAATCCGCACCGAGCCCGTTTCGGGTTTTCTCTCGATGAACTGATTGAAAGGAGTTCCTTGCTGAAGCAGCTTGGTGTAAGTGGCCGCCGTAAGGTTCATTTTCAACGTCTGTTCGGTCACCAGGGAGTGCAGTCCCTCGTCGTCTCTTCGAACCAGGAAGATGTCCAACTGATCCTGCCAGCGGTCATCTTGCTGTTTCAGCGCAAGGTCATGAGTGGCGATGTCCACCTGAACCGTAGCCCCTTCGGACGCTGGAACCAGATGCGCACTTACCCCTATTTCGCTTGCATCGAGTGACTGCCACACGGCCTGGCGGAACCGGTCCTTGAGCGTCGCCGGCTCTTTCAGGTACTCGTAACCGGCGCGATAACGAAGCGCAATGCCTCGCCGGCCCGCGAGTTTCACCGTGAGCAAATGGTATTGGCCGTCGGCCGGCGTATCGGGAGTAAAGCTCAGCAGATACTCGGCTCTGCCATCTGCGGCCACTTGCGCGAGGTTCCTCGCAATGTCGCTGGTGCGGCTAAAGGCTTGTCCGCCGGTTGCCTTGGCCATTTGCTGCAATTGGGCCTGAATGGGATGGATATCCTGCTGCAACTCAGCCGTGATGCGGCCGGCCCCCGCGCCACCTCCCTGCGGCTGTGGCGGAGCGGTAACGCTGGGTGACAACTCTACGTTGGCATTCGCCAGGCTTGCATCGACAGCCATTGTTTCCAGTTGCGACGCATCCAGAGGATAGATGCTGACGTGGGCATCGTTCATGGCCTCCTGAATGCGCAGTGCGAACTCTTCGTTGTGCTTACTACCTTTGTCGCTCCCCACGGCCTTGTCGGCCCAGTTTGCCAAGACATTGTCACTTGTAACCCATACCAGATTCTTGTGGCCGGGGATGGCAGCAAGATGCCGGGCTACGACGGCCAGGACAGAAAGCGCGCGAAGCTCGGGATTGCTTCCGTTGTCGCGCAATTCCGGATCAACCCCAGTGACCGTCTCGGGGCCCATGTCGGTGTTGCCGTTCACGGATTGCAGGTCCGCCGGGTTGAGCACGTAATCGAACTGCTGCCGGTTTCGCTCTTCTGATTCCTGAGCCCGCGCTAAGTCTTGTGCACTGGGCATCCACCCCTTCAATTTCAGCGCGAGCAACGCGTGGTCATCGGTTCCTTCCTGCAGGACCTCAAAGCCTGAAGGCTTCAGGATGTAGAGAGCCACTCGTTCCATTGCTGGAAGCGCGCGCAGAAAGCTCAGCATCTGTCCACGAGCATAGGTCAGATCAGACCAAGCCAGGTTACCCGGGTCGAGCAAGAGAATCGTGAGGTTAGCTTCTGTCGGCTCACTCCCTGGATTCGAGTCTGCAATAGCAGAGGGGCGATTCGAAAAAGTGGAATCGTCCGGAGGCTGTCTGGGTTCAGCCTGCGAAGAAGAGGATTTTCGCGCGGATCCAATGCCCGGAGCCTGGCTGAAAAACCGCACATTCTGTTTGCGCCCGTTGTCGTAGATTTCGAATTCCTCCGACTTGAGGTCGAGGACCGGATGGCCTTTCTTATCGAACGCGACTACGCCTATGTCTACCAGCTTGCTGGTTGCGTGGAGTGTAAAGCTTGCATCTGAGGCCGGTTCAGGCGCCGTGGTAACCCGAGGCAGTGTAGTCGATCCCGCAATGCTGATCTCGGGAGGACCAGGCTCCGGTTTGGTGAGAGACGCTGGAGCGGAGCCCGTGACGGGAGCGGAGGCCTCCGACGGAGGAATGTTGGTGGCCGCCGCCTCCTCCACAGGATTCTCTACGGGAGCAGGCGGGTTCTCATTCGCGCCTGAGTTATCTCCAGTGAGGATGCGCGCTTCCGAGCGGAACAGGTGATATTGATTGAACGCGACGTCGTTCAGCAAGGTTTGCGACGGCCCAGGATGAGACTCGCCGTCTTTCTCCGGAATTCCTCCGAAATAGCGCTTCAACCCCAAAGCGTCTGTGGACTGTGCCGGTTGAACCCTGATGGAGATGCTCCTCACCGGACAGATGTATTCGACACCCCCGATTTTCACCTGGCCGTATTCGACCAGAATGTCGGCTCTGAGAATCGGTTCGTCCCCCTTCAGATCCGCTTGCAGCGTGAGGCGAAGAATTGCTCCGGTCACTGGATCGACTGCAATCTCCCCGTGATAGCCGGAAAGTTGGTTGAAGACGCCATTCCCGTTACCACCAGGAACACAGCAAAAATTCACCTCGTAGTGCGACTTGTCTTTTGGGACGGAGTAGAGGAAGACGGCCTCCGGTCCAGCCGCGCCCAACTCCCATTGATCCCACTTCAATTTGCCTTTTGCTGAATCCGCCAGCACAGTACCGAGAATCGGCCCGAATACACCCGAAGTACTCAAGTCTCCGGCATCCTGTGCGGAGCCTTTACCCTTCACATCGGAATCGACCAGCTCCTCCCCGTCGCGATAAAGCACTGCGTTGCGCGATTCGCTTACGGGCTGCAACGGCTGACCGGAGGTAAAGCTCCCATCAAGCGAGCCGGCGATTCTATGTGGAGGTGAATCTTCAAAATGGATCGTATCCCGCGTCGCGAAGAAGTTAGGCAGCTGATGAATCGTCTTTTGCGCAAAGTCCACCGCGAGGGTCATTATCTTGCGCTGTGCGGCAAGATCAGGGGTGGCAGTTGCGGGAATCTCCGCCGCCGGAGGATCGAGAAAGGCCGACTCGTCCGCGAGTATTACCAGAGCGCGCCGAGACGCAGGCCCGGGCAGACGCTCCTCCCAAACTGCGAGCCGGGAGGAACTGAGGCGCTCGGAAAGCTCAATACCTGAGAGCTGATCTGCTGCCTTCCCATCCGACTTGCCGTGGGCGCCGGCCAACAACCGCTCTAACTGAACCACCGTAACGCTTTTGGCCGCAAACCCGGGAGGATTGATTAGCGCCCAGAGCAGCAGGATTGCCAGTTTCCGCACAGCACATCTCCAGAACACTCGACATCAGATTGCGAATTACCTTCCCAGGACCCCAATGATACGGCGATCATTTCTGTGAACCTAAAGGCGCTTGGTATTTCGAAGAATCCTGTTACCAGGGAACCGGGATATTTATCAGGGCTGAGTAATGTGTCCCGGATGTTTGATGTTTCGCCGAATTGGAGGAATCGCGGAAGCTGACACGATCAAATCATCGATGATCCAGCACCAATTATCCTCCAGTTTTTCGGGTTGAACAATAGCTCGCGCGCACTTCAGAAGTTGATATGGTGTGACCCTGTCAACATCTGCGAATCGTTGGGTAGTTTTTGTATTTGTTTTTTCGAGGACAGACTCAGCAGCAGCCGTGGCAGGTATAGGCGACGATTGATCAAGCTGATATTCGCGGGTCGGAACCGCATAATCATGATCCGTCGGGAGCTGCCTCTGACTACTGACGCGAGTCCGGCTGAGCCTGTCGCAAACTTCCGCCGAGGATTCTCCTTCGTGCTTGCTCCGGCTGCTGCTGACTCTGTCCTCGAATTGGATAGCATTGTTCATCGGTGTTTTTGTCTTTGCTTTTTCCTTATTTGGAAAGCTTTTGCTTTTGCCTTTTCGGTTCTCGTCATGCCGCCTTCTGTTGCATGCAAGCCGCTTCTGCCTTAACCCCGATTGCCCAGATGAAACCCATCAGTTCGCGTCCAATCGCAGTCATGACCTTTCTCTGCTCCTTGCCTGCAGCCATCAGCTTCATATAGCGCCTGTGCAGGCGATTCTGCGCTTTCCAGGCAATCTCAGTGATCTCTGCAGGAACTCCTTCCTGGCGCTTGCGCAATCGTGCTCCGATCGATGGTCGGTGGCGATAGCTCCAGGCCGATTCAACAACGATTCGTCTGAGGTGCGCGTTGCCTGACTTGGTAATGCTTCCTCTTCGAATGCGCTCGCCGCTGGAGTCTTCGCTCGGAAATACTCCGCTGTAACCCATCAGCTTCCGCGCGCTTTCGAAGCGGGAGGAGATGTTGCCCAGCTCGGCAATAATCGTAACTGCCGAGATATGAGCCACGCCGCGCAATGCCTGTAAACCGCGAATCACTTCCTGCACTGGCGCCGGAGCCAGCTTCACCACATCTACAATCGACTGTTCCAGTCGCTTGACTCGCTCTCCCATGTGCTGCACTTCGTTCAGACAATCCAGCAAGGTGGCTTCCCGCGCCGGATGCGTGTAACGGATCTGCTGGATCCACTCCACGTAACGTTCCGTCCAAGCCTTCACTCCCAGTGGGGGACGCTGGCCCGTGCGGAGCAAAAACTTGGTTAGCCGGTGCCGCGCTCGTAGCTGATCCTGCTTGGCCCCCTCACGCGCCCGGACAAGATCGCGCAATGCTTCCGAACCTTCGTCCGGGACCCAGACCGCTGTCAGATCGTCAGAGCGATGGCTGCGCGCCAACTTCAACGCGTCTCGCCGGTCTGTCTTTACCCGGTCCCCGGACTTCTTCGGAACCAGCGTCGGCGCCACCACCGCGCACTCGACTCCCAACTGCGCCAACTGCCAGTAAAGTACGAATCCCGTCGGGCCGGCTTCATAGCAGGCCCGCAACTGAGAAGGAGGCCCAAGCTTCCTGATTAACTTACGAATCGACTCTTCGCGGTTGCCGATCGTACCCAGGCTCCGTACCTCGCCATCTGGCTCGGCTACTGCCACGGCTATCGTTTCGGCGTGGACATCCAAACCCAAAAATCGTAACTTCTCTCCCATGACCGGTTCCCTCCGCTTGTGGCTCTGGACTGTGGTTCTGCAAACTATCACAGCCTAACCCACGAATTGCGCATCGAGCCGGTCACACCATAATGACTACAAGAGGCCGCTGCTCTCATTCCATCGCCCGCGATTGCTTTTCGATCCTGGGCTTCACCGCCCAAGGGGTAAGCGTCCCCTTCAGTTGACTCTGAAAAACCCAACAAGCGAGTGCCGAAGACAGTGAGCGGCTAGTTCAAACCGATGTCGATGATTTGAATTGAGTATGCAGGCAGGGTGTGAATGAATGAGGTTGAGGCATTCGATATGCTGCGTACTTTCGGGGTAATTCTCCTGGGCTCAGTGATCGAGTTAGTCTCCTGGGTAGTATTGCCGCTTAGAGTTGTCACGGTTGCAGTATTGTGAACCCGGACTGCTCCGCTTAAATTGATTTGAACCGGCTGCGACATAGACGAGGCATTGACTAACTTGATGGTTACTCCATGAGTTTTCGAATTGCAGGTCACGGAGTCGAACAGGCGAGAGTTTTTGGTGACTAACTTGGAATCAGGTATCTGATCGCCAAGGTGCGTGCTGAACATAACTTGCGCGTAGTAGCTTGGCGATCCGTAGCTGCTGAGCGCATCGTATCCAATAAGATTGCTCGGCCACTGCATGCCGCCCGGGTTGACATTGACAAACAGAGGCGCATAGGAAGCCATCACGACGATGTCGCTGTTCCGCTCGAGCCCCGTCATCCAGGCGGCGTCACCTAGTGCTGCGCCAAGGTTGGTGGTGGGAGAGCCTTCGCGCGTTGCCCATTCGCCAACGAGAATCCTGGGCCCGCTGCGGTCGTACGTGTCATAGCGGTGAACGTCTTGAAAGAACTGCTGCGCGGTGCGGTAGAAGTGAGTGTTCAGCGAGTGGTCGTTATCGTCGAGGATGTCTGGGCGGGCCAGTGTGACAGGCGCTGACGCAACGATCTGTATTTCAGGGTGAGCCGGCTTGATCGCCTTATAGAACTGTGCAAACCGAGCGTCATAAGTTCCAGATTGGTCGTGGTATTCCTCGTTGCCGATCTCGACAAAGGCCAGGTGGAATGGGGTGGGATGGCCATCCTTCGCTCGTTCAGCGCCCCAGTGGGTTGACGTACTCCCTGAGACATACTCGATTTCGTCGAGGGCGTCCTGCACATAGGGTTCGAGGTCCTTGCCCGCATCAATATGCTCCTGGCTCAGGGAATAGCCGGAGAACACCGCCAACAGGAGCTCCATGTGGAGGTCTTCACACCAGGCCAGGAATTCGAGAAGGCCCAAGCCATCAGACGAACGGTAAGTCCACGGCGTTGGATGCGTGGGTCGATCAACCAGCGGGCCGATTGTCTTCTTCCATCCGTGGTGTTCGCTCAGATGCTCGCCTTCAAGGTAATTGCCTCCAGGAAAGCGAAGAAAGGCCGGATGCAAGGCAGCCAACTTCTCCATAAGGTCGACACGCTAACCGTTGGGCTCGTTCTTATAGGTCGGAGGGAAAAGCGAAATAAGCGAGAACCATGCCACTCCGGGGTGCTCCACCAGAAACTCCAAATGATTGTCGGAGGAGGGGATCAGTGCGCCGGTCTTGAGATTGAATGAATAACTCTGCCAAGAGCCGCTCAGCGATAACACAGTGGTCGAGGCAGCAACAGCGCCGGTCTTGTCGTTGACAAGGCGAATGGTCAGCCCACCGATCAACGGACTATCGGCTTTGGCGTAGAAGGAGCCCCGATAGGTCTTTGAAGGCCATACCGCGATGCCCCAAAAACCGTTGTTGTAGAAGCCGGCCTCTTCCTTTCCATTGGCGGACACTGCGACCAATTTGAGGCTATGCGGAACGGCTGCGCTTGGGCCCGTTGTCTTGTCGATTTTGATTGCGGCTTGCGAGTTGCCATTCTGGATGAGTGTCCAATTCTCAAGGCTAAGGCCGCGGCTGGTCTGGAATGTGCGATTGCTTATGAGCTCTGCATACAGACCACCATCGTATGAGTGGTTTTTTCCCTCGGTCATGATGCCGTACAGAGTCGGGCTGACGTTTGCGACGATTTTGGAGGTGTCGATTGTAAGAGTGGCCACGCCTTATGCAGGCGCGGCAAGAGGAGCGACAACGAAGATGAGCATAGCCAGTTGAAAGAGGCGCATTCGGCAAGTTCCTTGAATTCGAGGATTGTATAACGTTCGCTTAGTGCAAAGTGGGAATTCGCCGAAGTACCCGTGAAACGGTTCGAATCGGACTCGAGTGGCACTGCTCTTCCCGGAACTTCATCAAACACCTCTGTCTCATTCCAGCGAGCCTAAAAGGTGCCAGGGGCTCAATCCCAGCGCACCGGAACCCCACAGAGGGGATGTTTGGTCAGTCGGCGACCACGGTGCCACTTAGCGAGCCATATTTGGCGCGGTTGGTCCGTGAAGCTCTTGAGGGCTCGGCCGAAACGAAGGGGGCTGAACTTTTGCAGCTTCTCTTGCTTCTCTGGCAGGAGCGCATTGCCTACGGAAATAACCTGGAAGAAAAGCGGAAGCGTTGGACCCTGGAAGCTCAGGAACTGGCGCGCCGAGCCTTCGAGCCAGTTATAAGGCCAACCTCGGCCAGCATGCCGGCTATCAAGTCGACCGGAAGGACGTTCTGCGACTTTCCAGGTTCCTTTTCCCCCTGGCCATTTTTTCCGGTGACAAAAGGGAGGACTTTGGTTTACGGATATCAGCGGGGACTTTGGAGCAGTTAGCGCTTCTCCGGTCGAATTCCGCTGGACTTGTGAGCTTGGCCTTGGTAAGGACGTGGAACTTAATAGCGACAAGGATTTTGTGTGGGAGAGTGTAGAGGAGCTGAAGGCTCGAATCGCGAAAAATCATCTCCTGATCATTGCTAGCCCTGCTAGCATTACGCTGGCTCGCAGGTGCCAGATGGTTCCTCCGCGTCCAGGATGGCGTTCATCTGCGGCCATTTTCCGGTTCAATCTGGCCGAAGACACCCTGACGCGGATTGACGAGTTTGCCGAGTCAGTGAGGCCGCTAATGCGTAAGGAATTCGTAGGTTTGCGAGTGGGGGAGGGAATCGAGCTGGCTCTAAAGAATTCGCCGCTCTATCTATTCACCGGCGGGATCGTGGATCCGACTTACAAGAACGTGTGGCTTCGAGGCCAGGCCTTTCGATACGAGTGCACTGTGGATTGGTCTCGAGTATTTTTGCTATGACACCGATCCGCTGTGGAAGATGCCCGATGAGGAACTCATTAAATTTGGAGCGGAGGAACTGGAGAAGATAGGGATTCTGAAGGCGAGTGATGTGCTCGATTCGCATGTGGTGCGCGTGCCCAAGACCTATCCGGCATACTTTGGAACTTACGATAGGTTTGATGAACTGCGAGCGTTTACCGACCGCTTCGAGAACCTGTTTCTTATCGGCCGGAACGGCATGCACAAGTACAACAACCAGGACCACTCGATGCTTACCGCCATGCAGGCGGTGGAGAACGTAGTGCAAGGGAA
>DASRLI010000201.1:0-5228 GCA_035648535.1 Occallatibacter sp. | reverse complement strand
CTTGCGAATCAGCATCTCGCCGGGTGGAATGAGGTCGGCAATGATGTCGATTTCGGTGTCGTTGAGGTGGAACGCCTCGCGATAGACCTGGTGGTTCATCTCGGGATTGGCGAGGAATATCTTGGTCGGGCAGCTCTCGGCGACAATCGCCAGCATTCCCGATTCCTCAAGCTCCTTGATCGACTGTGTGGCAAGGATCATCGCCGCGTTGTGCTTGCGCCACGTCTTCTGAGCAGCGACGATGTAGCTGCGAATCGTCTCGTTCTTGATGAAGAGCCAAGCCTCGTCGAGCAAGAATGTCTTGAAGGTCGCCAGCTTCTCAGGGTTGGCAATCTCGTTGCTGGCCCGGTGCAGGACGTAAAAGAGCAGCGGCTCCAATACTTCGGGAGCATCACCCCAGCCGGCGAAGTTGAACGTCTGGAAGCTGGCGAAGCTGAGCGTGTCTTCTACATTGTCGAAGAGGAATCCATACTGCCCCTCTTTGGTCCAACGGTGGAGGCGTTCTTTCAGCTCCCCAATGATCTGGCTGAACGTCGATAGCGTCCGCTGCTCCGGCGCAACGACGTACATCCGCTCGATGGCCTCCCACAGCTTGCGTTCTTCCTTGAAGTCGAGCCGGTAACGCTTGTCGTTACCCTCGATGAGCACCCGGAAGAAGGAGAAGAGAAATTGCAGGTTCTCCTTTGTCTCGGGGAGGCTGAACGGGTTGATGGTGAAGTCCCGGCTCTCCTGGCCGACGTTCAAATACGTCCCGCCGAAGATCTCGGTGAGCGACTGGAACGAGCCGCCGATGTCGAAGATGTACGTCTGCGGCCGATATTTCTGAGCGTTCGTGAGCAGGAAATTACAGAGGAAACTCTTGCCGCTCCCGGTCATGCCGAGAATAAGGGTGTGTGCCACCTCACCGTTGTGGAGGTTGAGGTAGTACGGTGTGGCGTTGTCTGTCTCAAGGACGGCCAGATACTCCGAACGAAGGTGCGGATTCGTCTTCTCGCCTGGGTGGATGGTGAACAAGAACGACAGATCCGCGTAGTTGGAGTTGAGCAGATACATCTTGCGAAGGTTCTGGGCATAATTACCCGGAACGGTTGCAAACAAGGCATTGAGCTGGTTGTACGTTTCGGTAAACAACGCACCGTCGGCGTTTGTAAAGACGCTGGTAAACTCACCCATCTCCTGATTGATCGTCTGGATGTCGGTGCTGTACAGCACGACTGTAAGAGAGAAGTCGCCCAATGTCTGGCCGTCGCCGAGCGCCCGCAAGCACTCTCCCAGATTCTCGATGTCGGCCTGCTTCGACTCGTCTATCAGCACGTCTCGCTGGTTCGTCTTCGCAGGGTCACTCCCGATCTGCGACACAAAGCCGGACTTGCTCATATTGAAGTGACGCCGCCGCTTGTCCACTTCCTTGCGGGCCTTCGCCATCGAAAGCGGTGTCCATTCGGTGACGACGTAGAAGTTGCCCTCGATCTTGAAGAGCCGGTCAAGTACGAGAGGCCGTGTCTCGGCAATGGCCTCTTTCATGGTGAGGATGCGGACGAAGTGATCGCCAACGCGGAGGTGATCGCGTTCAGCTTCGATGTTGGAGTTGACAACCTGATAGTCGAGATACTGCGTCGATTGCGGCTTGCCCGCGATGCGCCAATTGTCGAAGTTCAACAAGCGCCGAAAAAACCGGAACTGCGCCTGCTGTCCCTGCAACTCAATGGGCATGAGGTCGGCGAGCTGGCGCGTGAAGTTCTGTACACGCTGCTCCAGCCTTACCAGGTCGGCGTCGATCTGCGTCCGCAGCAAAACCTTCATGTTGTCGCTGGTGAACTGCGCCTTGAGTTCACGAATAGCGCCCTGGGGATCACGCGGCATCCGTGCGAGAGCGGAGAGGATGCCGGTCTTCGACCGCGCACCCTCCAGCACGATCACATAGAAGAGTTCCACCTCGTACAACCGGTCGCGCTTTGACTCGAAGTATTGCCGCCGCTGGTCAATGGCCGCGTCGATCAGTTCGTCATCGTAGGTGGCGAATGGGATCTTGGGCCGGTTCGTTTTGAAGAGGTATTGGTAGACGTGGAAGCCTTCGCCGAAGGACTTGAGTGCGGACTCCAGCCGCTTCACCGCATACTGTTGTTCGTCGTTGTCAAGGCTTTCATAGTCCACGCCTGTGATGCTCAGCACCATGCCAAGATCACCGCTCTTGGTTAGAAATGCTGTCTCTGTCCAGAATCCGTACAGGTTAATGTGGGCGCTGAGGGCGTCGGCTTCCTTCCACGGTTTGATGACGCGCGAGAGATTGAGCATTACCGCACCTCTACGTTCGGGACTGTCTGCTTGGCCGCGTCATAGCGCAGCTTGAACTTCTCGGAACGTCCGAGAATCTTGAGAAACGCCGGGTCGGAGTTCGTCACCCAATGGCCAAAGATGCACCCGCCGATGAACACCACGACGGCCCCGATGATCGAATTGAAGAGGTTGAACATCCCCACTGCGGACACCGCAATCATGAAGAAAAGTGTGCGTTCGATGCCCATATAGGTGAGGGGCTTATGCAGACTCTTGAAGACTCGATTGCGGCGCTTCTGAGTTATTTCCGGCATAAGCCCCCCTTGTAAACATCCGGCTTGGAACATCGTTGGAGGTGAAGTGGAATAGATCGCAGGAAATCGGCGAGTTGGCGGTTAGGAACCCCAAAGCCAGGTCAGGACGTTTGTCGCCATAATCGCTATCCCCGTTCCGGCAGCGACTCCGGCGAGCGTCTTCTTCGCACCCGGTTCTCCATGCGCGAACGTGTATCCGCCGATCACAATTGCGATCAGACTGGCGGCCTTGGCAATCGTTCCGGTGAACAGGGTTTGGATCGAGGTAAGGCCACTGTCAAACGGCGACCCACTATTCTGGGCATAAGCGGCAAGTGGGAAGATCAATACGCATAGAAGCAGGGCTGCTCCGCGTATCAAGTAGAGCTTTGTCTGCTCAATCGATGCTGCTGGGATGATGATTCGAATACGTGTCATTGGCACCTCCAACGACCGGAACGGTCGTGATATGCCCTGACACTAGGCCGCGATTCCAATCGCGTCCAATACATATATCCGATACCGAAATCAGCAAAAATAGAGTTTGCTATCGGAAAATCTGATACCTCATCGTCAGCCGAAAAGGGGGAGGTTCTTGTCCTCTTTCGACGGCCGAACGGACTGAACTGGTTTGGCTGGTGGCAGCTTCGCTTGCAACCGGAACCTCCGTCGCAGTTCCTTTACCAATTGCGGCAACGTCTTTTGTGATGATGATCTTCCCAAGATCAGCGCACTATCGACGGTCCAGGTCACGCCCGCGATGGGCCGCGTGATGAGTCCATCATGCAGCAACGAACCTTCACGGATCAGTGCATAGCCGTATCTGGATTCCACCATCCACTGGAGGTCGTGCGGGGTTTTGTTCTTGCTGGCTACGTCACCCGTAATGCCAACCTCGCTCAACATCTCTATCAAACGGTCATGCGCTTCGGGATGTTGCTTGGGTTCCCGGAAGATCGTCAGCTTCGAGCCAAGGTCTGCCGGCGTTATCTCCTTCAGCTTCGACAAAGGATCGTCAGCTCTCATGCAGACGACAAGACGACTCTGAGTAAACGGATACGTCTTCAGCCCTGCTCCTGTTACCGGAAGCGTGAGCAGCGCAGCGTCGATCTCGCCTCTATCGAGCAGTGCCAGAAGCTCGACGTTGTCCCCGCTTTGCGACTTGATCTCGCATGAAGGGTAGAGCGACGTATGGATGGAGCAGACCATCTCAAAGAGAGAGTGGTCTACGAAGGAAGAGAAGCCGAGACGCATGGGTGCAAACGGCACTCCATGCGCAGTGCGCGTCGTAGCCAATAAATCGTCACGGAGCTTGAGGATTTGCTTGCTGCCAGCGATCAGTATCTCCGCGGCGGGAGTCACGCGAACCCCGCCCCTATGGCGCACCAATAAACAGGCCTGAGCGGCCTCCTCAAGGTGTTTCATCTGCCCACTAAGGCAGGGTTGCGATATGTACAAGAGCTCTGCGGCGCGGCTGATGTTGCCTGCTTCGGCAACTGCGATGAGGTTCTTGAGATGACGGAGTTCGATCAGGTCTGACATATAAACCGCACTTCTCCACTGGCGCAGGATGCGATTCGGAGAGCGGCTCACGACAACATACAAGACAGGCCCGAAGTCAACTTAATTGTGGGCGCATGTACCAATAAAGTCAACGCGGTAACACTCCACAGGAGTCAAATCTGACCTGAAACCCTGCTATCGGGAAAGCTGATACCAACTCGTATTATGCCATCGGATATATGTATTGGACGGAAGCGGTTCGCGGCCCCATCCTTGAGACATCCTTCACTGGGTATCGCACCACTCGATACCGCAGGAAACCCCTGGAGTCCCGCCAATGGCAGAAATAAACGCAACCGAGCGAAAGAGACCTAGTCGTGCCATCATACCTGCGGATGAAAAGCTGCCGGTTGGAAGGAAGGAGGCCGCTGAAATGCTTTCCACTAGCCGAAGGGCCGTTGATGACCTTTTGGCGAATGAGCAACTCATCACGCGACCGAACCTTCAAGATGAAGTTAGTTTCCTACGTCTACCAGAATTGAAGTCGGTGACGGGTCTATCGAAGTCCAGCCTCTACGCATTGATCCGGGCGAACAGTTTTCCATCGCCGGTTCAACTCGGACCGCGAACGGTCGCTTGGGTAAGATCTGAAGTCAGACAATGGGCCGAAGAGCGCATATCTAAGTCAAGATCCGAGTCCCCAGACACCGGGGATAAGCGGACACCGCAACGCGCGCTTGGCGAATCTTGGGCAACATCGAAGAAGTATGCTTAGGCCGCCAATTTCTGCCTGCCCTTAGCAAGCTGTGCATCCAGATAGTCGGCCCACCACTGCATCATTACTGTGCGCTGCTTCAAATACTTCGCGTGATTGTAGGCCGCGGACACCTTGTTCCGCTTCATGTGGGCAAGTTGCAAATCTACATGTTCGTCGTCGAAGTCGTTCTCATTGAGGATCGTCGAGGCCAGTCCACGGAATCCGTGTCCCGTCATGCGGCCTTGATACCCGAGCCGGTAGAGCGCATAAAGCAGCGTGTTGTTGCTCATCGGCTTCTCCTTGTCCAATGCCCCTGGGAATACCAGCTTGCCATTTCCGGTTAGCAACTTGAGCGCTCGAAGGACCTCGACGGCTTGGCGTGACAGAGGAACGATGTG
>DASRLI010000200.1:0-5266 GCA_035648535.1 Occallatibacter sp. | reverse complement strand
AAGCAGGACCAGTGCGGCGAAGGCGGCTGCAAACTTGAACCGGTGCAGGCCGCCGGCAACCGGAACAGCGACGATGCAGGCCACGAAGAAAAGCCAGACGACGGTGTGCAGAAGCTTGATGGCAACTACAACGGGCACTGGTTGTAATTTGAGTTCCATGAGAAATCTCATTTTAAAGCCTGCAATGAACCGCTGGCCTGCGGGTGGGATGTCCTGCCTCAAGGCATGCACGCCGCTGCCAAGACAGCGATTGGCCTTTCGCGCCGACGGGTATACATTGTTGAGTGATCACCTGCGCAGGGAGAACGGCATGAAGAGATCTGAGATCAATCGTTGCATTGCAGAGGCTGCTGAGTTTTTTGCGAAGAATCACTTCATGCTGCCGCCGTATGCGCAGTGGACGCCGGACGACTGGGGCCGGAGCGGCAGCGAGGCCGATGAACTGCACACTCATAAGCTGGGCTGGGATGTGACGGACTTCACTTCAGGGAAATTTGCCACGCTCGGGCTTACGCTGTTCACACTTCGCAACGGGTCACCGGAAGGTGGCGGCAAGGTGTATGCGGAGAAGATCATGTTCGTCCGCGAGAACCAGGTGACGCCGTTCCACTATCACGTGCGCAAGACCGAGGACATTATCAACCGCGGCGGCAAAGGCACGGGCAAGCTGGTTGTGCAGCTTTATAACTCGGCTCCGGATGGCGGGCTCGCGCAGACTCCCGTAAGCGTGACGTGCGACGGAATTCGCCGAGAGGTGGAAGCCGGTGCGACTGTGACTCTGGGACCGGGCGAGTCCATTACGCTGACTCCGTATCTCTATCACCAGTTCCACGCTGTTGACGGACACGGGTTGATCGGCGAGGTCTCATCGGTCAACGACGATGCTAGCGATAACTACTTCCTTCAGCCACTTCCCCGCTTTCCGCAGATCGTTGAAGATGAGGCTCCGGTGCGGTTGCTTTGCACTGAGTATTGAAGAACAGGGAATAGGGACTAGGGAATAGAAAAGCCGCTCGGTGGAGGGTTGTGCTGTCCCACCCAAGCCTGTTCACTGTTCACTGTTCACCGCGCTGCGCCGGTTATTGTCTTTCGCTGGGCTGGTTGGCTACCTGCAGATAGTTCTTCACGCTGAACACGCCGGCAACACCGTTGGCGCGGATGTTGGCTGCGTCCTTGTCCGCCTGCGAATCAACCATGCCGTAAAGCTCGACGTTGCCGTTCTGCACGGAGATGCGGATGGGCATGCCGGGGTTGATGGCGTACTTGTTCAGCGTTGGGAAACTGTAGATGGCGCGCGCCACTGCGACGCGCGACTGATCATCCATGATGGAGACCGGATCGACTTCGATGTTGTCGACCAGGTCCTTGACGCCGGGCGTTGTTGCTACCAGCGCAAGTGCGGAGTCGCGATTCACGTAGTTGTGCGCATGTCCGGCGAGAGTGACCATGCCGTTATCGACGCCCACTGAGATGGCATCGAAGACATTGCCGTAACCTACGCGATCGTACTCCAGCTTCTCTGCAAGCTTGGCCTGCAAGTCGCGGTCAGCAACGCTGGGGCCGGAAACCTCAATCATATTGCGGATCGCGGTGACGCCCTTTGTATGCAGGACGGTCTTCCCGGCGTCGGCCTTGTATTCATAAAGGTCAACATTCCCAGTCAGCGTGGCTACGCCGTTGTCAACCTTCACATGCACATCGTGGTATTGCTTCTTGTTCAGCCGCGCCGCGGCAGCAGAGGTCATCGAGTCCTCCTGCTGCGCCTGTGCGCCCGCGCCCGAAGGCAACGCCGCCGCACGTGAGACCAGGGGAAAGCTCAGCAGGGCTCCAGCAAGCATAATCGCTGCGAAAGCAGATTGAGTTCTATTCATTGTGTTTGTCATTTTGACGTCCTCCTCGGTGTCGCACGAATGTCTTCCGCAGGCCTATGGGAATTGCACCGTCGTCCTGCCATCCGTCCCAATAGACACTTCAGAAGCAAAAAGGTTGCGAAAAGTTGGCGTGGCGGGAATTTCGGCGGCGTGAAACGGTCGCCTGGTTGGTGCCGAATTTAAGAAAAGGGGTGCCGAGAATTCACCGCACAGTGCGTAAAAGGGGCTTAAAACGGGCCTGTTGCAGGCTTAATGCGATGAAAGTGCAGTGTTTTTGCGGGTTTTTGTTGACTGTGGAGGCGGAAGAGATCGGGGATCGGAAAAGCCTCCCGATGAAGGGTTGTGCTGTCCCACCCTTGCGCCAGGAAAAAAGCGCAAGGATGGGGCACGCGTGACGCGGTTTCTAGTCTCTGATCGCTGTTCCCTGTTCGCCGATTTCTTAGCGGAGGCGGCGGGTAGCTTTTACGACCATGGAGAAGACGCCGGACTCATCGCGGGCTACGAGCAGGGAGACGTGGCGGTTGATGGCGATCTCCGCCTGGAGCAACTGCTGGCCGGTGGTGTTCACGTCTGTGGCGTAGGTCAGCGTAAGGTTGCGGCCCAGTTGCTCCTCGACGATGATGCGCGAGGTCGAGTTGCCGAAGGGCCCGAGATAGTTAGGATCAACCTTCACTGATCCAGCTCCGAAGAGCTTTTGTATGCGGCTGGATACGGTGGCGTTGAGGGCGCCACCGAGCAGTGCGTCGGTGGTGGGGTTAGAGAGCGCCTGTTCCTGCTGCATGGTGTAGATGCGCTGCTGACTCTCGGTGCGGCCGAGGGCGAGTAAGGCCACCACATCGGACTCGGGCAGCGGAGGATCGCTGCGATAGGTAACAGCCAGCTTGTCCGGAGTTCCATGGAGGCCGAGCGTGATGTCGTAATCCTGGACGCGAGCACTGGCACTGAGGTCGATCAAAGGCTCGATGCGGACCGGGTTCGTAAAGGAAATTTCGCCGCGCTGAAGATCGTAGCGGGTTCCGGCGATGATGGCGCTGCCCTCGGTAACGGAGATGCGGCCTTGCAGTGCGGGAGTGGCAAGAGTCCCACGCAGGCGCATATCCACGTCGCCGGCCAGCTTGGCAAATGCGTTCTGAAAGTTCAACTGCGGCGACGAAAGAATGTGCACATCCAGGCGGATGTGGTTGGACGGCGCGTCGGCCGGCGCGATGGTCTGCCCCGAGTTGGCTTGGGCGGCCAAGGCAGCAAAGTCCAGGTCGGGACTGACGGAGAAGCGAGTGATGAGTACATTTCCTGAGAGCAGCAGGTTGTTCTGCGAGCCTTGCAGGTGCAGCGAAGAGTCGGCCAGAGAACTCACGCCCTGCGGATAGCGAATGCGAACGCCCTTACCGGTCACCGAAAGGTCGGCATAGATGCCGCGCTGGTAAGCCAGATAACCGCCAACGGTGATTGGACCGCCGCCGCTCATGGCGGTTAGTGACTTGACCTCCAGGCGATCCTGATTGAATTCAAGCGTGCCGTGCAACTGGCTAAGGCCGTTGGGTACGTCTTCAAAGGACAGAGAACCATTTTGGAAGTCAACCTTGCCCTGCATTCCCGGTTTTTTCAGCGGGCCGTGCGCTTCCAGTTGGAAGGTGCTGGTTCCGGCCGCGGTCAGGTCGGGGTCGAGGGTCTCTGCCAGTTTGAGGTTGATGGAGCCGCTGGCAGCCAGGTCCAGTTGCTGAGTGCCGTTCAGCGCCAGGCTTCCCTGTGCTCGCAGGTCGGTGTCTTCGCCGGTTACGTGCAGCGGGTCGAGACGGATGCGGTCATTGGCCAGCGTGGCATGGACGCCGCCCTCGCTCTTGAGATGAACACCGGCGATGGTTGCCTCTAGTTCCTGCAGGCGGGCTTCGCCACGGAGCTGCTCTGTGTGCGCGAGGGGCCCTTCCACGGTGACCGTGCCGGCCAATGCCGATTCGCCGCTGAGGGCAGTGAAGTGCGCAAGCTTGAGCAGCGAACCGATATTGAAGCGCGAAAACTCGAGCCTGGCCTGGGTCTGGTAATCGCCATTCAGCGCCGTCTGTCCATGCAGGGCGAGCTCGGCGGTGTCCATACGCGTGGTCATGTCGTATGTGAGAGTGCGGTTCGCGGTGTGCGCAACCAAATTCAGACCGCCGATTGGCTCACCGCCGAAGGCCAGATTGCTGAGAGTGGCATAGGCTTCCAACTGCGGGTCGTCGAACGAGCCCGAGCCGTGGGCAGAGAACACCAGCCTGCCGGAGGCGGTCCAGCCTTTTTGGTGCAACCAGTCGATTTTGGAGACGTCGAGGCCCGCGCCCCTGGCGTCCAGTTGGAAGCGACTGGACTTGAGATCGTAGTTGCCGGAGAGGGAGACATTTCCTGCCGCCTCGCTTACGGTAACCGCGGACAGATTGATTACGGCGTTCGCAATTGTGCCCTGAGCCCGGACGCGCGAAACTGGCTCGCCATAGATGTTGCCGCCGTCCAACTGCACCCAGCCGGAGCCGCCGAGCGCATGGATGGGCCCATCGGCCTGAATCTGCGCATCGAGGGTGCCGGTGAGGGGCAGCTTTTTGGAGAGGAACGGCTGCACGTCGTCGACGCCCACCTTGCCCGCATCGAGGCGCAGATGCAGCACGGAGTTGGCATTGAACTCGGGAACACCACCCGCCGCTCCATTTACTGAACCCGGCACCAGGGTCCCGCTGACAGTGATTTTTGTGTTACCGCGAAGAAGCTGGCCATGGTCGATTGCGATGCGAGCAGCCGAGTAGCTGCCGGTGGCATCGACTGAATCGAGGCGAACTAATCGGGACTGGGCAGGCTGCGGCTGACTGGATTGCGGCTGGCCCGGCTGCGCGTTTTGGATTGACCCGGCCCGCGGCATTTCGATAGCCAGTTGCGTCGCCTTCAGGTTGCCGGCGATGCGGGGATTGGCCACCGAACCGGCCCACGAACCGTGGAAGTCAGTTTGCCCGGCCAGAACGACCGGCAAGGCAACCGTTCCATTCTCTCCATTGCGCTTCACGCCGAGGTCACGCAAAACGGTGTCGAACTCTTCCAGGTTGCTGGAGTGGAAATCGACATTCAATGCCGTTGGACTGGTTAGCGGGTATGCGCCCAGGGTTCCATTCGCCTCTATTTGGCTGTTGGGCATGTGCAGTTCCAGCTTGCGCAGATCCACGGCGCCGTCGCGCTGAGTATATGTGGCATCCAAAACGCCGCTGGTGGGGGATTCACCGGGCAAAGGCTGGCCTGATGGGCTAAAGCTCAGCTTTGCGGTGACGCTGACGGTATTGGTGTCGCCATTGGACCAGGTTGCGATGGCCGGGCCGTTGAGGAGAGAAGCAACTCCGACTCGCTGGAAGGGCGGCAAGCTGACCATGTCGAGAATCGTG
>DASRLI010000199.1:0-58690 GCA_035648535.1 Occallatibacter sp. | reverse complement strand
TGTGAACTCAGATTGTCCATCACCAGATGGATGGTGTCGGCCTCCGGATAGCTGGCCGCGATCTCCATCAGGTAGTCGGCGAACTCCGGCGAGGAGCGGTTCGGAGTTGGTTTGGTAAAGTGCCGCCCGGCCTTGGGCTGGACGCCGCAGAAGACGTTGGCCGTGCCGCGACGTTCGTACTCCGAATCGCGCCGGGCAATCCGTCCCGACCGCATCGGCCGCGACGGGCGGACATCGGCGTGCAGCACCACAGGCTTCTCATCCACGCAGACCACGGGCTCCCTTTCCGACAGCGGCTTTTCGTATATCTTGAGCACATCCTCCATACGCGCGATGTACTCTTCATTCAGTGCGGCGATGCACCACATTTTTTTCCCGCTACGGCTTCAGTTCGTGGCTCTCGAGCAGGATGCGGATCGTCTCCCGGCCCACCTGCGGCGCCAGTTTCCGCTTGACCGCCTCGGTAGCGACCAACCGCACACTCCACCGCGCAATGCCCTCGGGCGGCGAACCGCACACCATGGCGATGATTCGCTGGCTCTGGCCTACGTCCAGCGTTCGCTGTTTCCCTGGCCTGGGCTTTTCGTACAGTGCCGATTCCAGCCCTTGCTCCTCATAACGCCGGGCAACGGCTCTCACCGTTTTCGCCGCCACACCCACATTGGCCGCCACCTGCGCCGCCTTCTGACCAATGTCGAGCTGGCGCAGAATCGAAGCACGCCGCAAAACACGCGCCGATTCCCGCCCCTTGGTCAGCATCCCAGCAAGCTGCCGCCGATCCTTCCTTCCCAACTGGACATGCACCCGATGATAGCTTTGCATGTCTCCACTATGCGGCCATTCCACTCGTTCAAGAAGTGACTGAAAAGGTACATCATTATACGGTCAAAGACCTAGCCGACCAATACTTCGGCAGGCTGCTCTACCTGCGCCCCCAGCAGACGGACCACATGGTTGACGATTATCAGGTCTTCCGCCGGAGGAATCACGCGCACTTTTACCGGCGAATCTTCGGCCGAGATGACCGCTTCTCCGCGCACATTGTTCCGCACTGGGTCGAGCACAATGCCCAGGGCGCCCAGTCTGGCGCAAATCGCCGCGCGCGACGCAATGTCGTTCTCGCCGATCCCGCCGGTAAAGACCAGCATGTCGAGCCCGCCGAGCTCTGCAAAAAAGCTGCCAATCCACTTCACGATGGTCAAGTTGAACTTGTCCACGGCCAGCTTCGCCTTGATGTTGCCGGCTTTGATGGCGGTGCCCAGTACGCGCATATCGTTGGAGAGTTCGCTCATCCCCTGCAGCCCGCCTTCTTGCTGGTAATAGCCTCCAGCTGGTCTGCCGCTTCGGTCGCACTCTTGCTTCTTTCAGCAATCTTCCGCAGGATGAAAAGCAGGACGCCAGGATCGATGTCTCCAGTGCGCGTGCCGCTGACGATGCCTCCGGTAGGCGTCAAGCCCATCGAAGTGTCAAGGCACTGGCCATTGCTTATGGCGGAGATGGAAGCCCCGTTGCCCAGGTGAGCGACTATAAGTTTCTCCGGCACGTTGGGTTGCAACTGGTTAATGATCGATTCGTACGAAATCCCATGGAAGCCAATTCGCCGCACGCCCAAGGCTGAATACTCCGCCGGAATCGGCATGTGGGTTACGACTTCCGGCATCGTGCGATGGAAGTAAGAGTCCGAGCATGCAAAGTTCGGAACGTCGGGGAACAGGTCCAGTGCCTGGCGCATGATGTAAGCGCCGATGGGCGTGTGCAGTGGCGCCAAATCCTTGTACCGCTCCATCTCGGCAATCATCTCGGGCGTAACGAGCTGGTTCTCCTCCAACGTGGGTGCGGCACAAACCATGCGATGGCCGATAGCAGCCGGGGCAGGGAAGTCGCCTGAGTGCAGCAAATCGGCAATCATCTTGAACGCGACGGAGCGGGTGGGTAATGCCGGAGATTGATCGGCAATCTTGATACCTCCGGCGTCCTTGATCCAGAACTTGCCTTGTTCGGTACCGATACCGTCGACCGCACCTTCATACAGCTTGCGGCGCTCACCGTTGCCGGCCTCATAGATCGAAAACTTGATGGACGACGAACCACTGTTCAATACCAACACAGGCAATGAAGACATGAATGAATACCTCTGAGAGCTATAGCTGAATCAATCAGCGAGCTAGTAAGTTAGTGAGTTAGCCCCGCTACACGCGCACTCGCGGAGTCAGTGATCAATCGGCTTTAAGTCGGAATATGTCTCCAGCAGTTCTCGCGCCGCACGGAAAGACGAAATCCGCCCTTTCAGTACTTCCTGCTCAAGCGTCTCTATGCGTTTCCTGATAACGGGATGAGACTCAAATCGATGCTTCAATCCCTGTTGGATGATCTCGTGCATCCACTTCTGTGTCTGTCCTTGCCGGGTAAGACTGAACCCACCATTGGTTCTTGTCACCGCGGCGAACTCCAGAACGCAGCCCCAGAGCTCGGCAATGCCCTTGCCGGTTTGTGCCGAGCATGTGAGCGCACGCGGCGTCCATCCGGACTGAGCACCAGGAAAGTAATGCAAAGCATTTTGAGCCTCGGCCCGGGCCTTTTCTGCAGCGCCCAGATTTGCTCCATCGGCTTTGTTGATTGCCACAATATCGGCCAGCTCCATAACGCCCCGCTTCATTCCCTGCAACTCGTCGCCGGCCCCCGCCAGCATGATCAGCAGGAAGAAGTCGACCATGTCATGAACAGCGGTCTCCGATTGTCCCACCCCAACCGTCTCGACCAGGATGTTTTGGAATCCCGCTGCCTCGCACAGCAGCATAGCCTCGCGTGTGCGCTGCGCTACGCCACCTAGCGTTCCGCGCGATGGGGAGGGCCGGATGAACGCCATGTCGCTGGCTGCGAGTGACTTCATACGCGTCTTGTCGCCCAGAATGCTGCCACCGGAAATCTGGCTGCTCGGATCAATCGCGAGGACGGCGACCTTTTGTCCGTGTTCGCGTATCAAGTATGTGCCGAGCACTTCAATCACAGAGCTCTTGCCTGCGCCGGGAACGCCGGTAATGCCTACGCGAATTGAATTGCCGCTATGCGGAAGACAGTCTTCGACAATTCGCTCGGCCAACTCCCGGTCTGCTCCACGAGAGCTCTCGATCAGCGTAATGGCCTGCGCCAGAATGGTGCGGTCACCCCGCAGAATCCCATCAACGTACTGTTGCGGCAAGAGGGAACGATGGCGGCCCGAAGCTCGCGGGCTCAACTCTCGCGGCGGCTCCGGTACGAGGCAGCCGGGGAGAACACGCATCGCACTCTGCTTCGGATCCACCAATCAGGAAGCTCCTTCGACCCGTCAGCCGTTCAGTATCTCGATAATTCGCTGCGCCGCCACGGGAATCACAGTGCCAGGTCCGTAAATGCCGGCTACTCCGGCCTTGTAAAGAAACTCGTAATCCTGCGGCGGAATCACGCCGCCTACGACTACAAGGATGTCGTCCCGATCGAGCTTGCGCAACTCGTCGATCAGCTGCGGCACCAGCGTCTTGTGTCCTGCGGCCAGCGAAGACACGCCGACGACATGTACATCGTTCTCGACAGCATGCCGCGCCACCTCAAGCGGAGTTTGAAACAGCGCGCCGATATCCACGTCGAAGCCGATATCCGCGAAAGCAGTTGCGATGACTTTCGCGCCGCGGTCATGGCCGTCCTGCCCCATCTTGGCCACCAGTATGCGCGGACGCCGGCCTTCCGCCTTCTCAAACTCCGCAGCCATCTGCTCCGCTTTCTTGAACTCTACGCCTCTGCCACCCTCAGCCGAGTAGACTCCGGCGATGGTGCGAGTGGTGGCCTGGTAGCGGCCCCAGACTGTTTCCAGCGCGGTAGAGATCTCGCCCAGAGTAGCGCGCTTGCGGGCGGCATCCACCGCGCATTCCAGCAAGTTGCCCACGCCGGTAGCGGCACACTGCTCGAGATGTTCGAGCGATTGGCGCACAGGATCTGCGTCGCGTTCGCGCTTCAATTGGGCAAGACGGCTCAGTTGCGATTCCCGCACCGCATCGTTGTCGATGTCGAGAACTGGGACCAGCGTCTCCTCAGGCGATGGATACGCATTCAGGCCCACAATCACATCGGTTCCGGAGTCGATGCGGGCTTGCCTGCGTGCCGCCGCCTCTTCAATGCGCATCTTGGGAACGCCGGTTTCAATTGCCTTCGCCATGCCGCCGAGTCCTTCTACTTCCTCAATCAGCTCCCAGGCAGCATGCATCAGTTCGTGAGTCAGCCGTTCAACATAATAGGAGCCGGCCCAAGGATCGACAATCCGTGTGATGTCGGTCTCTTGCTGCAAATAAATTTGCGTGTTGCGCGCAATTCGCGCCGAGAAATCGGTTGGCAGTGCCAACGCCTCATCCAGCGCATTCGTGTGCAGAGACTGCGTGTGTCCGAATGCCGCGGCCAACGCCTCGATGCAGGTCCGCACAACATTGTTAAACGGGTCCTGCGCCGTGAGGCTCCACCCCGAGGTCTGTGAATGCGTGCGCAACGCCAGAGACTTGGGGTTTTTGGGATTGAAGGTCTTTACCAGCTTTGCCCAAAGCATGCGCGCGGCTCGCATCTTGGCAATCTCCATGAAGTGGTTCATGCCAATGCCCCAGAAGAATGAAATGCGCGGCGCAAAGCGGTCCACATCGAGCCCCGCCTTAACTCCGGTACGCAGGTACTCCATGCCGTCAGCGAGTGTGTAAGCCAGCTCGATATCCGCCGTGGCCCCGGCTTCCTGCATGTGATATCCGCTCACGCTGATGCAGTTGAACTTCGGCATATGCGCCGCACAGTAACGGAAAATATCTCCGACGATCCGCATGGAACCATCGGGCGGGTAGATATACGTATTGCGGACCATGAACTCTTTGAGAATGTCGTTCTGAATGGTCCCGCTTAACTTCTCCGGGGCAACTCCTTGCTCCTCGGCCGCAACAATATAGAACGCCATAATCGGAAGCACAGCGCCGTTCATGGTCATCGACACCGACATCTGATCCAGGGGAATATGGTCAAACAGAATCTTCATGTCGAGGATCGAATCGATTGCCACGCCAGCTTTGCCTACGTCTCCGGTGACTCGTTCGTGGTCGGAATCGTATCCCCGGTGCGTGGCAAGATCGAACGCGACCGAAAGTCCCCTCTGCCCGGCGGCCAGATTGCGACGGTAAAACGCGTTGGACTCTTCCGCGGTGGAGAATCCGGCATACTGCCGAATAGTCCAGGGGTGCATGACATACATCGTGCTGTAAGGGCCGCGCAGATAGGGCGGAATTCCGGCGGCATAATCAAGATGCTCGAGTCCGTTGAGGTCCTCAGCAGTATAGAAACTCTTTACAGGAATGTGCTCCGGGGAGAGCCACTCATCGCGCTCTCTCGCGTCCGCTGGTTCCACCGCGGCCTTGTATTCGATCTTTGAAAAGTCTGGGCGCATCTTTAGGCCTTGATCCCCAACTGGTGCTGCCAGTTCGTAAGAACCTCGATAGGATTGCTGCGGATATGTATGAAATCGGCGGCTCCAGCCGCTTGCAACTGCTCAGTGAATTCCGGATTGCCCGCAACAATAACCGGAGTCCTCCGTCCGAGTTCTTTCAACCGGAGCGCAAGTTCCGAGACCAGCTCAAGATATTCAGGATCGGAACTGCAAAGCACAATGAGGTCTGCATCGCTGGCTGCGATTTCGGCGGGACTCTGAAATCGCTGTGTGACGATATCGAAGCCCGCACACGCGAAGAAATTGGCAGCGAAGCCAGAGCGCGCGGTCCGCATCTTGACGTCTCCGATTTCAGCGAGCAGAACGCGCGGCAGCGAGCCGGTCTCTGCTGCATGGCGCTCTGTGCGCAGACGAAGCTGTTCGTAAACCTGCGCGCCGCGCCGCTCGGCTGACAGGCGTAACGGATCAACGCGCTGCAATGCTTTTTCGGAGGTATCAGCGTATTGGTTGGTCCCGGTAAAGACGCGACGGCGAGATACAACTTCCTCTTCTTTCGCGGCCAGCGAGCGGCGCAGAGCGTTGCCGATTAGCCCATCCACATCGGCCTTCCCGAAGCCGCCGTCTGCCTCTACCATCTGCATCGATTGCCAACCCTCGTGGGCAATGAAATCGGTAATGACCTCCAGGCAATACGATCCGGCGCCGGGGTCCGCGACGTGCGCCAGCAGCGCCTCTCGCTTGAGAATGATTTGGGTGTTGCGGGCAAGCCGGTGGCTCGCCTCGTCCGGCGTTTTGTAACACTCGTCGAAGGCCGCAACTGTAACTGAGTCCGCACCCCCGAGAATAGCGGACATGGCTTCGGTGGTCGCACGCAGAATGTTGATGTGAGAATCGTAGAGGGTCTTGTTCCAGCGAGAGGTGCGCGCATGAATGCGAGCCCGCGCGCCTTCGACGGTCCCGCCAAAGCTCTCGACGGCTCTCGCCCACAACATGCGGAAGGCCCGAAACTTGGCGATCTCGAAGAAGTAGTTTGCGCCAATTGCAAAGGAAAACTCAATCGAGGCTGCAGCGCGGTCAATCTCAACGTTGCGCGATTGCATCTCTGCCAAAAAGTCGACTGCGGCAGCAAGGGTGAATCCAACTTCTTCAACTGCGGTCGCCCCGGACTCTCCAAACGCCGATCCGTCAATCGTGAAGGGCACAAGAGCGGGAGGTGTAGTCCGAAGAACTTCTGCCGCAAAGTCCAGATTCGTGAGCGGATTCCAACCGGTCGATACTGGTGCCGAATCCGGCCGTTCTGTCAGACGTTTGATCAAAGGCCTAAGGAGATGCTCGCCAGCATTTTGAAAATGCACAGGAATCGTCTGGAGATTGACAAGGAGCATTCCCAGGTCAGAAGTGTTCCTGACTACAGCATTGCGGAATGCGATCTCCTCGGCGCCTGCGGCCACAGCCCTCTGAGCCGCGTGATTTGCCTGCTCCGGATCGACCGCGTCGATCTCTTCGCGAATCTGCCAGTCGCCGGTGAAACGCGCACTGCGAAGATAAGGAAAATGGCCGGGCGCTGCATCAAGGAATTCAAGCCCGGTAATATCGCCTGCCCGGTAGTAGGGCTTCACGGCGAGCCCTTCCTCCGTGTGCCAAATCAGTTTCCTGGCGTAGTCGGCGCCCTTCAAATCCTTGGCAATAGCGTCTTCCCACGACTGCGTACTTACCGGAGGAAACTCCTGGAGCAGATTGTCAGTGGCCATCTTCCTTCACTTGCTTTCAGGGGCTTCGACAATTTCAATGAGAAACCCAAATGGATTTTCGGCTCTCGATTTGGGATGAACGAAGAAGACCGTAGTTCCTCTTGAGCCTTTACGTGGTGCCTTGTCGATAATTTGAAAACCGTCTGCCTGCATAGCCTCGAATGCCTGCTGTGCACTCTCTACGCGGAACGCAACATGGGCCAACCCACCGCGTCCGCCGTTTCTCTCGATCGTCTTTTGCACGGGAGAATCAGGAGTCAAAGGCTCGAGCAATTGGATCAGGTTAGGCCCGTCTCCGATCTGCAGCAACGCTTCACGCACCTGATCACTGCCCAATACTTCTTCACGATGAATCTCGCTGAAGCCAAGCATCTCGTAGGCTTTCACCTGGCCGTTCAACTCGCCCTGTTTTACGGCGATCGCCACGTGATCTACGAACTTGATACCTGGCACTGCCTTCAAATCTTCATGAATGCTGCTCACTTGCTTCCCTTTCAATCCAGAATGCCAAGCTCTGCCATCGCTCAATCCCCAGCAATTACTCCAACTCGACCAGGACCTGGTGCAGTTTTACCGGGTTGCCGGGAGCAACGTTCACGCTCTTCACTCTTCCAGCATGGTGCGCAGTCACGGTCGTTTCCATCTTCATGGCTTCAAGCACCACGATCACGTCGCTGGGTTGAATCTCCTGTCCCGGCTCTACGTTCACCTTGATCACCAAGCCTGTAACTGGACTGCGGTATTCCTTCTCATTTAGAGCATGTACTTCGACCGCATGGCCCGGAGTGTATGCGCCGGCAGACGGCATTTCCTGAGTTGCTGGTACAAACGAATACGGTTCATAACTCGGTTGGCTTTCGGCCTCTTCCAGAACTTCGACTTCAGCCTCGTAAGTCCTTCCATCGATCTTTATTTGAAGCTTCAAATCTCTGGTTCCTTTCTGCGACATATAAGACGGATCGGCTTATCGCTTCGATCGCACGTTATGGGAAGCTTGAACAAATGCCCGCCCCTGTCGCGTCCACTTGCTGACTCGCTCGTGGGGCGACTGTTGCATCTGAGCTGAGAGTATGCGGAAGTTTGTGCCAAGAAATGCGGTGGCAGCGGCCGCAATCACTGCCAAAATTTCTGCCGGGATCTCTCTTTGTTCCTGTCCATCTGCTTCACTCGCGGCGGCGGCCGCGGCTTTCATATCCAACGCCACGCGCAACTCCTACTCACAGCGGGATCAATCCATGCTTCTTCTGCGGGCGCAATTCCCGCTTGGTGTGCAACGATTCAAGTGCCTCGGCCAGGTACTTCCTTGTTTCGGCGGGTTCAATGATGTCGTCAACAAGCCTCCGGCCGGCGGCAACGTAGGGGTTGGCAAACGTATCTCGATACGCGCCCACCAGTTCCCTGCGGCGGCCTTCCTTATCTTCGGCCGTATCGATTTCACGCCGGAACACGATTTCAGCAGCCCCCTCGGCGCCCATCACTGCTATTTCGGCCGTGGGCCATGCTATCACCCGGTCTGCGCCCAGACCCTTGGAGCACATGGCGATGTACGCTCCGCCATATGCCTTTCGCAACACCACCGTGATCTTGGGAACCGTGGAAGCCGAATAGGCAAACAGCAACTTGGCGCCGTGACGAATAATTCCGCCGCGCTCCTGCTCCACACCCGGCAGAAATCCCGGTACATCAACAAAGGTAAGAAGTGGAATGCTAAAGGCATTGCAGAAACGAACAAAGCGCGCGGACTTGTCTGAGGCGTCAATGTCCAGGGCTCCCGCAAGAACACATGGCTGGTTGGCCACAATCCCAACCGGTCTACCTTGCAGTCGTCCAAAGCCGATGACGATGTTGGCGGCGAATCCCGGCTGAATCTCGAGAAAATCCTGGTTGTCCAAAACTCGAGTAATAACGGACCGGACGTCATAAGCAATCTTGGGGTCGGCCGGAACCAGCCCGTTCATGTCGGAATCGATTTTTATTTTCGAATTGAACGGCATCCGGGGCGGATCTTCGAGGTTGTTGGAGGGCATGAAGCTGAGCAGCCGCCGGCAAAGCTGAAGCGCTTCCTCATCGTTCCGGGCGATCAGATGCACCACCCCCGAGTTGTTCATCTGAGCTTGAGGACCGCCAAGATCCTCGGCGCTCACCACTTCGCCGGTTACCTGTTTAATGACCTGCGGCCCGGTAATGAACATCCGTCCCTGCTGGGTCTGAATCACAAAATCAGTCAGCGCCGGGCTGTAGGCTGCGCCTCCCGCACATGGCCCGCAAATCAATGAGATCTGGGGCACTGTTCCCGAGAGCATTACGTTGTTGTAAAAGACGCGGGCATAGCCGGCCAGGCTGTCAATACCCTCCTGAACGCGTGCACCGCCCGAGTCGTTAATAAAGATGAAGGGGCTCCCAGTCTTGAGAGACATGCCCATCATGTCGGCGACCTTGTTGCTATGGGTCTCGCCGGCAGCTCCGCCCGCAACGGTGAAATCCTGGCTGGCGAGATGCACCAGACGTCCGTCTACGGTTGCGCATCCGGTCACAACTCCGTCCGCTGGCAGTTCCTTGTCGGCCATCCCAAAATAGGTGGCACGATGGCGGGCAAACATCCCAATCTCCTCAAAGCTGTCCTTATCCACCAGCTTTGCCACTCGTTCCCGCGCAGACAGCTTGCCGGATTTGTGCTGTTTGTCGATGCGATCTTTGCCGCCACCGAGTTCCAGTTCGGCACGCTTTGCGCGAAGTTCGGAGATCTTTTCCGCCATCGTCGCTGCCTTCGGGCTCTCTACTTGACTTGCCATTCCTGCTCTCCGGTTACGGTTAGTAGTTATGAACTTGAATCTGCTTCCGTGGTTCCAGAGCCTCTATTTCCCAGCGCTCTTTGCCGTTAAGTGCGTTCAAATGGCTAACCCCGGTTCAGAGCTTTCATGTCCGGTGCCGCCGATAACCTGGTTTTCGGCTCTGGACCTCGGCTGAACGGATACTTGCCGGTTTCTTGCGCCCTCGGCGCGGTTTCTGAAGGGATTTGGCGCCATCCGGCGGGGCACGGCGCTGAAAAACACTCCCTCAACGCTGGAATTCTATCCCCCATAAAGCATGAGGGGATGTGATGGGATTCACGCAACCTAGCCTGCACCTTCGCCTTATCTGGCTGCTGCTTTTGCGTTGCCAACACGGGGGTTACCTTGCCCCCGGATGAGATTTGTCCTGGAAAGCAGGTGGGTGCCCACAACTTTGCCCATCCCGGGGTCGAGTGCATGTCGAAACCAGGGTTGGTGTACCCCAAATCAAGAGCGAAACGAAACTGGCTTTGCAATGTGGGGGAGGAAAGAGATAGCTATATATGAGCAAGAGCCGCCTTACCAGAAGTAGGAGGCGACCAACTGTGGAGTTGAGGGAGTTGTCCCAATGACGGAGACGCGAATGACGGCCTGAATGTTCTTGGTCTCCCAGTTGCTGGGCGCCTGCTTTATCAGGCTGGAAAAGAGCTCGGGATAGAACAGGAAATTGGCCGCGCCCTCCGTCCCAAAGGTTTGGGTGCCGACAGCAAGGAAAGCAATTTGGCCGGTTGTCGAATCGAACAGCCGGCACAGGATCCCATAGTCCACATCGACGTATGGATTCTCTGGACGTTTGACGGACTTCCAGTTCTGCTTTGTCTGCCTGTCGATGATGGCACGCTCTCCCGTCCCTTCAATATGGATTGGAGCAAAGCGCAGGCCGCTGGTCATGCGGAGCGTCCAGTCCACATCGAAGCCCCCAAGCAGCAGGCTTGGCTGCTCGCTCAACTGGGAGAACGTCAGCTCCGCGCCGAATCGCACGTGATAGGGATAGTGATGCTCCGTCAGATAATCTGCCGCGCGTCGCAGCGTCGCCGCAGGCCCTATTCCGACCCATTCCGTCAGGTCGCCGTTCGGCTCGCGCATCACGGGGATGAAGATGAGCAAAGGCGCCTTGGTGGCAAAGACCGGACGCCATAGTAGATCCAATGGCGTGGTCTTCCATCGATAAAGCGGCACAAGGCTCGCTGCCCCCAGGACCCCAAGTGTCCCGCCGACCAGCCAGCCGAACCGTCGCCGGTCAATTGTTCTCGCAGTGCTGCTCTCAGTGGCAACGTCAGGATCGACGGGCGGTGGCGGAGCATTGAAATTATGAATCCGCGGAACATAACTCCCGACCGGAAGTTCGATTCTGAGGCCATGCTCTGGCGCTGACTCGTAGTAATCCGATAATCGCTTCCTTAGCTCGCCTGCCTTCACCCGCACCAGCGAGTACTCGCCAGGCTCGAAGTTGCTCCCTTTTCCGAATACCTCGTGCGCAATATTGCGTTCCTTGATCCGCTCTCCGCGCCCTTCGAGGGTCTCCAAAACTACATATCGAAGAAACTGCTGACACCGCTTGCTGGATATGAAGAAGGGACTCGCGCAGATTCCATCCAGATGCTCCAACACGGGATCCATCGGGACTTCCGAAGAGTTGACTGGGCCGTCCAATTTCATCTGGGCAAGCCTAACACCACGTGACATGCCTAAGCAAATGTCAGGCTTCCCCGTCTATCTTACAGAAATAAAAAACTTTACCATGGTCTCCATGTGCGTAACGGTCATTGCCGACATGTGACTTGACAGCGAACTTCGGAACGGTAAATCATGCGCGACAGTTTCGAAATGTCCAGTGAACCGTTGCGAATCCTGGCGGTTCGGGGAATGCCGTCCAGTCCTTTCTATGGCTTTCGGGCGCACCCAAGTCGGACTCGGCTTACCCTGGCGGATAGGGATTCTCCGCCAGGCGCATCGGTTCTTAAGTCCATTTGCGCTGCTTCTGGAGCGACTAAAGGACCAACTTGAATTGAAATCGCTTTCAACGTGCCGTAAGACGACGATGATGGGACTTCATGCGATTGCGGACTCGCGGTGCGGACCCTCGCCGGGGGTCTTCCCCTCTGGGATCTGGATTGTATCGAGCTCGAATCCGCGCACATCGTTTGACACGCAGGCGATTTCACTTTACGCTACAGACACTCGCCGTGCAGCGGCATGCAAAAGCTCCTCGGCGGGGAAGAAACTCAATGGCCTACTCGTTCACACTCGCGATCTGTACGTGCTGCTGTCAGGGCGGCGCTGCGCGGGCGTGTTCACTGGGCTAGATTCCGAAAACACAGCATCGGAAAACCAGAGACCCACCGCGCAGCACGGCGCGGTGGGTTTTTCATTTTGGGGCGGAATATTTCCGGTCCGGGAGTGCCCGCCGGAGTTCGTTAGAAGTGTCCCTTCGCAAAGTTCTAACTCGCGAAGTTGTCAACAGCGGTTTCAAGAACCGTAAGGAGTTCAGGATGGCCACAGAGATGAGACAAAGCATGAATGCAAACGGCAAATATGAGCCGAAATTGTACGCCAGGCGATTCAGTGTAAGGCATGGATGGTATCTGGCATTACTAATCCTCTTCCTTCCATTGTCACAGCGTATTTTGCATGCACAGGTCGATACCGGTTCCATCGTCGGAACGGTTCTCGACTCATCGGGAGCTGCCGTGCCTGCCGCAACGCTTACCGTCACCGAACCATCCACCGGCCGCAAGCAGTCGCAAGTGTCCGGTCAGGATGGCAGTTTCAGCTTCACTCCCCTGAGAATCGGCACTTACACCCTGAAGGTCACGAAACCAGGCTTCCAAACCTCGGTGCAGACACAGATCGAAGTGACCGTCCAGGGACACCTTGAAATCGATCCCAAGCTGCAAGTCGGTGAGGTAACGCAGCAGGTCGAGGTCACCTCTGCCGGACCCATTCTTGAAACCCAAAGCTCCTCCATCCAGCAGTTGGTCAGTCAGAAAGTTATCAACGACCTGCCGCTCAACGGGCGCAACGCTGCCTTCCTGGCGCAGTTGTCGCCTGGCGTCACCATTGCGCAGAACGACAGCCGCGGCCTGCAGGCAAGCGGTTCGTTCACAGCCAATGGATCCCGGCGCACACAGAACGATTACTTGCTCGACGGCATGGATGACAATGTTGCCATCGCCGACCTCGTCAACCAGTCTCAATTCGTCGTACTGCCTCCGCCCGATGCGCTACGGGAATTCACTGTACAGACCAGTGATTACTCAGCAGAGTTTGGGCACGCCGCCGGCGCGGTGCTGAACGTGACTACCAAGTCCGGATCGAATGCCTACCACGGCGATCTGTGGGAATTCGTGCGCAACGATTTCTTCGATGCTAAGGACTTCTTCGTACTCAGCACGCAACGCAAGCCCGAGTTCCGACAAAATCAGTTTGGTGGAACGATCGGTGGCCCACTTAGCATTCCTCACCTCTATGACGCGCGCAATAAGACCTTCTTCTTCTTTGATTACCAGGGAACGCGCGTCGTCAAAGGAAAGACCTATACGCAAACCGTCCCCACCGCGGCGGAAAATGCCAGCGGGTTTACCAACCTGCAAGATCTCATCACGCTGCAAAGCGGAACCAAGACAGATCTTCTCGGGCGTGTATTTCCCAGCGGAGCCGTGTTTGACCCAGCGACCAGCCGTCCCGTTACTGCCGGCGTCGTCGATCCGGTCACAGGGCTGACGCCCACCGCCACTGGCTTTGTGCGCGATCCCTTTTACAACGGCGCGATCGGCGGAATTACCAACTTTACCGGCGCCTCAGCCACAGCGCTCATGAATCAACTGCCCTCCGCTCGGCTGAATGCCGCCGCCATCGCGTTGCTCAAGCTATATCCGGCTCCAACCTCGTCGGCACTGACCAACAACTACACGACAAGCCCGGCGGCCACTACCACCATAAACGGATTCGACACCCGACTCGATCACGTATTCAGCGACAGAGACTCGGCGTTTGCCCGCTACAGTTACGTCCACAATACCCAACTCCAGCCGCCTCCATTTCCGGGCGTAGCCGACGGCGGCGCATCCCGTCCGGGAACAGGTTGGACGGAGTCGCAGAACGAGGCGCTCAGCGAGACCCACATCTTCAATCCACGCCTTGTGCTTGAAGTGCGCGCCGGCTACAGCCGCGTTGCCGATCTGCGGCAGCAGTTCAACGCAACTGTAATGGGAATTCCCGGGCAGTACGGCATCCAGGGGGTTCCGCAGATTCCAACCAACGGGGGACTGCCTACACTGAACTTTGGACTGCTGTCCGCCATGGGGTCGTCCGGCACGAACCCGAGCAGCAAGGCCAGCGACATCTTCCAGATCTCGGAGAACCTCTCGATCGACAGAGGTAAGCACCAGATCCGTCTGGGCAGCGAGTACCAGTACATTGCCGCCCCCACGCTGACACCGACCACCTCGCGGGGCAGTTTCACCAGCAACGGCGTCTACACCTCCGTCGTGAATTCAACAGACAGCTCAACCGATCGCGCACAGTTCATACTCAATCCTCGAGCGACGACCGTTCCTGGCGGACTTAGCAATGTAGGCGCGGCAAACGCATTGAGCGCATCGAATTTTCCGCCCGCGTTTCGTCTCGTCCGTCCGGTCGTTGGCGCATACGTGCAGGATAACTGGCGCATTCTTCCGAAACTGACGCTTAACCTTGGCCTGCGCTGGGACTTCATTGGAGCGCCCGAGGAAGGCAACAATCACTTCGCGAATGTGGTACCAGCTCAAACAGGTCTCACAACCACATCAACGTTCTATATCCCCCAGGCTCAGGTTGCGAATGTACCAATCGCCTTTCAGACGTTGCTCGCGAAGGACGGTATCGCGTTCACGCCTGTAAACGGCAACAGTCTTGTGCTGGCCCAGAAAACCAACTTCGGGCCGCGCGTAGGGTTCTCCTATCAGTTCCTGCCGAAGGTAGTAGTTCGTGCCGGGTTTGGCATGTTCTACCAGGGGAATGAAAACCATGGACTCAGCATCAGCAACTACATCAACTTCCCATTCCAGGTGACCACGTCGTATTCCAACAGCAACGCCGTAACGCCGCTTACTTCGGATAACTCGGTCGGAACTCTGCAAAATGGCCTGGTCAATGTGCCGCTGACTGCTGCAGCCGCGGTTGCTACGACGAATACGAGCCTTACCCTGCTCGGCGAGCCGCGCAACGCGAAGACCTCCTATTCCGAGGCCTACAATCTGCAATTCCAATATCAGCTTACGCCGAACACCGTTCTCCAGGCCGGCTACGTGGGTACGGTATCCAGGCATGTGCAGGTCGGAATCAACGAGAACACGGTCGGTAGCATCCTGGCGCCGTCAGCAAACGTAAAGGCAAACTCGTTCTTCCCGGACTTCGCTACCGGTGGAACCTTTATTGCGCGCGCCGGAGAGTCCAACTACAATGGCTTGCAGATCAATGGTGAGCATCGCTACAGCAACGGCTTCAGCCTGCTTGCCAATTTCACCTTGTCAAAGTGCTTGAGCGATACCCGCGACATGCTTGATAACGGTGTCGGCAGTTATCGTGCCCCATATGTTGCCGGAATGGGCATTCGCGCCGATTATGGACTCTGCGACATTCACGTGAGGCGCATTGTGCATGTGAGCGGAAGCTACCAACTTCCCTTCGGGAGGAATCAGCGCTGGCTCACGAGTGGCGTCGGCTCCTGGGTTGCGGGAGGATGGTCAACAAATTGGATCTTCACTACCCAGGACGGGCAACCGTTCACGGTTGCCTGCACAACAACTAACGCCGCCGGTCTGGGCTGCAACGCGCTGAAAGTGGCGGGCCAGAATCCCTATTCCGGCAGTCACAATGCAAAGCAGTTCCTGAATCCATCCGCGTTTTCAAATCCGGCCGCTGCAACGGCAACTTCAGCCACTCCTGCAAATCTCGGCGGGGCTCCGTCGCAGGTAACCGGACCGCCATACCGCGGGCTGAACATGTCACTCTTCCGTCAGTTCCCGGCAGTCGGCGAGACACATTTCGAATTTCGCGCCGAGGTCTTCAACCTGACCAATACGCCGAACCTCGGACAGCCTGGCAGCCTGAACTTTACAACGCCGAACACCTTCGCTTCGATCAGCGCTACACGCGACAATCCAAGCGATCCACGCGAAATTCAGTTGAGCATGAAGTACTACTTCTGAGCAAGACTCACCAACGTAAGGAAGAAAAGCGAGGAGCTTAAGTTTGAAAGTAAACAGAAGGAACTTCCTTATAGGGACAGCCGTCGCCGCTGCGCAAGCGGGAGTGGCGGCTGCCCTGCCCAATTCTGCGCAGCCCGGCGCGAGCCCGAAAGCCGATGTTGCAGCCGGCGGCCGCAAACCGAATATCGTCATCTATCATTCCGACCAGTTCCGCTGGGACTTCGTCGGCGCCAACGGTCTCAACAGTTCCACTCGTACGCCCAATCTCGACGCGCTGGCAACCGCCGGAACCAATTTCAATCATGCCGTCACCAACCAACCCGTCTGCGGTCCGTCGCGCTCGGTGATGCTCACCGGCCGTTACGCCAGTGAAACCGGCGTCTGGCACAACGGTCTCGGTCTCAAACAGGAGCTACCCACCATCGCCACCGAGCTGCGAAAGGCAGGCTACACCGCCAACTACATTGGCAAGTGGCATCTCGCCGCAGGGTCGGCGGCCGAGGGCGGTGGACGCGGTCCCGTCATTCAGGAGCACCGCGGAGGCTTTCTCGATCTTTGGGAAGCTTCCAACGCGCTCGAATTCTCCACTCATCCCTATGAGGGAACCATCTGGGATCGCGACAACAACCCGATCACCTACAAGGACGAGTATCGCGTCGACTTTCTCACCGATCGTGCGGAGAAATTCCTGCGCCAAAAGCAGGAGAAGCCGTTCCTGCTCCTGATTTCGCAACTCGAACCCCACCAGCAGAACGACCTCGGGCGCATGGTCGGCCCCAAGGGCTCGGCCGAGCGCTTCATCAATGCGTACGTTCCACCGGACCTGCGCGCGTTTCCGGGAGACTGGCACCAGCAACTTCCGGACTACTACGGCGCCTGCGAGAGCATCGATGCTTCAGTAGGCCGGCTTCGCAAGGTTCTCGAAGAGGAGGGCTTGGCCGACAACACAATCTTCGTCTTCATGAGCGACCACGGCTGTCACTTCTGTACTCGTAATCAGGAGTACAAGCGCAGTACGCACAACAGCTCGCTTCGCGTTCCGATGCTGATCGACGGGCCCGGCTTTGAGAGCGCGCGCCAGATCCAGGAAATCGTCGGCATCGTCGACCTTGCGCCCACTCTGCTCGATGCTGCAGGCGTTCCCATACCTGAATCCATGAAAGGCCACAGCTTTTTCCCGATCGTTCATGACGCGAAGGCAAGGGCTGCATGGCCCAACCAGCAACTGGTTCAGATTAGCGAGTCCATGACCGGCCGGTCCATCCGAACAAAGGACTGGACTTACTGCGTCGCCGATCCGACAGGTGCAACCAACACGTCCGCAAGCACCAACTATCACGAGTACCAGATGTACGATCAACGCAACGACCCGCATGAACTCGTTAATGTAGCAGGCAGAAAAGAATATCGTGAAACTGCTGAACAACTACGCGAGGAGTTGAAAAAGCTGATTGTCGCCTCCGGAGATCCTCAACCCGAGATCGTGCCGGCGAAGTTATACCCATGAACATTGAAGACCGGCGCAAGGAGCGGAATGCGATTTGCAGACCGTTCCCGGCGCACGACTCCGCAACCTATCTACATCCTTAAACACGGCCGAATCGCAAAGGTTTGGTCGTGCCTTTTTGGGGATTTGGCAGGCTGCCCCCTTGCGCCTCGAATTGCAGACGGGAGGGGCTTGCTCTGGCCGCACTATGGGGCCCCTGCGGGACCCACTGCCACGCATGCAGCGACTAATGATCGGGTAACCCGGATTGGTTCGGTTTATGATGCCAACATGACAGGCACTGAAGCGAAACAGCTCTCCCGGTGGACGATGGAGTATGGCCTGAAGCCGTGCGCCATAGCAAGCTGCTTTGTGGTGGTAGCGTTGTTGTGGACATTTCCTCTGCAGCACATCATTGCCTACCCCTTTGTCTTTCTCTTCTTTGCCGCGATCATGGGAAGTGCGTGGTTCGGCGGCTTCATTGCCGGCTTCGTAGCGGTTGTGATGTCGTCGCTCCTAATCGACTATTTCTTTGTCCCACCGCTATTTTCAATATCTGTAGCAAAGGATTCGCAGAGCTTCTTTGCCGCTTTCATTGTGTGTGCCATTGCCATCACAGTTGTGAGTTCAGCAAGGAAGCGAGCCGAGAACGCAATTCGGATTGCCCGGGATCAGCTTGAGGCCAAAGTACTGGAGCGAACAGCCGAGCTGCAGCGATCCAATCTGGAGATACGGGAAAGCGAGCGGCAACTGCGCATGCTTACGGAGGCCATCCCGCAGCAGATTTGGCGCACAGGCGCTGCGGGTTGCATCGAATATTGCAACCAACACTTGTGCGACTACCTGGGCCGGCGCGTGGAGACGTTGCCGGGAGAGGAATTCTTCAATGTCATTCATCCTGAAGATAGGCCGCTATTTCGCCAGGGATGGCAGGCCGCACTGGCAAGCGCCGGCATGTTCGAGATCGAGGCGCGAGTGCGCGGAGCGGATGGGATTTATCGCTGGTTCCTTGTGCGCAGCATTCCGCAGCGTTCCGAAGATGGCGAAATCGCGCGCTGGTACGGCATCCACATCGATATTGAGCAACAACACAGTGCACAGCAAAGCCTGGTGCAGGCGCAGGACGATCTTACGCGCCTGCTGCGTACGCTAAGCATGGCGGAGATGGCGGCATCTATTGCGCACGAACTCAACCAGCCTCTGACGGCCGTGGTGACGCATGCTTACGCATGCCGCGAGTGGCTCCAAAGTGAGCCAGCAAACCTTGAGAAGGCCTCGGCGACGGCGGAGAAGATTGTTCAGGAAAGTACGCGCGCAAGTGTTGTTGTAAGCCGCGTGCGTGCACTCTTCCGCAAGGAGGCGCAAGTACGCGAATTGGCCAGCATAAATCGGCTGATTCGGGAGTTGGCAAGGTTGTTGCGCGATGAAGCGATTCGACGAGATGTGTCCATTCGACTCGAACTGACAGACGACCTTCCCCAATTGGAGATGGACCCGGTGCAGATCCAGCAGGTACTTCTGAACCTGGCCATAAACGGTATGGACGCCATGACGCGGGTTGCCGCACCGCGCGAACTTATCATTCGGTCAAAGAAGCACGGCGACGGCGAAATCCTGGTAGTGGTCGAGGATCATGGTTCGGGCATTGCTCCCGCAATTGCTTCGAGAATGTTCGAGCCGTTCTTCAGTACTAAGCCGGACGGAACAGGAATGGGTTTGGCCATTTGCCGCAGTATTATCGAAGCCCATGACGGACGGCTCTGGGCGGAAGACTCCAAACAGGGCGGCGCCATCTTACAATTCACTGTGCGAGCGCAATCATGACAGAGAAGCCGGAGACTTCGAAGGACAAGAAAGAAACGGTATTCATCGTTGACGATGATGAATCTATTCGCGAGGGACTTAGCAATTTTCTCGAAGCCATTGGAATCGACGCTAAGTGCTATTCCACAGCAGAGGGTTTCAGCGCTCACTGGTCTGAAGCAATGGCTGGGTGCCTGCTTCTGGACGCGCGACTCCCAGGGATAAGTGGTGTTGAGTTCCAGGAGCGATTGAGGAAGTCGGGGATCAAGATACCGGTAATCTTCATGACCGCGCACGGAGACATCCCGATGGTGCGGAAGGTGATGAAGGCGGGCGCGGTGGAATTTCTCACAAAGCCGTTTCAAAAAGATGAGCTGCTGCATGCGGTAGAGCAGGCATTCGCATCGGACCGAGCCCGCCGCAAGGAAGAAGCGATCCTTGATTCAATTCGCGCTCGCATCGACTCACTAACAACACGCGAGCGTGAAGTGATGGGTATGGTTACCGCTGGTCTTTTGAACAAGCAAATTGCAGGCGAGCTGAATTTGAGCGAGATCACGGTGAAGCTGCATCGGCGCCAAGTCATGGAGAAAATGCGTGCTGGTTCCTTGGCGGAGCTCGTGAAGATGTGTGAGCGCGCAAAGGAACCATCGTGGTCCGCTCATCTGAGTGAATAGAACGGGCTTTCCAGTTAAATCCTCATACTGTCTTTATATCGAACCCGTTTGACTATACCAAAGCATAGATTGCAATCTCGCACTTCGGGCACTAGCCTCTGTTCATAACTGTTCGACAAGGATAGCGGCTCGGGCAGTATGGGTGTAACCCCGGTTCGCCGAAGCTCTGACTTCCCAGCAGACACGGCAGCCTTCCGCAGTTGCACTCTTAATCAGCAACAGAACGCGCACTTGCCGCGATTATGCGGTAGGAATCCAGGCACCGGTTTATCAACAAAAGGCCGGTCGGGTAGTTGTCTATCTCGTGAAGACAAACTCATACAGGAGGAACCACACGATGAAATCCATTGTGCGGCGAGGGACATCTCAATCCCTTGCATCGAAGATCTCCCGCTTAGCAGAGCGCTTGCGCGACCCGGAGTGGAGGCGCTATGGCGCGACTCTTCTGGCAGGCAAGGTGATGGGGGTGGGACTGACCCTTTTGGTGATGGCAGCCGTCACCGGACTCCTCTTTACCAAAGTCCTGGCTGCCGACAGCACGGTAAAGGCCGCCGACGTCGTCAATCCCGTCAACACTGCGTGGACATTGATTGCCGCATTCCTTGTCTTTGGAATGCAGGTTGGCTTTACCATGCTTGAGGCCGGATTCTGTCGCTCTCGTGAGACCGTCAACGTGCTAATGGAGTGCATCGTTGACACTTGCCTCTGCGGCATTCTCTTCTACGCCATTGGCTTTGCATTCATGTTCAGCCACGGCAACGGATTCATCGGCTACCATTGGTTCTTTCTGCAGGATGCACCCGAAACATATGAGTCCACCGGCGTCGCATTTCTGGCGGTCTGGATCTTCCAGTTTGCATTCGCTGATACGTGCTCCACGATCACCTCGGGAGCCATGATCGGCCGCACCGGTTTCATCGGCGATCTGCTGTACTCTTTGGGTGTCTCGGGCTTCATCTATCCGATCATTGGTCACTGGGCGTGGGGGCCCGATGGATTCCTGGCCACCATGGGTTCAACGGGATACTTCTTGCCAAACCTCGGCCAGAGTTTCCATGACTTCGCGGGTTCCACGGTTGTGCACACGATCGGTGGATTCATCGCTCTCGCCGGCTCGATCGTTCTGGGTCCACGCCTGGGCAGGAAGTTCAAACGCGATGGCGGGGGCCCGATGCTTCCGCACGATCTGACCATCGCAGCCTCGGGCGGTCTGATTCTGTGGTTCGGCTGGTATGGCTTTAATCCTGGCTCGACACTTTCTGCGATGGACTTTGTGGGCATCGGACGTGTCTCGACAAACACCACGCTGGCGGCCTGCGCGGCAGGTCTCACAGCCATGATCTACGCCTACGTCATCAGCAAGAAGTGGGATATAGGATTCACCGTCAATGGCTTCCTCGCTGGACTGGTGGCCATCACCTGCCCGTGCTACTGGGTCAGCCCAACAGGTGCAATCATTCTAGGCGGCATTGCCGGCGTGATCGTTTGCCTTGGTGTGGAACTGCTTGAATGGCTGCGCATCGACGACCCGATCGGTGCAGTACCCGTGCACGGCTTCTGCGGAATCTGGGGTACGTGGTCGCTAGGTCTATTTGCATGCGGCAAGTATGGAGCGTCAGGCCCCACCGGCCCCGACAACTCCGCTGCGCTGAATGGGCTTTTCTATCATGGCGGCTTTACGCTGCTCAAGGCTCAGATCATCGGCAACGGTATCATTACTCTGGCTACGTTTAGCGTGGCGCTGGCGTTGATGTATCTCGTTAACTTGACCGGCACGCTGCGCGTCTCAGAGGAAGGCGAACTCTACGGACTCGATCTTCATGAGCACGGAATCTCAGCCTATCCCGAGTATGTGATTTCGTCGCTCGCAGCGCCGGCCGGCCTACCCAAGGACCTTACCACGTCCAAGTAATCCAACCAACGGCAGCGAGATAGAACGCGGCTCGCTGCCAATGCGACTGGTACTTAGCCAGGAAAGGAGGATCTTATGACCAAGCTCGAAGCAATTATCCGGCCTAACAAATTCGAATCCGTCAAATCAGCTCTCATAAAGATGGGAGTGGAAGGCATGACGGTTTCAGAGGTCCGCGGACATGGCCGCCAAAAGGGTCACACCGAGGTTTACAAGGGGCGCGAGTATGAAGTGGACCTGCTGCCAAAGATCAAGGTGGAGCTCGTGCTGCAGGACGAAATCGTAGAGAAAGTGATTGACACTATCCTGACCATTGCCTACACAGGCGTGATTGGTGATGGAAAAATATTCCTCTACAAAGTCGATGATGCAGTCCGCATTCGGAGCCGAGAACGAGGAGTTGTGGCTCTCTAACGCTCTCACGTCGCAAGTCTACAGGAGAAATTCATGTCGCTTGTTTCGTCCAGTTCTTCTTTCGATCCCTACGAAGAAAACTGGAGCCTGGCGCGAAGACCAAGGCTGGCGGAGCAGTTAGGCAACGTCAGCCGGTTTCTCCGCGGTCTCCGCGTCCGGATGCGCTACGGCGAACTGACCCGTGCGCCGTTACGTCTGCTCCGTCTCAACTTGCTCGGAGAGGATGTGAAATGCGACTGGCTGGCCAGGGCTCCGGACCCCTGGGATGTCGATCTCGCTCAACACATTCGAGAGAGGCATTCGTCGCTCCAGACTCTTAAGGATGCAATCGATGTGCGCGCTCTGCTCTTTGACTCTTTGCCCCAGGTGGTTACGGCGGACCTCCGTGTCTATCGCGAGACCTCAAGTTGCGCGCGAGAAATGATCATCACAGGCTCAGTGCAACGCAATGACCATTCTTCGCGCAGCATTCACTCGCTTGCAATGCGTGCCAAGGTTCTCGGATTTCGGTTCTACCTGGAAGGTGATGTCTTATGCAGGATTCCAACAGAGGATCATATTCGAGTTGGCGATTAACCTCTTGCCAGGACATCTGATTACATTCTCTTGTGCAGCAAGGCAGTATCTGCCATGACCTTGCAGCACATTCTTTCTCTTGCTCTACTGCCGAAGCCCTTCTCACCACGTTGTTCATTTCAGACCCAGAAGCCAACTTGTCCTTTCGTCTTCCGGCAACGTCTTCCCACTGCAACTCCTGACTCCCGGCGGTCTCCATAACTTTTGGTAGCGCCGTGGCGGCTTTGCCGCATTGTTTATCCAGATCAACTCGCAAAGTGTATTTGACGTTATTTCACCAATAGCCTCCTGATCGCGCGCAGTTCGAGATGCCGCTCTGCCGTGGTTTGGGGATACGCCATCTTGAGGTTTCGCATCGCATCTACGATGATTTGGGAGACGATAAGTCGCGCGTTGTCTTTGTCGTCGGCGGGGACGACGTACCACGGCGCATGCTGAGTGCTGGTCGCACGAAAGCAATCTCCGTAGGCCTTCATATATTGCTTCCAGTATTTCCTCTCGTGAATGTCGGAGGTGCTGAATTTCCAGTTCTTTTCCGGCTCATCGATGCGCGCAAGGAATCTCTTTCGTTGTTCCTTGTAGGAGAGGTTGAGGAATATCTTGATGGTCTCGGTGCCATTGCGATGGAGATGCCTCTCCAGGTCCGCGATGGAGTCATACCTCTGCCGCCAGATATCCTTCTCGTCTCGCAACTGCTCAGGAAGCCCCTGGCTGCGGAGGATCTCCGGATGCACTCGAACGACCAGCACCTCTTCGTAATAAGAACGGTTGAAGATGCCGATGCGGCCGCGTTCCGGAAGCTTGCATATTGTGCGCCATAGGAAATCGTGCTCCAGTTCATCGGCGCTCGGCTGCTTGAAACTGACAACTTCACAGCCGGCTGGATTGACCCCGGACATGACGTGCCGAATCGCGCCATCCTTGCCGGCGCCGTCCATACCCTGGAAGATCAGAAGCAACGCGTGAGTGTTGGACGCATAGTGAAGCTGTTGCAGGGAACTCAACTCTCGAATATGTTCTTCAAGAAGCTTTCGATACTGCTTCTTCGACTTGCAAAAGGGCGCTACGATCGTTGGCCACTTATTGAGGTCGAACGTCTTCCCAGGCGGCACACGGAAATCTTTTGACTCGATTTTCATCATCCCCTCTCGTTTCGTGACGTACACAGGAATCTTCAGGAGATTCGGAGGTGCGCGAGGATAATTTGCACCCCGTAGCGCTGTTCTTGCTACCACCATTTCGTAGAGAGCCGTGAAGTAGTTTCCGCGCCGGGGCTGGCTGATCGAAGAAGCAAGAGCGGACATTGCACCAGCTTGACCACCTTTTCGGCAATCGATCCGAAGACCAGCGGATGCCATCCGGAGATGCCATGGGTGGAGATGATGACCATGTCAATATGCTCGCGATCGATCACATCCATGATGTTGCCGACTACGTCGTTTCCAACTTCAACACTGGAATTTGATTTCACTCCCCTGGTCACCAGTGCTGCCTTGCACTTGGCCAGATTGCGTTCTGCGAATGCTCTTGATTCCTGAATAAAGGTGGCTTCGGGAATAACTTCAGGGAGAGTTGATGGTGGGAACATCGCGATCACGTTAACGAGAAAGAGCTTGGCATGAAAGTGTTTGGCAAGATCAGCCGCCATCTCCAGAGCTACCTGGGATGACGGGCTGAAGTCAATCGGCAACAGGATCTTTGTGGGAATGGAAGGAAATACATGAGCTTTAGGCATAATGGTCACCTGGTCCGGTGTTGACGGCGCCTTGAACCTCATCCTCCTCTGGAACAAAGGCCAAAGGCTGTGCTCTTCTGAACACACATCGTGAAGGCGGAATATGCATGTGTGTAGAGCTTCGCTTGCGTCGGATGATGCGAACGAGTGGGATAGACGTCCATTGGCGACTTCGGGCAAATGTAAACATCCTTTGAAATTCCCAAATACTTCACTCCAGGTAACCAGCTTTCGTGCTTCCTCAGACCTTCAGAAATGAGCAAAACTGACCATACAACGCCCCCGCACTTCGACGATTCTAGGCAGGACCCATTGTCGAATGTGCGAGGATGCGGAATTATGAATGGATGAGATCGAAGACAATTCGAATGTTCAGCACATTGGCTCCGATCACCAGTTGTCTCCGCCACGCCCTTGGTATCACGAGCACTGGATTCTGTGGAGTAGCCTGCTCTCCCTACTGCTTCTGGTTGTGATCCTTTTCCTGATCATCCACGAAATGGATGCCAAAGCAGTGGCCGCGAAGCGCTCGCTCGCTGCCGTTAAGCCATCTGTCACAACTACGATTGCCACAGCCGCGAAGGGCAGCATCGGCATATACCTGGATGCCATTGGTACAGTAACTCCTGTCTACACGTCCTCAATCACCGCGCAGGCAAGTGGAGTCCTGACTTCGGTGCATTACAGCGAGGGGCAGCAAGTACACAAAGGGGACGCACTGATTGATATTGATCCGCGGCCCTACCAGGCACAGGTGCTTCAGGCCGAGGGCGCTCTGGAGCACGATATCAACGTCCTGGCGCAGGCCCAGATGGACCTCGATCGCTATCGCTCTGCGTGGGCGCAAAACGGAATTCCGAAGCAATTGCTGGATGACCAGGAAAAGATCGTGTCACAGGATGGCACAGTGATAGCGCGACGAATGGATGTTGGCCAGACTGTCGCGGCATCGTTTGCTGCGCCGACTGTTTTTTAAATTGCGCAAGATCTGACAAAGATGCAACTCGATACCAATGTGGACGAGTCCGATGTAGGCAGGCACTGGGCGCAAAGACGCGCGACATTCTCACGCAGTTTCTTGTGGAGGCGATCACGCTCTCAATCGCTGGCGGATTCATCGGAATAGTCCTTGGTATAGGCGCATCGTTCCTGATTTCGAAACTGGCAGGCGGGGCAACATCCGTTGGTCCGGGCGCAGTATTGCTTGCGGTGTTCTTCTCGGCGCTGGTGGGTGTCGGTTTTGGCTACTATCCGGCAAGAAAGGCAGCGTATCTTGATCCAATCGAGGCCTTGCGTGACGACTGAGTCACTTTTCAAATTCAGATTCTGATTGAGCCGGCTCGCCACCTGCTTTGAGTTGAAGGCAGAAGAGCAAAGGAGACCATCCTTCAGCAGCCTGAAGGTTGGATATTGGTTGATAAGCGATTCAATCTCAGGCATTGGCGAATAGGCTAATCAACATCGAACCAGGAAACGAGAAAGGTTAAGAGACAATGGCTCAATCATCGTTCGAACAGACGAGTGAACAAATTGCGGATACCGTGCACAAGGCCTCTCGGGCGGCTTCTTATGCGGCGGAAGCAATTGAGGATGGGGTGGGAGCAGCGCGGCGCGCTGTAAAACATGGCAACTACGCCGCGGGTGAGGCTTTTGATGACGCAAAGAGACGCGTGCAGAGAAATCCGATTGAAACAGTTGTAGCTATGCTCGCGGTAGGATTCGCAATCGGAACGGCGATCAGTTGGATGATGAGGCGAAAGCGATCTTGCAACTGCGCAGATATGCAATAGGTGATTCGGTATCCTCGGCGGTATCTCTTGAATCTTCTAGTTGAGGGTCGATCATTCCTTTCCAAAATAGGCTGGCAGCAAGCGGGCGCGATACCGACCCGTTCGCGCACCAGCCAGTTGCATAGTGTTTAGTGGTGACCAAAGGGATGACGATAGCTGATCCGAATCGCGCGGCCGAGAAGACGACTGCTGGCATGAACTCCGGCGTCACTGGCCTCGCGGTGACTCCGCCGCCCCCCGAAGCATCTTCAATTCCCGAAAAAGCTAAAGAACATAACATTCGAGTTTCTTCGGCAGTTCTCGATGCGGCGGCGAAGGATGGCGACGAACTCCTTCGCTCCCTGCAAACGGGTCTGGGCGGCTTGACTCAAATCGAAGCCGAGAGCCGTGCGCGTACATCCGGACCGAATGAGGTTGCGCAGGAGCGCCGGCGCGGCTGGTTCATTCGGCTCTTGATCATCATGCGTAACCCGTTGGTGATTCTGCTGGCAGTTCTTTCATCGATATCATTTGCCACCGGGGACGTGCGTGCCGGCAGCGTGATGGCTGGCATGGTAGTGCTCAGCGTGACGCTCCGATTCTTGCAGGAAGCGCGTGCGGACGCCGCTGCTGCAAAGCTCAAAGCCATGATCCACGTGACCGCAACGGTGGTTAGGGATGGCAAAGCGCGTGAGCTACCACTTCGGGACCTGGTTCCGGGGGACATTATCAATCTCTCCGCCGGCGACATGATACCTGGCGATGTGCGGGTTCTCTCTGCAAAGGATCTATTTGTCAGCCAAGGAACTTTGACCGGAGAGTCGCTTCCGGTAGAGAAGTTCCACGACGTCGATCCTAAGGCTGCCAACTCGCCGGCGGAACTGAAGAACTCGTGCTTCATGGGTACGAGCGTTCAAAGCGGCACGGCGACCGCTGTCGTAGTCGTGACTGGTGTCCACACGTACCTCGGCACAATGGCCAGTTCCATCACGGAGGAGGAACCGCCGACAAGTTTCGACCAGGGCCTCAGCCGTTTCACATGGCTCATGATCCAGCTTATGGCCGTCATGGTGCCCCTGGTTTTCTTCATCAACGGGTTTACAAAGCACGATTGGAAGGGCGCCTTTTTCTTTGCGATGGCAGTGGCCGTGGGACTGACTCCGGAGATGCTGCCCATGATTGTCTCTGTCTGCCTCTCTAAGGGCGCGCTTGCCATGAGCCGTAAGAAGGTGATTGTCAAGCGTCTCAGCGCCATCCAGAACTTCGGTGGTATGGACGTATTGTGCACCGACAAGACAGGCACTCTCACCGAAGATCGGGTCATCCTTCAGCGGCACTGCAATGTTGCCGGACGTGAAACAGATGAAGTACTCATGGACGGCTACCTCATCAGCCACTTTCAAACGGGCCTCAAGAACCTGCTTGATACTGCGATTCTGAACAGTTCGGATTTTCACGGGCAAGCTCTGGTCGAGAAGTACAAGAAACTGGACGAGATTCCCTTCGACTTCACGCGACGCATGATGTCCGTACTCGTCGAGAGCCCTGAGGGCAAGGCGATCCTCCTCACCAAGGGTGCCCCGGAAGAGATCTTTCATCAGTGTTCCCATTTCGAATTGGATGGGAAGGTGTCTCCCATGGACCCTGCACTGATGAAAGGCTTGAAGGACGAATATGCGAGTCTCAGCAATGATGGATTCCGGGTTTTGGCGGTGGCAATCAAAGAGCTGTCGGAAAAAAAGACCTGCTCAAGGGACGATGAACGCGATCTCGTGCTGAAAGGGTATGTCGCTTTTCTAGACCCGCCTAAGCGTACTGCCGCAGGCGCCATCAAGGCATTGCACAACCATGGTGTGGTGGTGAAGATCCTCACCGGCGACAACGACCTGATAAGCCGCAAAGTGTGCAGGGATGTGGGGCTCCTAGCCGACCCGATGCTGCTCGGCGATGATGTGGAGAAATTGTCCGACACTGAACTTGCGGAGGCTGCTGAGAAGACAACTCTCTTCGCCCGCCTCTCTCCCGCCCACAAGCAGCGGATCGTACGCGTCCTGCGCGGCAACGGGCACGTCGTGGGATTCATGGGAGACGGAATCAACGATTCTCCCGCATTGCGCGCTGCAGACATTGGCATCTCAGTGGATACAGCGGCCGACATCGCCAAGGAGTCAGCGGATCTGATCCTGCTCGAGAAGGATCTCATGGTGCTGGACGGGGGCGTAATCGGAGGGCGAAAAGTCTTCGCAAACATTATCAAGTACATTCGGATGGGCGCCAGCTCCAACTTCGGAAACATGTTCAGCGTGTTGGGGGCGAGCGCATTTCTTCCTTTCCTTCCGATGGCACCAATTCAGATTTTGACAAACAACATGCTCTACGACTTCTCGCAGCTGCCAATTCCCACCGACGAGGTGGACGATGAACTGGTGGCGCTGCCGCGGCCCTGGAACATCGGTGAGATCAAACGATTCATTCTTTGCATAGGACCCATCAGTTCGATCTTCGACTACTCCACATTCTTCATCATGCTCTATCTCTTCAAGTGCTGGGATCCGTCTCGAGCTCCGCTATTTCGGACGGGCTGGTTCGTGGAGTCGTTGATGACGCAGATACTCGTCATCCACATCATTCGCACGAATAAGATCCCATTTCTTCAGAGCCGCGCAAGCTGGCCCCTGATCCTCACAACACTGGCGATCATGACCTTTGGAGTATGGCTTCCTTACTCGCCATTGGCTTCTTCGCTAGGGCTGACACACTTGCCGGGGCTGTACTGGCCCATCCTGCTACTTACGCTTGTCGCCTATACCGGCCTCACGCAAGGAGTTAAAGTCTGGTTGCTAAGAAAGAAATGGATATGAGTTTTCGCAGGCCGTTGACGAATTCTTATGAATCCACGAGGTCCGGAAACGCACTTCGGAAAGAAGGAGCCGCATCACAATGAGCGATTTAGCTGGCTGCGCGCAAGGGTCTTAGGTGTGAACGACGGTATCCTGTCCACATCAAGTTCGGTGCTCAACTTTGAAGTAATTCCAGAGCAAAGTGTGCAATACCTGGGAGTTTGGTTCTGCGGACCGCGTCATCCAGGAAAAGAGCTGACTGATCAAGCATCGGGTCAAAGAATCTGCGCCGACGTACGGCGATCAAAGCGGCCAGGAAGACCGAAGTGAGCAATTTAGGACAGAGCAGGCCCCGAGATTCTATTACCCTAGATCGGCTGGGACTTTCGACTTGATGTTCCTGGGATAAGTGTCATCACTCGAGAGCCCGGGACGGAAATCCTCATTAAGCATAGGAGGAGATGGAAAGAAGATGCTCACAGGCGGCTGACCAACAGGCAAGTTTCGCATTGGCAATTGGTTGGCGTCGACAGTTTTGATGCGTTCGGACCCTATCTTCACGATCGAGCTTGCAAGCACAGACAGCGCGGCGCATTTGGGTCAATCGAGTTTCAGTTTGGCCAGCCCTTGGGCTCCTCACGCGGACTCGATTACTCCGGTCAAATCGTCCATCCTGTGAGTGCTCCTGTTCCTGAGCCAGCTCCGCTGCTATTGCTCGATAGTGCCCTGTCGCTTATATGCGTCTGTTTCGTCGGACACTAAGAAAGGCTGCAATACGGTGTCCAGGGCCTCGCGAAAACTCAGGATCATCGATCCACTTCGTCCTCATTGGAAGGCGCTGACCCTTGCGCTGGTGGCGGTACTGGGCGAGGCTCTCACGGATATTCTCGAGCCGTGGCCACTCAAGATCGTTGTTGACAACATACAGTCGTCGAACAAAGTTCCAGGGCGGCTGAACGAAGTTATCACTGGGCTCTTCGGCCAAAACCACTATGCAGTTCTGAACTTTGCCGTAGCTGCCGTCGCGCTCATTGCGATTGTTGGCGCCGTAAGCTCGTACTTCGAAAAATATCTAACAACGAGCGTCAGTCAATGGGTGGGGCACGACCTGCGCAAAACCCTGTACCACCACATTCACCGTCTGTCACTGGCGGAGCACGACGAGTCGCGAACCGGCGATCTGATCACACGGGTTACCAGTGACATCGGAGGCGTCCAGGACTTCATTACCTCGGCCCTTCTCGGCATTCTGGTCAGCGTGATGACGCTGGTCGGCATGATTGGGGTCATGTTTTATCTCAACTGGCGCTTTACGCTCATCGCCCTATCTGTCTTGCCGGTGCTCTTTCTGGTTGTCTATTACTACACGCTGAACATCAAGAAGGCCTCGCGTGCGGTTCGAAAAAAGGAAAGCGAACTGCTCTCGCTGGTAGAGGAAGTATTGACCTCCATACGCGTGGTCAAGGCATTTGCCCGGGAAGATTATGAACAGAAACGATTCGAAACTGAAAGCCTGGAGAACGTCGAAGCAGGCCTCCAGGCCCGAAGTGTCAAGGCCAAGCTCGCCCCGGTCGTGGAGGTCATCGTGGCAATCGGGACCTGTCTGGTCCTGTGGTACGGGGCGCGCCTTGCCCTGTCCGAACAACTCACCATCGGCACGCTGATTGTATTCCTGATGTATCTGGGGAAGATGTACAAGCCGATGCGTGATCTCTCAAAAATGACCGACACCATCTCGAAGGCGATGGTCGGTTACGAGCGCATTCAGGAAGTCCTGGAGATTGAGAGCCGCGTTCGTGACGAGCCGCTTGCACGCACGGCCCCCAAGTTTAAAGGCGAAATCGAATTCGCTCAAGTCTGCTTCAACTATGGAAACGATAAGGAGAAGCAGATACTCAAAGACATCGGCTTCAAAATCGAAGCCGGGCAGGTCGCGGCGTTTGTGGGTCCCTCGGGTACCGGGAAGACCACCCTCGTCAGCTTGATCCCGCGCTTCTACGACCCCGTTTCCGGCCATATTGAAATTGATGGCACGGACATTCGTCGCTATCGGTTAAAGTCGCTTCGCGATCAGATCAGTTTCGTCCTGCAGGACACGCTTCTCTTCCGCGCCACTATTTGGGAAAACATTGCCTATGGGAAGCCCGGCGCCTCAGCCAGGGAAATCAGGCGCGCTGCCGAACTTGCCAATGCGCAGCAATTCATCGAGGAAATGCCCGAGGGCTACGACACCCTGGTCGGTGAGCGAGGCGTCACGCTCTCTGGGGGTCAGCGTCAGCGAATTGCCATTGCCCGAGCGGTCATCCGAGATACTCCGTTCCTGATTCTTGACGAGCCGACCGTGGGCCTGGATGCCGCCTCAGAACAATCCGTCATTGAAGCCCTGGACAAGTTGATGAAGGGTAGAACGTCTGTCGTCATCGCGCATCACCTCTCCACCATCCGCAACGCGGACGTGATCTTTGTGCTCAAAGATTCCGAATTGGTCGAACAAGGGACTCATGAGTCTCTATTGGCGAGTAACGGCGTGTATGCAGAATTGCACAGAATTCAGACTCCCGAAGTTGCTCAACTGGTAGGTAGTCAACAGTTGCTTTCGGACGAGGTAGAGGAGAAAGACAATGTCACGAACAAAAGTAAGTCAATATTTCAGCGTGTTGCTAGCGCTCTTGATTCTCTCTGCGCCGTTAGGAGCACAGAAAAAAGATAAAAGCAAGCATCAGGAAGATACCGCCAACCTGTCGGAGACCGTCTGGCAGGATGCAGGCGATCTCTCTTCCTTGAATCTTCTCTACGGCGCGGGAGGGAGAGCCCATGCGCCCGATGCCAATGGCAAATTCACCTTCCTCAAGGAAGATGCCGAAGGAACGAGTCCAAAGTTCGAAATCACAGACGATCAGGGCGTCCATTGGAAGGTAAAACTTGGCCAAGAACCCCAGTCGGAAACCGCTGCGACACGCCTGCTATGGGCCGCCGGCTATTACGTCGATGAAGATTATTACCTGCCGGAATTCAAAGTGACGAACATGCCGAAGTTGCACCGTGGCGGCAAGTTTGTCTCCGCGGACGGCACCGTCCACAAAGCGCGTCTGGAACGCAAGATCAAGGAGATCAAGAATCTTAGCACCTGGAGCTGGTTCGCCAATCGATCTCAGGGCAAGCGGGAATTCAACGGCTTGCGCGTAATGATGTCGCTGATTAATAACTGGGATTTGAAATCAGTCAACAACTCAATCTACGAGATTGGCGATGAACACAGATATGTAGTCAACGACCTGGGCGCCAGTTTTGGAAATACGGGTAATTCCCTCATGCGCTCCAAGGGCTCACCGAAAGATTATGCGCGCTCGAAATTTATCAATAGATCTGATCACGAATTCGTTGATTTCGTCATGCACAGCCGGCCTTTCTTTCTCTCGGTAGTTAACGTACCTAACTACAGGGCGCGAACTCGAATGGAGAAGATCACCAAACATATTCCGCGGGAAGATGCAAAATGGCTGGGGCAGCGGCTTTCTCAACTTTCTGAGGAACAAATCAGCGACTGCTTCCGCGCTGCGGGATATACACCCGCTGAAATCACGATCTACACGCAGACGGTGCGAAAGAGGATCGCAGAGCTGAACGCCCTGTGATCGTTCGCGGGAGAAATACAGCTTGGGACGCTCCTTTTTCAGAGCGGAAAAATGCGAACCCAGACCGTGAAGTTCCAGACAAGGCAAGAGCCGGAGAGGCCGAATCGTGAAACTGATCATTGAACCAACCGACGGCGTTGCACCACTGCTATCCGCCATCAAGAGTGCGAAGAAGAGCATAGAGATTGCCATCTTTCGATTCGATCGCAAAGACGTGGAGTTGGCGCTCAAAGCAGCCGCGGACAGGGGCGTCAAGGTAAATGTCCTGATCGCTTATTCAAATCGCGGCGGAGAAGAAGGCCTGCGCAAACTGGAACTGCGCTGCCTGACTGCAGGAATCATTGTTGCTCGCACGGCCGATGACCTCATCCGTTATCACGCCAAGTACGTCCTGATCGATCGCCGAGTCCTGTGCATGCTTTCCTTCAATTTCACGCATCTGGATATCGACCACAGCCGCGCATTCGGCATCGAAACCACCCACGCCGATTGGGTAAGTGAAGCGGAAAAACTGTTTCGAGCCGACTGCACCCGGACCGAGTACGCGACGACAACAGATACATTTGTCGTTAGTCCGGCAAATTCCAGGAATGTGCTGGGGACGTTCCTGAAACGATCGAAGAAGGAGTTGCTGATCTACGACCCCAAGATATCGGACAAGGAGATGCTCGGTATTCTGCAGGAGCAGGCGAAGGCAGGCGTCGAGATCAAAGTCATCGGCTCGGTTGATGGACACGCCCCCTTCAACGTGCAAAAGATGAACGGCACGCGGTTGCACACGCGCACTATCATCCGCGACCGGCACCAGGCCTTCGTGGGCAGCCAGAGCCTTCGCACGGCGGAACTGGATGCGCGCCGCGAAGTCGGCCTCATTATTGACGATGCAAAGTCGGTGGCAAAGCTGGTCGATATCTTTGAAACCGATTGGGCCTCAGCATGCGAAAAGAACGCACTAGCCGCACCGAAAGATCCCGAGACTCGCAAAGAACATTCAGTCACAGTCTCAGCAAGAGAAGAAGAGAAGACGCAACAAGCCCTCGCCAAAGAAATGGATCCACTCGCAGCAACGGTGAAGAAGGCGGTGAGAATTGCAGTGGCCAAGGCCGGCGACGACATGCTCCACGACAACGGAGTAAAGGACACAATGAAGAGGGTGGTCAAGCAGGCGGTGAAGGAAGCCGTCAAGGAAGCGGTCCGGGACGCGCAGGAAGCCCAGGACGTCAAGGAAGCCAAAGAAGCGAAGGAAGAGAAGAGCGAAACCTAGTTCACGAGCGGTGAACCCACCGCAGAGGAGAATTGAATGCGAACAATGAGACGGGTTCCATATCGAGGGATTGCCCTGCTGGTAGCGCTCTCTCTCGCCGCCGCCGGTGCTCTCGCGGGACAGGGCGCTGCTCCAAACAAGGAGCAGGCAGACGACGCGGCGGCATTGAAGAAGTTCACGGTGAGCGTGGATGAATACTTGAAATTGCGCAATTCTATCGAAAAGCAGCTTCCGGCCTTGAAGAACAAAGAGGAACTGCCGGAGATAATCGCCGCACACCAACAGGCGCTGGCAAGAAAGATCCGTGAGGGGCGGCCAAACGCAAAAACTGGAGATATCTTCACGCGCGAAGTCCGCGAAGCATTTCGACATTTGATCCAAAGCGTATTTAAGGATCGGCAAAGCGCCGCTACGCGCTCCACGCTCCAACAACAAAAAACAGTTAAGGCAGTTTCCCTGCAAGTGAACGGGATTTACCCGGATGCTGTCGCCGAAACGACCTTCCCGTCCACTCTATTGCAGAAGTTGCCCACACTTCCTGACGAACTGGCATACCGTATCATCGGGCGCGATTTGGTCCTGGTCGACAGCAAAGCGAACCTGGTCGTCGATCTGTTTCACGAAGCACTACCGTAAATTCTCAAAAGATTGGATTGAATCATGCAACGTCGTATCTTTCTCTGGCTCGGTATCTTCACCGTTCTCGCGGCTGGCCTGCGAGCGGACGAGTTCAAGTTTCCTCTCAAGCCCAATTCGGTCCGGTTCGCCGTGATTGGAGACATGGGTACTGGCGATCAGCCCCAGTACGAGACAGCTCAACAAATGCTCAAGGCGCGGCAGGCCTACCCTTTCGATTTTGCGATCATGCTGGGGGACAATATCTACGGCAGCAGCAAACCGGTCGATTTTGACCACAAGTTCGCGGTGCCCTATAAGCCGCTCATCGACGCCGGCGTGAAGTTTTACGCGTCGCTTGGGAACCACGACAATACCAATGAAATCTTCTACAAATCTTTCAACATGAACGGGGAGAGCTATTACACATACAAGAAGGGCAATGTACACTTCTTTGTCTTGAACAGCAATTACATGGACCAGAAGCAGTTGGCGTGGCTGGAGACGCAGTTACAGAGTGCCGGCAAAACCGACTGGAAGGTATGCTACTTCCATCATCCTCTCTATACTTCGGCGAAATTTCATGGTCCGTCCCTCGACTTGCGGCAATCGCTGGAGCCGCTGTTCATCAAGTACGGCGTGGACGTCGTGTTCTCAGGACACGAGCACGTGTACGAGCGGGTCCATCCCCAGCATGGAGTCTACTATTTCACTGAAGGAGCCTCAGGATCGTTGCGTCCCGGCAACCTCACACCTTCCGCGATCACAGACAAGGGATTCGATACAGACCGCACATTCATGCTGATCGAAATTGCAGGCGATGACATGTATTTTCAGACGATCTCGCGGACCGGCGACACTGTTGACGCAGGAGCGATTCACCGAAATATTCACTGATTCGTCAAGAGGCGGAAGAGTCTCTGCGGTGGTAGTGACCTTGCCCTCAGAATGCGTACCCCTTAACGGGCCTTTTTGGGGGATATTCATTCGTCCCCGTGGTCGTTGCGGCGGTGGAAATGTGGCAATCGCCGTAGCGAGTTCCAGGGGCTGTGGGAAGACAGAATAGCCTGACCGGACCTGGTATCGCCCTGTGAAAAGGGGTTCTAAAACCCGCCCCATAGAATCAATCAAATCAACAGCCGGAGCAAACGATCAGGCCGTGTGAAAAGGTAGGTTCCAGCACAACCGTGTGGGACGGCGCTTACGCTATTCACGGTTTGTCACCCAAGCGCACTAAACCATAGTGCAACCGAATCACCGATTCATGCGTCTGCCATTTCGTGCTAGCTTCGTTCATGGTAAGAGGATTTGGCAGAAACCCTGATATATCTGCCCATCGAGCTGGTTGATGCAGTATTTGGATCGGACGTGGGCGCTGAGCCGGGGGTTCAGCGAGCCCACACATGTCGCGGATCCTTGAAAGATTCAATTCTCCCTATGATTCAAGTATTAAATGCTTCCAGATCTTCGGGAAGATCGAGTCAAAGTTTGATTGTGCGCAGCCTTAGCGCATTGGCAATCACTGAGACTGAGCTGAAGCTCATGGCCGCAGCGGCAATCATCGGATTCAACAGCAGTCCAAAGGCCGGGAACAGGACACCCGCGGCAATCGGTACCCCAACGGCGTTGTAGACGAATGCGAAGAACAGGTTCTCGCGAATATTACGCATGGTTGATTTGCTGAGATGCCGGGCACGGAGAATGCCGCGTAGATCGCCTTTCAATAGCGTGATACCGCCAGCTTCCATGGCCACATCAGTGCCAGTGCCCATGGCGATTCCGATGTCGGCCTGCGCTAGTGCAGGGGCGTCGTTTACCCCGTCTCCAGCCATCGCGACCACAGAGCCTCTTCGCTGGTACTCTTTGACAACCTCAGCCTTTTTTTGAGGCAGCACGTCGGCTTCGAACTTGATGTCGAGCTTATCGGCGACTGCTTTCGCGGTCGTTGCGTTGTCTCCGGTAACCATGATGACTTTCAACCCTGCCGCCTGAAGTTCGCGGATTGCATCGGGTGTGGATTCTTTGATCGGATCGGCGACGCCGACAATTCCTGCAGCCTTGCCATCAACGGCGATCATCATTACTGTTTGCCCCTCTTTGCGCAGGGCTTCGGCCTGATTGAGCAGCGGGCCAGGATCGACGGACAGGTCGAGGAATAGTTCGGCATTGCCTACAGCTACGTGCTTCCCAGAGATGGTCCCCTTGACACCTTTTCCAGTTTCAGAGTTGAAGCCAGTTACTTCTATCATGGGGAGCTTCTTCGCCTCGGCGCCTTTGACGATGGCTGCAGCCAAAGGGTGCTCACTGGAGCGCTCAAGACTGGCGACAAGTTGCAGTAGGCCGGATTCATCGAAACCCGGCTGAGGGACAACGGAACTCAGCGTCGGTTTGCCTTTGGTGAGGGTCCCCGTCTTATCGATGATGAGCATGTCGACCTTGCCGAATATTTCCAGCGCTTCCGCATTGCGGATAAGAATGCCGGCGCGAGCTCCACGGCCAGTGCCTACCATGATGGCCATCGGAGTGGCGAGCCCAAGAGCACACGGACAAGCAACGATCAGTACGGCAACTGCATTCACGAGGGCATGCGCCAAGCGCGGTTGCGGACCGGCGATGAACCACACAGCAAATGTGACGATGGCAGAGACGATGACTGCTGGTACAAAGTACGACGAAACCTGATCAGCGAGCCGCTGAATGGGCGCTCGCGAGCGCTGTGCCTCGCTGACCATCTTTACAATCTGCGACAAAAGCGTATCGGCACCAACGCGCTCTGCACGCATGACAAATCCACCGGTTCCATTTACCGTACCGGCCACTACCTTTGCGCCGGTGTCTTTCTCGACCGGTATGGGCTCACCGCTGACCATCGATTCATCAACGGAGCTGTGGCCTTCAAGAACCGTCCCATCGACCGGCACCTTTTCCCCTGGACGTACTCGGAGCCCGTCACCGACTTGTACCTGATCGAGCGGTACGTCAGTCTCGCCGCCCTTGTCGTCGAGCCTCTTCGCGGTTCTAGGTGCAAGGCCAAGCAACGCACGAATCGCACTGCTGGTCTGGCTGCGGGCACGCAACTCCATCACCTGCCCTAAGAGAACCAGCGCAACGATAACGGCCGCCGGCTCGAAGTACACGTCGATCTGTCCGCCAACTCCGCGAAGCGAATCCGGAAATATCTGGGGAACGACTGTAGCGAGGACGCTGTAGAGATAGGCCGCGCCCGTGCCAAGGGCGATGAGCGTAAACATATTCAAACTGCGATGCACAACCGATTGCCAACCCCTCACAAGAAACGGCAACCCGCACCACAGGACCACCGGTGTAGCGAGTGCGAATTCGATCCAATTCCACGTCCTCTCGGAGAGAAGGTGCTGCAGCGGCATGGACGGCAGAAATGCGGACACCATCAGAGCCAGCATCGGCACGGCGAGCACGACGCTGATCCAAAAGCGCCTGGTCATATCTACCAGTTCTGGATTAGTTTCTTCGGCGGTAGCTTCACGAAGTTCGAGCGTCATGCCACAGATTGGGCAGGAGCCCGGCGCATCGCGCACAATCTGCGGGTGCATCGGGCACGTATATTCGCTGCGTTTAGCCGGCGCGGATGCAGTCACCGGTTCAAGCGCCATGCCGCACTTGGGACAACTGCCCGGGCCCGACTGCTTGATTTCGGGATGCATGGGGCAGGTGTATTCCCCGCGTGGCTCGGTCTTTGCCGGCGAGTGCGTGGGCACCGCATCCGGTTTGGCCTGCGTGTAATTCTCGGGAGCTGACCGGAACTTGGTTGCGCAGCCTTGGCTGCAGAAGTAGAAAGTGACGTCCCGATGGTTAAACTTCGCCGCCGCTCTCGACGGATCTACCTTCATTCCGCATACGGGATCGAGCGTTTCAACTAGCTGCATGATTGAATATGGATTTGTTCGCGCATTTCGATCTGTACCCTTCTGCTCTACAAGCTCCTATCGCAAAATGAGTATGCCAGCGTTCCGCTTGTGTTTTGGCTGTAGCAATTAGGGGGTAGAGTTGCGGATCGTAATCTGTGATCCACGTCACTAAACGGTTCGAGAGTGTGATGTATACGGTAAATAGGTTGACGATGGGACGTTTCTCCAAAGTCGTGCTGCTTTCGCTTCTGCTGATCCTGGCAGGAGTTCCAAGTTCCGCGCCCTGTCTATGCGCTCAGCCCCAGGCTTCCCACGTCCACGCTTGCTGCGCAGAACACCAGCAGGCTTCTGGTGCGCGGTGCGGCATGGCCTCCACCCTGTCGGTAAACCCCACTTGCTGCAAAGTTGCACCGATCGAATTCACACCTGCCCTGCCAACTTTGATGCCTGGCAGCTCGCTTGACGGAGCAATTGGACTCAACGCAATAAGCGATTTAGCTGTTGTTCTTCCCGCGCCGATTCTCCTTACAGGTCCTGGTTCTCCGCGATTAGTCAAGTTGAAGAATTCGCACGTTCACGCTCTCCTTTGCACCTTCCTGGTCTAATTTCCTCCCTCGTCTAAAACCGTTCAGACCAAAGGGTGTGCTGCGTGTATTTGTTATGAGACAAAGGGAGTAAATCATGAAAAATACAAGGATTACCCCGATCCAGATGCTCTCGTCAGCTTTGGGCATTCTCGCGCAAGCCGACGATCAGGCCGCGCGGGCGGAGAAGGCAAGTGGGTTCCAGCCTCCTGAGAGCGCGCGCTTGAAACGTGCAGGCCATCGCGCATGAAATTTCATCTGCGCGACAGTTCTGGTTTCGGAGATAGGGTTGCTATGAATCGAAAGCGTTTGATGTGGTACTTGTTGCCTGCTCTGGTGCTTTCCGCCAGTTTAGAGATCTGTCCGGCGCAAGCCGTTCCCCAAAAAGCACAAGATCAGAACCTTGCGAACCCTAAACATAAAATCATGCCGTGGGAGTCGCCTGCAAGATTGCATAAGTTAATGGGGACGGAGAAAGGCACCCTCATCATTGGTGGCGACGGAATGGAATTCCGGTTCGAAAATGGACGCTCCATGAAATGGCCATTTCTGGAAATTCAAACATTCCTTCTTGCACCCCAAAGGTTGGCGATCGAAACATACGAAAACCGCGAGCATCACCTTCCCGGAATGCAGCGATTCAGATTTGACCTCGACCAGGCCGTTCCGCCTGAGCGTGCAGCCGAGTTGTCCAGGGAGATTCAACGGCCTTCGCAAAATGCAGTTCCCGATCCAGCATCGCAAGGCGTCGTAATCCCTGCCCATCATCGGACTCTGACTGGCGGCACGAACGGCATTCTTCGGCTATCCGACAGCGGCATCGATTACGTGACTGGTGTTCGGGGGGACAGCCGCAGTTGGCGCTGGGCTGATCTCCAGACATTATCCGCCCCGGATCCTTTTCACCTTCTTGTATTCGGATACCGCGACACGTACACCTTCGACCTCAAAGCTCCTTTATCGCAATCGTTGTTCTATCGCATGGTCGATGCAATTGACGCTCAGAATGCGACCGAGCAAGGCCAGCGGTCGGAGGCTCGATCTCCGCACAAGGCGGAAAGAAATGAATTGGGAGTTCGAGATGAATAGATTTCCTCAACGTCGAAGCAGCTTTTGGCTAGGATGGCTCGTACTACTCCCGTGCGGTCTTTTGGCCCAGGAGGTTAATACGGTTCAAGTCCCAGCTCTCGCTTCGCCTACCTCTCCAGTCAGTCAATCGATCGGCCAGCCAACGCTCGTGCTCGAAGACGTCGTTCAAGAGACTCTAAATAAGAATCCGGAGGCCCAAAGCGCCCTCCACGCAGTCAATGGGTTGAAACGGCGCGTACCGCAGCAGAAGGCGCTGCCAGATCCAATGGTCTCGGTAGGTTGGGCCGGAAATCCTGCTCCATTCAGTGTGATGCAAGGTGACAATTCAAGCTACCGTGGCGTGACAGTCTCTGAGCAATTCCCTTCTCCGGGCAAATTGAAGCTGCGTGGCGAAATCGCAAGCAAGGAGGCAGACGCAGCGCAGGCCGATTATGAAACCATTCGGCGCCGAGTGACCGCCGATGTCAAAGCTGCCTATTTCGACTACTTCTACTTCGACCGGGCCATCCAGACCACAGAGCGGAATAAGGAACTTCTGGAGAAGCTATCGAAGATCGCAGATGCACGTTATCGGGTTGGGAAGGCGATGCAGGCAGATGTGCTTCGGTCTCAAGTGGAGATTTCCAGGTTGATTGAGAAGCTCACAATGCTCGAACAGCAGCGGGCGACAGCTCAGGCAAGGCTCAACGTATTCATGGTTCGCCCACCGGAATCTAGTTTGCCTCCTGCAGCCGATGTTGAGCCTGCGGCCATCCGCTACTCTCTCGATGAGTTGTATGCACTTGCAGCGGGCAACGACACTGCAGTTCTCCGAAACAACTCAATGGTGGAACGAAGCCGCCTTGGGGTCGCGTTGGCGCAGCGGGAGTACCGGCCCGACATCGGCTTGAGCTACATGTACCAGCAGCGTTCCGCCCTGCCGGATATGAATGGCGTGACTGTCAGCGTGAACATTCCCGTCTTCTATAAGAGCAAACAGCGCCAGGGCGTGGCCGAGGCAAGTGAAGACCTGATCAGCGCCGAGAAGATGCGCGACAACCGCTTGAACGAAGTCAAGTTTGAACTGAAACAGCAGTACCTTAGCGCCAAGGCGTCGGACCGGCTGCTGACTCTCTATTCCAAGGGCGTAGTTCCTCAATCGTCGCTCGCTCTTGAATCTTCGATGGCCTCCTACCAGGTCGGCAACCTTGATTTCACTTCGTTGATTGCCAACTTCACAACGCTTCTGGACTACGAGACGGACTACTACCGGCAGCTTGCTGACTACCAGACCGCCCTGGCTCGGATTGAGGTTTTGACTGGAGCCGATGTGACTGGCCCGTCGGTGTCCGCAACTCCGGCATCCCATTCCGAGCCAGCAATGGAGGCGAAATAAATGTTCCTTCACAGAATCAATGCCCCATTCTCTTTCCTGATTCAGGATTCAAAGCCTGGCAGAAAGGTGGCGGCTGGCATCAACAGCCTTCTTCCCAGGGCACAGAGGAGTATCGAACTATGAAGCGCTCACCAAAGAAAATCATCCTCGGCATCTTGATCGCGTTGACGCTTGGAATTGTCTTCGCGATCGCGAGTCACCATTGGCTCGGTCAGGGCGGGAGCAATGTAGCCGCATCCCAGAGTGCAACTGGCGAGCGAAAGCCAATCTATTGGTATGACGCGATGAGCCCGCAACACCACTACAATCAGCCCGGAAAGGCTCCCGACGGAATGGACCTTGTTCCGCAATACGCGGAACAGACGGCGTCGCCCGCAGCGCCGCCGAACGGCCCGTCGGCCTCGGACATGGCGAGCATGCCAGGGATGTCACCGAGGAATGGTGATCGGAAAATCCTCTACTGGTACGACCCGATGCATCCCGCCTATAAATCGGACAAGCCGGGCACAGCTCCCGACTGCGGGATGACACTTGTTCCCAAGTATGCGGAAGACGAAAGCATGGCCAAAATGCCCGTGGGCACAGTGACCATACCGCAGGACAAGCAAGTGCTCGCAGGAGTCCGTACGGCAGTTGTCGAGCGCAAATCACTGGTCCGCGACATTCGCACTACCGCGCAAATCGTTGCGGACGAAACAAGAATCGCTCATGTCCATGTGAAGGTCGCAGGCTATATCAACCAGGTGTATGTCGATTTCGTTGGGCAACTCGTCAAGAAAGGTCAGCCGCTCTTTACTCTCTACAGCCCCGACCTGGTCTCGACACAGGAAGAATATTTGATAGCAAAGCGCGGGAATGCCACGCTCGCCAATGCGCCTTTTAAAGAGATATCCCAGGGATCGCAATCGCTCTTGCAATCCGCCAGACAGCGCCTCAAGTTGTGGGACATATCGGATGAACAGATTAAAGAACTCGATGAGACCGGCAATGTCAGGAAAGATCTCACCTTCTATTCACCCATCACGGGCTTCGTGACCGATCGCAAGGTCTTCCCGCAAACTTCGGTTACGCCGGATACGGAGCTCTACACTGTTTCGGATTTGTCTACCGTGTGGGCTGACGTGGACATCTATGAGTATGAGGTCCCGTTCGTTCATCTTGGCCAGCGGGTTTCTCTTACCCTGAGCTACTACCCAGGCAAGACGTACGCGGGAAATATTTCCTATATTTATCCAACCGTTGATCCGCAGACGCGAACAGTCAAAGTTCGTGTGCAGATTCCCAACCCTGGCTTTGTATTAAAGCCGCAGATGTTCGCCGACGCACAGTTGCATGTGGACTACGGCACAAAGATCCTCGTTCCCCAGGAGGCAGTTCTCAACTCGGGGATGGAACAGCATGTTTTCGTGGTTCATGAGGGAGGAATCTTTGAACCTCGACCGGTCACCATTGGGCCAGTGGTAGATGGCAATGCTGTGATCCTCACGGGACTGAAGGCTGGGGAGACGATCGTCGTCTCCGGAAACTTCCTGATCGATTCTGAAAGCGGACTCAAGAATGCAATGAGCGGAATGTCGCATTGAGGAGGATGGCTATGAACACTCGACGCATCGTCATTACAGCTGCTTTTCTCATTCTGGCTGGTGCTGCGGTCATTGGCTGGTTCAAAGTTGTGGCACACCCGGCTCCTGTTGCCTGCGGCTACTGCCTGCGTCCGCTGCACGCGAATGTGAAGGTTACAGCGGAGATAGATGGGAAGAGGGCAGAAGTCTGCTGTCCGCGCTGTGCTATTACCGAAGCCAACCAGGAGCACAAGCCGGTTCGCCTGATCACGGTCCACGACTACAGCACAGGTAAGGCAATGTCGCCTGATAAGGCATGGTATGTCGAAGGCAGCCGCGTCTTAGCATGCGATCACGGCGCTATGCATATGGACGAAATGAAGGATACCCAGGAGATGGCATACGACCGGTGTTCGCCAGGGACCCTGACGTTTGCGACCAAACAAGAGGCCGCGGACTTTACCGCAGCCAACGGCGGCGCCGTCATCTCGTTTGAACAATTGATGAGCGAGGCCAAATTCCAATGATGAATCGGATCATTGATTTCAGCGACAAGAACAGGTTTCTGATCTTCCTCTTCGTTGCAGTTGCCATCGGCCTGGGATGGAACGCGATGAGGAATACGAAGCTTGATGCGATTCCGGATCTCTCGGATACCCAGGTGATCGTGTACGCCAAGTGGGACCGTAGCCCAGACATCATGGAAGATCAGGTCTCGTATCCAATCGCGTCTGCTTTGCTTGGGCTGCCAAAGGTCAAGGACATCCGCGCCTTTTCCGACTTTGGCTTCTCCTACATCTACATCATCTTCGACGAAGGCACCGACATTTACTGGGCGCGCTCGCGAACCCTGGAGTACTTGAACTCAGTAACGCCAAAGCTTCCAAAGGGAGTGAGCGTTGAACTGGCGAAGGACGTGACCTCGGTTGGCTGGGTCTATCAGTATGCCCTGGTCGATACGACGGGGAAGTACAGCATCGACCAACTGCGTTCCTATCAGGATTGGTACCTGCGCTATGCGTTGCAGACCGTGCCCGGCGTTGCTGAGGTGGCTCCCATTGGCGGATTCGTTCGGCAGTATCAAGTCAATGTCGATCCCAACAAATTGCTCGCCTACAAAATCCCCATCAATGTCGTGAGCGATGCGATCGGGAAGTCCAACAATGACGTAGGCGGGCGATTGGTCGAGTTCACAGGCCGCGAATACATGGTGCGCGGCCGCGGATATATTCGCTCCCTCGAAGACATCGGCAAGACCGTCATCATGGTCAACTCACAGACGGGAACTCCTGTTCTAGTCCGTGACGTTGCCACCGTAACATTCGGCCCCGATATGCGCAGAGGGGTCGGAGAGCTCGACGGCAAGGGAGAAGTTGTCGGCGGCGTGGTCATCATGCGCTACGGTGAGAACGCCCAAAAGGTGATTGAGAATACCAAGGAGAAGCTGAACGAACTGAAGTCGACGCTTCCTCCCGGCGTCAAACTGGTGACGACGTATGATCGTTCTGAGCTGATCGACCGCGCGGTCGACAACCTCCGCCATACGTTGATTGAAGAACTCATCATTGTCAGCATTGTGATCATGATCTTTCTGTGGGATCTGCGCAGTGCGATTGTTCCAATCATCACCATCCCCGTCACCGTGATACTGGCCTTCATCCCGATGCAAGCGATGGGTATGACCGCAAACATTATGTCGCTTGGCGGCCTTGCGGTAGCCATTGGCGCTCTGGTTGATGCATCCGTCGTTATGGTCGAGCAAACCCACAAGAAGCTCGAACACTGGGAGGCGGAAGGCCGGCCGGGCCCTTCTCATGCAGTGGTCATCGCGGCAGTGAAGGAAGTGGGAGGACCGAGTTTCTTTGCCTTGCTGGTCATCGCAGTCGGCTTCCTTCCTGTCTTCACGCTAGAAGGCCAGGAAGGCCGTCTCTTCAAACCGCTTGCATTCACCAAGAATTTCTCAATGGCGATTGCGGCATTGCTCGCGATTACACTGGCCCCTGCAGCGATGCGCTTCCTGTTTTCGCGTATGGACGGCTTCACGTTCCGCCCCACCTGGCTTGCAAAAACAGTCAACGCGATTTTCGTTGGCAAGATCCATAGCGAGGAAAACCACCCCATCAGCAAACCAATGATGAAGGTCTATCATCCGGTGGTCGAGTTTGTTCTCGATCATAAATGGATGACCATCGGATTCGCCCTTTTGATTATGGCCCTGAGCGCGCCGGTCTACTTCAAACTCGGGTCGGAGTTCATGCCGCCGCTTGATGAGGGCACGCTTCTCTACATGCCATCAACGCTACCCGGCATTTCCGTTACCGAGGCCGAGCGCGTACTCGAAACCCAGGACAAGATTATCCGCGCCTTCCCGGAAGTCGAACGCGTCTTTGGCAAGGCTGGCCGGGCGGAGAGTTCGACCGATCCAGCGCCGTATTCAATGATGGAAACAACCATCGTGCTCAAGCCAGAGGATCAGTGGCCCAAGGTTGATCGCTGGTACTCGAAGAGATCGCCAAAGTGGCTACGGCCATTGCTAGGAAGATTCTGGCCCGATCATGTTTCAACTCAGCAGCTCATCTATGGCCCCGGCGGGTTGAATGAGGCTCTCCAGATACCTGGAATTTCGAACGCCTGGACCATGCCCATCAAAGCTCGTACCGACATGCTTACGACTGGTATTCGCACGCCGCTCGGCATCAAGGTGCTCGGCTCCGACCTAGGGCAGATTCAGCAGGTCGGTGCGCAGATTGAGATGGCGCTGAAAGATGTGCCAGGGACCACGAGCGTGTTTGCGGAACGTACCAGTGGAGGATATTTCCTCGACTTCGATTTGAAGCGTGATGAATTGGCCCGCTACGGCTTGACGATCGATGACGCCGAGAGCGTCCTGATGTCCGCAGTTGGCGGTGACCAGGTCTCGACGACAGTCGAGGGCCGTGAGCGGTATTCGGTCAACGTTCGCTATCTGCGCGATTACCGCAGTGATGTCGATGCGTTGCAAAGAGTGTTGGTCGCAACGCCCTCAGGCGCCCAGATCCCACTTGGTCAGATTGCGGATATCCGCATGAGGACCGGGCCGGGAATGATTAGAGATGAAAACGGCAGGCTCAGTGGTTATGTGTACGTCGACGTCTCCGGACGCGACATCGGCAGCTACGTGCGCGACGCTAAAATGGCAGTTGCAGATAAGGTAAAGGTTCCGGCAGGCTACGAGCTTGTGTGGAGCGGCCAATATGAGTTCATGGAGCGCGTTGCACAGCGATTGAAGTTGGTTGTTCCCATCACGCTCTTTATCGTCTTCCTCTTGCTTTACTTCAATACCGGCTCGGCGATCAAGACCATGATTATTCTGCTCGCCGTACCCTTCTCCGCTATTGGAGCAATCTGGTTCCTCTATCTGCTGCATTACAACATGAGCATCGCAGTGTGGGTTGGGCTTATCGCGTTGCTCGGCGTCGATGCCGAGACCGCCGTCTTCATGCTTCTCTATCTCGATCTGGCCTACCACGACGCATTCAACACGGGAGGTATTCACTCGTGGGACGATTTGCGCGAAGCAATCGTTCACGGCGCGGTGAAGCGGCTGCGGCCCAAGGTCATGACCGTCTCGTGCATGCTCTTCGGGCTGCTTCCTATCATGTGGTCGGTGGGCTCTGGAGCGGATGTCATGAAGCGCATAGCCGCGCCCATGCTCGGCGGCATTATCACGTCGTTCCTCATGGAACTGGTGGTCTACCCGCCGATCTTTGCGATCTGGAAGTGGAACTGGGAAGTCAAGCCAGCACTCAAGCGTGAAGCTGCCCAGCCCGTAGAGGCGCTCAATGCTTAACCAGATGATTTCAAGAGTCAGCCAACTTTGGCGGGTTGGCCTCGTTGGAATTGCGCTTTGTGCCGTCCCTTTTTATCTCTCGAGCCAGGAGGGCTCACCCTCTCAACAAGCGCCTTCAAGCGCAGCTCAACCCTTCGCCGGAATCGACGACTCCCTTGCGAAAGCTGCTGATTCTCTTCTCCTCCCACCAGCACAGACCATTCATCCTGTTACGGGCACGACCAAGATCGAGACCTTCCCAGCTTTGAGCTATGCCCGGCATGATGATCTTCGACCACAACCCTGGAGCGAGAGTGGCCCGAATGCAGCAGCAATGCGCTTGAACTTTTTGCGCCCCATAGTTGAGCCGATTCTGATGAATCGCGGCGTTCCTGCGGACCTAGCTGCAGTCATCCTTGTCGAAAGCAGTGGGCGCGCTGATGCACTTTCGCCCAAAGGTGCACGCGGACTCTGGCAATTGATGCCGGATACAGCCCGCCGTTACGGGTTGCGAGTCGACGGCATTCAGGACGATCGCCTTGATCTCTTCCGGGCAACCGACGCCGCGGCCCGATATCTCCGCGACCTCTATGGCCAGTTCGGTGATTGGAAACTCGCACTTGCTGCCTACAACACGGGAGAAGCCAACGTCAGTTCCGCAATCATGAAGGCGCATACACAGGATTTCGATCAACTGGCCAGCCTGCGGGTACTGCCGCTCGAGACAAGAAAGTATGTTCCTCGCGTTCTGATCGCAGCCCTGTCCATCGGACGGTCTTCGACTCTCGTAGAGAACCACCGTGCAGTAAGTGCAATCACTGTATTTGCCGTTAGTAACCATTGAGGCCTACCGATATGAGCAATCACCAAATCGGCAACAAACCCTCAGGATCGGGCAGAAATAGCGACTGGTATGTGTTCTGGCCCGCTTGGGTTCTGTGTGCAGCTCTTCTGTTCTTCGGCGCCTTCGTCCTCTGCTGGGAGTATCGGGTAGAGGCACCAAAGAAAAGCGACATTCCATTGGTCGCACTTAGCGAATGACAGAATCTTCACTTGGACCCAGCCAAGTTAAATCCAGGGCAATTGCATCTCTTCGAGGCTCGAGTTTCGGGGCAACAGGTAAAGTTCATTGTCCAGCGTACCCCAGACAAAATCGTTCATGTTGCGCTTGCAAGCTGCGAAGGCTCCTACCGCAAACGTAGTTCCCACTATGCGAAGAATGGTGAGATGATCTGCGGTCAGTGCCAAACGGCAATGATTTTTGAATTCAAAGGTCGCAAACCCGTGCCGAACCATTGCGCTCTTGTCGAGATTCCCCATTCGGCAACAGACAGCGAACTATCGGTTTCGGCCCGTGACGTTTCCGCAGAGGCGGCAAAGATTCCTCAATGAGGACCTCGTGATTCGCACGCCATCACAGAGCAGTTTAGAATTCCACATTTTTCGCAAGGTTGTTCATACTTCATCCAACGGAGAAAACAATGAGAAAGACGCCATTCCTTGTCCTCGCTCTAACATCCGCCATCATGATCCCTGCAATCCAGCAGCTTCATGCCGCCTCCCAATCGATTGATGGAGTTATCAGTGACAGCATGTGCGGAAAGAAGCACATGTTACCCGGAAAGACAGATGCACAATGCATTCAGGAATGCATCAAGAGTGGAAGCAACTACGCGCTCGTGGCTGGCGCCAAAGTATATACGCTTGCAGCTAAACCGCAGACGATTGCGCCCTTTGCGGGTAAACACGTACACATCGAGGGGAGCCTTAAGGACAGCACAATCACGGTCACCTCGATCAGCGAGACGCACCACGATATGAAGATGTAAGGTGGCAGAGCGCAACCGCCGCGCTCTCGCGGCTATACCGCAGCCTCTCAACCGTCGCCCGGCTATGCTCCATAGCCTGCGTAGCGGTCCTGGTCTTCCTGCACATACAGTTTCCTCATGAAGTTGGGATCGCTACGACGACCGGAGCGCTACGGCGCGTGGGGCCTCAGCTCATTCGCTGACGCAACACCTCTTACCTGATTAAGCCGGACGAGGAGTCCGGTGGATCCAGCCACAGCCCATTGGCTTTCCACTGTACCCTGGCAACTCCCGGCTGCCTTGTGGCCGGCTTGAGATTCCGGCGGAATCGGTTCCGGCCCATTGGCCCTTGCCGATCCTCTTACCTTTTCCCCCTGGCGGTTGGTGGGGGAGCCTGATTGCCGGGTTTGGAACCCAGCCTCATAGGCTACAACGCATGTTGAAGGAAAAGGTGCAGCCATTTTGTCTTTAAACGTAAAGAAATCAATAATGCGAGCGGGATCACATCTGCAAGGCGCCGCAGTTGATCAAACCTGGCTGCATCGGAAACCGGCAACCTGTTCGACTGAGCAGCGATCACCATCGTTGGAGAAGTGAAAACGGGCACCTGGGTCTTGGGGAAACCTCCCAAATTGGGTATTCGATGGTCAACTGCGAAGAACATGTCCCAAAGACCTGTGCTTTCGCGCGGCGTATTGAGGCGCACTCAACATCAAGGTCTTGAATTCTTCAGTGCGCGCTAGTGGCAGTTCTGATGGCACTTTGCTTTGGAATCTGATGCGCTTTGTTGCGCTACCCTGCAGCACCTTGTATCAGATTAAACTCATTTAAATAAATAACTTTGCGTTACTTTGCGCTCTCTTGCGCCTCGGTGCAGTTCCGTCAAAAAAACAGATCCTAAGTCTGGTGCGTCTGCCAATTCCGCCACTTTCGCAAACTGGATCGTACAGTGGCACAGGAGCCGAGAAACTTTGCGTCTATCAACTCCGGCCTTTCCAAGTCTAGAGGCGAAGGCATCCCTGTTGCAATGTTCTTCGCTGACGGCCCGGAGCATGGTGCTTGTGAAACAGCTATGAAATCGATAGGACTATAGTTTTATCCGGAGAGAGAATTGAGCGCTGATAGAACGATCACCCGACGTGCACTTGCCAAGGGACTTGCGGCAAGCGGAACCGCAGCAGGGCTTTCCCGTTTGCTTGGCGCGGAAACTGAGGCTGAACATGTTTCGCCCGAGACGCCGGTCTGGAAGCAGGTTCATCCGGGCGTGTGGCGTGCAACCATTGGCACGCCAGAGCGGTTTACCCCGGTGCAAAGCCGGCTGGTGCCCGCGCAGACAGAGGCCTTTGAAAAGCGGCCTCGCGTGGATGCTGTTCCCCTGCCGCCGATTGAAGGCAAGAGATTGGCGCGAGGTTGCGTGGTCAAGTTGACGCTGCGCCCAGGAGAAGAGATCTACGGACTCGGACTGCAATTGATGTCGCACGCGCAGCGCGGTAAGAAGAAGGTGACGCGCGTCAACGCCGATCCGAAGATGGATACAGGCGATTCGCATGCGCCGGTGCCGTTTTACGTGACGACGGAAGGAATCGGAATCCTGATCGACACCGCGCGTTACGCGACTTTCTATTTTGGCGATGCGCGTCCGAAGCCAACTCATGCACAGGCTTCGGTAACGCAAACCAACCCGGACCCGAATTACACGCACGAAATTGGGAATGGCGACACGGGAGTGATTACTGTTGACGTACCCCATGCTGCCGGCGTCGATGTGTATTTGTTCGCCGGCCCCGCAATGCTTGACGCGGTGAAGCGGTACAACGTGTTTTCAGGCGGAGGAAACGTGCCGCCGGAGTGGGGTCTGGGCTTCTGGTATAGGGCCGATGCGCGGGCAACCGAACAGAGCGCGCTCGCACTTGCGCATGAATTCCGCGATCACAAGATTCCCTGTGACGTGATCGGCCTGGAGCCAGGATGGCAGACGCACTCCTACTCCTGCACATTTGAATGGAACAAGGATCGGTTCGCAGATCCGGCAAAGTTTTTACGCTCTGCAATGGACTTGAATTACAGAGTGAATCTGTGGGAGCACGCATTCACTGATCCGGCATCGCCACTTTTTCCGGCCATCCAGCCGTGCTCCGGGGACCTCGGTGTGTGGGGCGGGCTGGTGCCGGACTTTGCCGGTGAGCAGGCGCGCGAGGCGTTTGGCGCATACCACGGCAAAACATTTATCGACGTCGGCGTCAGCGGATTCAAGCTTGACGAGTGCGACAACTCCGACTACACGGGCGGCTGGTCCTTTCCGGAGTGCAGCACATTCCCATCAGGCGTGGACGGCGAACAGATGCACAGCGTGTTTGGCCTGCGCTACCAGATGGCAATCTGGAACGAGTTCCGCAAGCGCCGCCAGCCCACTTACAATCTTGTCCGCTCCAGCGGCGCATTGGCCGCGCCTTATCCGTTTGTGCTCTACAGCGACTTGTATGCACATCGCGACTTCATTCGCGGGCTGGTCAACTCGGGATTCAGCGGATTGCTCTGGTGTCCGGAAGTGCGCGACGCAGTGAGCGAAGAGGATTTGATTCGACGCCTGCAGAGCGTGGTGTTCTCTCCGCTGGCCATGGTGAACGGCTGGTACATCAAGAATCCGCCGTGGAAGCAGCTAAATCGCAAGAAGAATAATGCGGATGAGTTGCTCGATGGCTGGGAGAAGCTCGAGGCGCGTTGCCGCGAAGTCATCGGCTGGCGGATGCAGCTTGTGCCTTACCTGACGGCAGCTTTCCAGCGCTACGCCGAAGATGGGACGCCGCCCTTCCGCGCGCTGGTGCTGGATGCGCCGAAGCAAATACGATTGCACAACGTCGATGATCAGTACATGGTCGGCGACCGGATGATGGTTGCGCCGTTGTTTGCCGGAGAGGCGAACCGCAAGGTGGTGTTGCCGGAGGGAGCCTGGCACGACTTCTGGACCGGCGAGTCGCTCAAGGGCGGTACGGAGTTGCAGGTGCCTGCTTCGACCGAGCGGATACCCGTTTATGTCAAGAGCGGCAGCATTGTGCCGTGGGCAGACGTCGGCCTGTTTGCAGGCGCTCCGGAAACGCGGCGGCTGACAGCACGCGTCTATGGCGACGGCTCGCTTCCATTTACGATGCAGGCGGGTGAGAAGAAACTGCGGCTGAGTTGGAGCAATGGAAAGGGAATCGCGGAGAGCGGGAGCGGTTACGATGTATACGCCTGGAAGCGAATCGGCTGATGCCGTGTTCCACGAACGTTCGCAGATTTCTTCCTGATGCTCTGATTCAGACCCGAAGAATGCGAATGCCCAACTGCTCGAATGGTGCGACGGTTTCATCCGTTGCCGCGGTGTTCGTAATCAGCAGGTGAATCTCGTTGGCCGGGCAGATGAATGCCGGGCTCACCTGGCCCAGCTTGCTAGGGTCGGCCACCACGATCACCTGTTTCGATTGCTTGAGCATCTTGCGAAACACCAGCGCCTCTTCAGTTTCCAGCGTGGATGCTCCGCGGTGCGCGTCAAGGCCGGTCACGCTCAGGAAAACCTTGTCGAGGTACACATCGTCGAGAAAGCCGAGCGCGGCGCTGCCGGTAAGCGAGAACGACCACGCGCACGGAACCACGCCGCCGGTAAGAAACGTGCGGATGCCCGGCTGGTTGCAGAGCTCCATGCCGATGTTGATGGCGTTGGTGACCACCTTGATGTTTTCGCGGTGGCGCAGGCTGCGGCCAATGTGCGTGGTGGTGGTGCCCGCCGTGAGCCCCACGGTTTCGCCGGCCTGGACCAGTTCAGCCGCCGCGAGGCCGATGCGACGCTTTTCTGCAGCGTGTCGCTGTTCGCGGGCAAGGAACGAGCTGTCGTAACGGAACGGCTCGTAGAGCAGCGGCTCCACCAGCTTTGCTCCGCCGTGAGTGCGCTTGATCAGGCCCCGGCTTTCAAGCCGCGCCAGGTCGCGCCGGATGCTGGGCGCCGACGAACCCGCCTCCGCGAGAATCTCTTCGATGGTCGCGCTTCCGGTCCGCAGCAGCAGCTTGATAATCAACTCTGAGCGGCGGCTTATCGAGTCGGACATGTCGTCGGGATTCTTCCTTTCAGCGGCCGATGCATGGAAGGTCTCAAAGCTATTTTCTCAGGATTTGGCGGCCATTTTTCAAGAATCGTTCAAGAAAATGATCGAACTAACGCGCTATGATCATATTTGAAGGTCAACCTGGCCTGCAAGGGTCTACCCGCGGGATAGGAAACATGCCGAGTTTTGCGCACGAGATGTTGAGGGAAATTTATGAGCAGCCCGCGGCGCTGGACCGCACGCTGGCCCTCTACCTGGCCGGAAAGAGCCTCAAGCCCGAGGTCGCAAGCATGTTGGCGGGCTGGCCCAACCCGGCCGGCGAAATCCTGATTGCCGCCAGCGGTTCCAGCCGCCACAGCGGCCTTTACGCCGAAATCCTGCTCGAAGACCTGTGCGGACTGGCAGTGGATGTGGAGTATGCCAGCGAATACAGTTGCCGCGGAGGCCAGGACCTTCGCCATCCCAGCGTACTGGTGCTGTCACAATCGGGCGAGACTTCCGACACCCTTGCGGCTCTTGAAGAAGCGCGGCTGCGCGGGCAAAAAACCCTGGCCATTACCAACCACCCCGCATCGACCATGGCGCACTTGGCAGATGTTTCCATGTCACTGGCCGCGGGCGTCGAAAAGGCGATTCCGGCCACCAAGAGTTTTACGTGCCAGCTGGCCGTGCTTTATCTTTTGGCCCTTTACGAGGGCGCGCGCCTGGGCCGAATGAATGCTGCCGCACTCAGCGAGCGCATTGAGGAACTGCTGGCGATTTCCGGCAAGATCGACGCCGCGCTCGATGGCTGGCGCGAGCAGATGGCCGCACTGGCCAGCAAGTACAAATCCGCAATCACCTTTCTCTATCTTGGCCGCGGCATTCACTACGCCATTGCCCGCGAAGGCGCGCTCAAGCTGAAGGAAGCTTCGTACGTGCATGCCGAGGGCTACCCGGTGGGCGAGCTGAAGCACGGGCCCAATGCGCTGGTGAGCGACCGAGTGCCCCTGGTGGTGCTGGCTACGGTGGATCGCGCGCTGGAGGCTTCAGTTCTGCGCTACGAAAAAACGATGCAACTGCTCGGCGACATGAAAACACAGGGAGCGAAAGTGATTGCTATCGCCAACTCGGATGACACCGAAATCGCGGCGCTGGCGAGCGACTGCGTCCGCGTGCAGCCGGCCTCAGAGTATCTGCTGCCCATCCTCGAGGTGGTGCCGCTGCAGTTGTTCTCTTACTATATGGCGCTGGAACACGGTATGGACGTGGACCGGCCGAGAAACCTGTCGAAAGCAGTAGTGGAGTAGGCGCGCCGCTTAAGTTTCCCCGCTGCAATGAAAGTTGAACTTTACTTCGGTCCCGTCGCCGCAAGCGGTGGTAGCTTACTGACGGCAGCGACGGGTAACTCCACGGCGCCAACTTTGTTCGTGGTTTCGTCGTGAATGCCGATGCGCAGGAAGAATTCTCCTTTCACGGGCACGCTGATGTCCTGATGGAATCGGATGCCGCTCTTCAGCAGCCCGGCGTATTGATCTGCGGGAACGTCTGTATGGATTCCGCCGCCCGTCGAATTGAGAAGGGCGCCATCGGCGTCATAAACAAAGATCATGGCCGTCAACGCGCAGTGGCGGACACCGGCGGGGGTGGCTGTGCAGCCGAGGTCGGCCGTATTGATGCCAAACTGTATGGTAAAGCGCTGGTACGGCCCCTTTGTTTTTGGTCCGGGCTTATTCCCCGGCGCCACATCGGCTTCGGCTGCGGAAACACTGGGCCTGACGCTGGTCACCAAGGTGATCTCCGTAGGGTCGGGGCCGCCTCGAGTCATGGCGGCACGCATGGCGCTGTAATCAGGAGCCTGGCCATTGCTGGTGACTGCGGGCTCGCTGTGGCGCTTGGGCGCGTTCGGATCGTCGGCGAAGTAGCCGCGGCGATAGGCAAGGTTGAGCCCCTTGCGGGCCAGGTTGACTTGAATCTTACGGTAGTCGCCATTCCATTTCTGGTTAATGGGCGTATAGGTGAGCGTGTAGTAATTGGAGCCGGCCTGAATTGCCTTTTCGATGGCCTCCTTCAGTCCGTTGGTGTTCACATAGGCTTCTCCGCCGGTAGCCTCGGCCATCTCCCTCATCGTGCCATGCTCGTCGGCGGTCTGCTGGAAGAATTTTGCCTGATCTTTGCCAAAGTTGCCGGGGCTCCTGACATATTGGCGGCCGGAGTTGCCGGCGTTTAACATTGGCGCGCCCATCAGGCCACGGGCGTCGATGGGATAAACGGCGACCTGGCCGCGGGACAGCAGTTCGGTTGTCTCGCGAAACTCATCCGCGGATGAGGCGACGACGGCGAAGGGGTTCTGGAGGTCGCCGTCGGGCATGATGTTGATCGGGAACGAGCCGGAAAACCAGATGAGATTCTTGCGGCCGGGCAGCCCGCTGAGATAGCGGCCCAGCAGGTTGAATGCATCCAGCGTCATGCGCGCACGAAGCTGCAATTGGAAAGACTGCGTTTCGGCCTCGAATTGCTGAAGATCGGCAACCATCTGGGCAAGGCTGGGATCGTTGCCGAGCGCGTCTTCCGCCATGTCCATCATCGGGTCGTCCGCGCCGGGGTTGTCGCCGTTCACGACATCGGTCATCAAAGCGGAACCCTTCGGCAAACCTTTCTTTCCATTCAGCACAGCGCGCAGAAGCTCAGGGTCCGAGGTGAATCCCTGCAGCAACACGAGCCTCGTGGAAAGGCCAAAGATTGCCATGCGCGTGCCGGGGTGCGCCTCTTTCAGATACTTCAGCATCTGGTTCCGAACGTCGGCCTGTGCAGTCATTGGTGTGTTCAGCGTATCGAGCAGGAGCACGTTAAGGGCGCTGTTTGCGGGCGTGACGGAGTAGTTGGTGAATGTGCCGGGAGGGAGCTTGGGCAGCGGAGGCAATTGCGTGGCAGTCTGATCGGAGACATGCTCTTCAAACGTCTTGATCGCTTGCGCATGGCCGCTCTCAACCACTGTGAAATCGGCCTTGGTGAGCTTGTGGACAGGATTATGTTGTGTGTCGCTCACCACCACATCCACCACCACAAGGTTCGTGTGGGCCTGGATGGTGGAAGCGGGTGCTTCTGTGGACGACTGTCCAGCTGCGAGTGTCGGCACCAGGATGGACGCTGCGGCGAAGGCACAGAGCAATATGCGCATGATAAGACGGGCCCCAAATTGAACTGGCGACTATAGCACTCACACAGACTGCGAAAGAGAGACATGCAGGCGAGGAGCGTTGGGTTGAATGCATGTATTCCCTTAGGAGGTGAAGCCTCGGGTTTTTCTCCCGCGGCAGAACGGTACAGCTGACACCATGTCCCTTCTCTCTCACTGCGGTTGGGGCGCCGGTGCGGTTGCCGGCGGTGTTGCTGTTGTCGCTGGCGGAGTCTCTGCCGATGGCTGTACCGCTGCTGGTGGAGAACCCTCTGCCGGTGCTGCTGAGGGTGCTTCCGAAGGGGGTGGGGGCAGCTTGGCTAAGGCAGAGACGGGCAGTTCCACTGCACCAACCTTGTTTGTGGTTTCATCGATTACACCGATGCGCAAAAATGACGCGCCAAGAACCGGCACGCTTATGTCCTGATGGAAATGGAAGCCGTTTTTCTCCAGGGAGGCGAACTTGTCGGCGGAGAAATCTGCACTTATTCCGCCGGCAACCGAATTAAGGAGGACTCCGTCAGCGTCGTAGACAAAGATCACAGATTCCAGAACACAATGGTGAGCACCTTCAGCCGCGGATGTGCACTCGACGTCGCGCGCGTCCAGGCCGAGCAGGACGGTATAGCGCCGGTAGGGACCCTGCGTTGTTCCGACAATCTCATTTCCGGGCGCCACATCAGGCTCGGTGTCGGCAGTCGCGGGCTTGATGGTGGCCGCAAAGATGATTTCCGTTGGCTCAGGGCCGCCCTGCACCATCGCCGAACGCATGGCGCTGTAGGCCGTCCGGTCGGCGTCGGCTCCTTCAGTTGTGACAGGCCGCGGAGGCGCTTTGGGATCGTCGGCGAAATAGCCGCGGCGGTAGGCCAGAGTCATGCCCGGCTTGGCCGCCATCACCTGAATTTTCCTGAAGTCGCCCTTCCATTGTTGGTCCGTGGGCGCATAGGTGAGCGTGTAGTAGTTGGAGCCAGCCTGGACTGCCTTCTCGACCGCTTCCTTCAGGCCGTTGGTGCTCGCATAGACTTCTCCACCGGTGGCTTCGGCCATTGCTTGCATGGTTCCAGGCCCTTCCGCATTCTGCTGGGGAGCCTTCGAGTTGTCATTGCCGGATGGGGCCGCGTTCCTGACATATTGCGGACGGGAGCCGGTGGAACTCGGCGTCGGCGCCGCCACCGCGACGTGGGCATCGATGGGATAGACGGCCACCTGGCTGCGGGCCAACAGCCCGGTCGTTTCGCGAAACTCATCCTCGGATGAGGCAACAGCGTTGAACGGATTCTCTAGATTGCCGTCGGGCAGAATGTTGATGGGGAACGAGCCGGAGAACCAGATAAGATTCTTGCGGCCGGAAAAGCGGCTGAGATAGCGGCCAATCAGGTTGAACGCATCCAGCGTAAGGCGCGCACGAAGCTGCAGTGGGAAAGCCTGCCTGTCAGCGTCGAATTGGTCTATTTCGGCAACCAGTTGGTCTGATGTGGGGCTATTGCCGAGCAAAGCCACGGCTGCTTCTGTCGCATCCGTCGACGAGTCGTCCGCGGCGGAGGTGCCGCCGTTGCCGGCATCGGTGGTCTCGGCGGAATCCTTCGTTACATCCTCCCTCTCTTTCAGCACGCTGCTCAGAAGATCGGGGTCGGAAGCGAAACCCTGCAGCAAAACAAGCTTTGAGGAAAGGCCGAAGATGGCCATGTGCATGCCGGGCCGCGCAGATTTCAAGTAATTCATCATCTGCTGCCGAACCGCCGCCTGGGCATTCATGGGCGTGTTGAGCACGTCGAACAGCAGAATATTCACTGCGCCGTTTGTCGGTGCACTCGTGAAGTTGGTGAATGTCCCGGGAGTGACGTGGGGAGGCGTCGACAGCGGCGCGGCGGCGTCCCAGGCGTGGTGCTCTTCAAACGTCCTGGTTGTCTGCGGGTGGCCGTTTTCAAGCACCACCAAATCGGCCGCGGTGAGGTTGTGGGCGGGGTTATGCTTGGCGTCGGTCACCACAACGTCGACCACGACCAGGTTCGGGTTGGCCGGGGCAGCCGGAACGCTGGGAGCGGGTTCCGTTGCCGGGGGCGACTGACCAGCCGCATACACTGTCGCGCAGAGCGCGGCTGCAATGAACGTGCGGAGAAACAGGCGTGTCACGCAACCGGCTCCTGGCTGGAGTACCGTGCAGAACTTATTGCACGGTGAGTTTCAACGACGCCGAATGCGACAACGATCCGGAAGCCGCAGTCACTGTTAAAGAATACCCCTGCGAATTCAGTTTTGCATTGCTGCCGCATCCGTTCAATCCCACGGCCAGGGCCGCGCCCAGAAGCGCAAGCACCGCAAGTCTCTTCCATTGCCGGGCGGCCTTGCGCAGCCTGCCGGCAAAGGGCAGCAGGATGAGGCTCAATGCCAAGGGC
>DASRLI010000198.1:0-3852 GCA_035648535.1 Occallatibacter sp. | reverse complement strand
CGACCAAGGTGAGAGATCTGCGCGCCGATGGCCTGCGGCAGGGATTCGCCATGGATCCATGATTGAACGAACCCAGCAGCCTCCTGCGACCGTTCATAGTCAGGTAGCGCACTGCCCAGATCACAGGAGTTCCCACATCCGCGGTGAAAATGGCATCATCGGCGGCGAGGTCGTTGAGCACCTTGGCCACGTATTGCGGATGAATCGGCAGTTGTCCCGGCTTTCCTGTTGCCAGGTCGTCCAAGTCCTTGCGCGCTGTGCGATAGCGGGCGAGCGACGCATCCAGGTGACGACGGTCCTGCTTCTGCTCAATCCCCGGCAACAGCGCGCGCACGGTTTCCGCAATGCCGCGCATCAGCTCCGGGCCGAACATTTCTATTACCCGCCGAGTGTCGGGTCCTGGTTTTTAAACCAGGCGAGCGTGCAGCAAGCAAGGACGAGTTGCTGCCGGAGCCGTATCGCACGATGTCAATCGTGGCTCTGTGCACGGGTCTTCGAGTTGAGGAGTTGTTGGCGCTGTACTGGTCGGACATCGATTTCGATGAGATGACCATGATGGTGACTCGCGCCGCGGTGCATGGGCGTATCAGCTGGGTAAAGACCGAGTATTCGGAGGATCCTTTGCCCCTGGATGCCGAGTTCGGAAATCTGCTGCTTAAGTGGAAAGAGCAATCCAACGGATCGGAGCTGCTTTTTCCAAGCCCCGTAACCGGAAACTGTTATCACGCCTCGCCGATCCAGCAGGACTATATTCGTCGTGCGGGATGGTGCCTGGTGAAGTGCCCGGTCTGTAAGGCTGTGCCGGGGACCGCGTGCGCTCTTGTGCTAAAGGGAAAAGGTAGTCTTCCGAATATCCCTGTACACGATGAACGACGCGAACTGGCAACCAAGAAGAAACTTGGCTCGATTGGATGGCATACTTTCCGGCACACCTATACAGTGCGTCTTCACGGTTATTGACCTCACAACCAAGGCTTCACCCGGAAAGGAATTTGCAGTTCTAGGGACTGAGTAGACGAATCGCATTTGCACCTGCCGTCTAAGGTCTTCCTTGGACGCCCCGACCAACTCGTGGTTCACCAGCAGCGGACCGGAGGCCGATAGCGCCTCGGAGGTTGAGTGCGGACTCCTCACCGGCGACCGAAAAAATAGTTTGGGGCTTGTCGCTAAAAACTGCTCAGAAGGACACTATATATATGAAGAATTCAATTGGCGTCGGTGGCGTCCAGAATCATCAGGCGTAACACCCTAGACCGTGGGCTATAGACTTTAAGTCGCCTGTTAAATTCAATTCGCAAGTTGGAGGATTCAAGATGTCAGAACCGACAATCGCTCAAAAAAGTCCTTATCCGGTAGAAGTGGAAGCAGGTAAAAGTTACTTCTGGTGCGCGTGCGGCAAGAGCGCCAATCAACCATTCTGCGACGGCAGTCACAAAGGCTCCGATTTCACTCCTGTGAAGTACGAGGCCACAGAATCCAAGACAGTCTATTTCTGCGGCTGCAAGCATACCGCCAGTCAGCCTCTCTGCGACGGTAGCCACAAAAACCTCTAACACTTTTTGTAGGCGCACTCAACGACCGATGGGCAGAACTCATGGACATGTACAGACGGTGAAAACTCCTTAGCCCGTTACGAGGAAGTCACATGCTTAAGAAAGCACCGATGGTCAGCGGCTATGCGCGAATGTGGCCTCGCGCTGTCTTTTACAACAAAGCGTTGAGTATAGAGAGCGGTCGCGAAAGAAACCTCGCTACGGAGTTGGAATTCCTGCAACGACCGGGAGTTTATGTCCTGTATCGTGACGACACACCGTATTATGTCGGCAAAGCGGAAAAACTCAGAAGACGGCTTCATCTTTGGGCGACTAAACCCAGCAGCCCACATTTTCACCACTGGAATTTCTTTTCGGCTTTCGCGATAGAAGACCCCGCGAAGCGGGATGAGTTAGAGGGCATTCTAATCGCGGCTCTTCCCACTGCGAACAACGGTGCGAAGCCACGGCTTAAGAAGGCTCCTCTTCCGAAGGAAGTCAAGGCTCTCCTACTCCAAGCATACGGCGGGGTAAAGTCGTGAAACCTGAAGGAAGCGCCAAATGACCGGATGCATCCATGCCATTCTCGGGCTTGAGGCAAGTGCCCTCGGCGTAAACGTTGCGGCATCATTCAATCTCGCACAGAGGCAAATATTCGCTGCTACCCGGCTACAGGTATAACGTAACGCGGCAGACGGGCTGACGGGTGTCCTGCAACTAAAGTATCTTGACTCCTCGTGAATCTAGGGGTAGATTCATCGCGTAAGAGGAAGGAGGATAACTCAAAAGATGCAGCAATACTCTTTGAGCGGTACTCCACATGAGGCATCAGAATCCTAAGGCATCGTGCCCCAAACCCTAAGGTTGCCCCAACGGTGAGGATTTATTCGCTGGGACGTGACCGCATTCTTTCACGTTGTAGTGCATCCATCGACCCGATGTGTAGCTTGGCAGTTCTTCAAATGGAGCGACGACACTATCGCCCAAGAAGCCCATTAACGGGTATCGCCACCTAGTAATCGAGGCTTGGAAGCATAAGTGAAAAATGACTGGGCACTCGCGGAGATACGGTGTCCTTAGTTCTACAATCAACCCATCACGGTGGTCGAGGCGTATAGCCTCGGCCACCGTTGTTTTTTTGATGGTAACTTGGCGATGGCCGCATTACCCTTCAATACACTTCGCCTTTGAACCACCTTCGATTACGGTCTATACTCCGGTTGAATCCAATTCACGATGGTGTTACGCGAAGGGCAAGACGACGGCTGTGCACAAAGAGCGGCGGGCGCTCGCCAAGAGAAGCAAGCTCGACAACGTAGGCTGGCATACGTTCCGTCACACCTACCGGTCGTGGCTGGACGATGCGGGCGCACCGATCGGCGTGCAGCAGAAACTGATGCGGCACTCCGATATCTCTACCACGGCGAAGTATGGCGATGCGCTTATGGAATCCAAGCGCAAGCACAACTCGATCGTGGCTCGCAGGGCTTTGGGGAATGAGTAATTCGGAGGGAACTGCAGCCAGACACCGGCGCCCTAGGGGCGTTGAAAGCCCGAAATCCTATTATCCATAGGGTTAATTAGGGTTGGCCGGTCGGCTAAATGGTTGCGGGGGCTGGATTTGAACCAGCGACCTTTGGGTTATGAGCCCAACGAGCTACCGGGCTGCTCCACCCCGCAGATACAGTCTATCAACTGTGAATTTGCGGGTCAAATCGTTGAGCAGGCAAGTTGTTGATCGGGCGAGATATGCCGCCCATCCGGTAAACTCAAGGCGTCCCACGAAAGCGGTTGAGGAAGACTGCGGATGTCGCAACTTTACGTCGTTGTACTTGTCCTGATTGCCGTTACGCTGCTGGCCGTAGCGCTATACCGCACATCCCAGGTGAAGACCAAGGCCGACTACCTGGTGGCCGGGCGGTCATTACCTGCGCTGGTGCTGGTGCTTACCCTGCTGACTTCGTGGATTGGCGCCGGCTCGCTGTTTGCCGGGGCGGAGAATGCGTACAAGAACGGTTTTGCTGCGCTATGGCAACCCGCGGGTGGGTGGCTGGGTTTGCTGCTCATTTATTTTATTGCTCCGCGCGCGCGCAGGTTTGCCAAGTTTACGCTGCCCGACCTGCTTGAGGCGCGCTACAACCAGACGGCACGCGTACTGGGCACTATCGCGATTCTGTTCGCCTACGTCGGCATTACCAGCTACCAGTTCAAAGGCGGCGGCAATGTGCTGCATCTGATTTTTCCTGACACCGTTTCACCGGAACTCGGCACCTACATGATTGCGGCTTTCGTGATTTTGACAACGGCGCTGGCCGGCATG
>DASRLI010000197.1:0-13195 GCA_035648535.1 Occallatibacter sp. | reverse complement strand
GTTGAGAATCGAGTACATCAGCTTCCGGGAAAATATCGACACCGGCGGCCCACTTGGCCGAGCCATAGTGGTCATCGTCGGCGCAGTTGCTGAGTTGGAGCGCAGCTTAATCATCGAGCGGGTGCGCGCCGGCATGCGGCGCGCCCGGCTCGAGGGCCGCCAAATCGGCCGCAATCCGTTGGAGTTGGACCACGCTGGAATCCAGCGCGACCGCTGTCAGGGTCAGAGCCTTCGAAAGATCGCGAAGAACCATTGCGTTTCCGCAGCCACCGTCTGGCGAGTGCTCCACGAGCAAACGGCCCAACTTCCCGACAAACCAGCCTGAGCAGCACCCTTAGCTCTGTTTCAGAAGGGGTTCCAAAACAGCTCCTGCAAACCCAACAGAATCAATGGCCGGATCTGCCCGATCCAGCCGTTTCAAAAGGTAAGGGTTGTGACACATCCAACAAGACGAACTGGCTCAGTGAACTACCTACCCAAGTCGAACGGACTGAATGAGTGAATCGGTGGTTATCATCGGTCTAGAATTACCTCCGACTCGCCGATCGATTCCCCGCAATCCCTACTAGTGAGTGGTGATCCCTCGGGCCACATTTCGGCGACGCCTATGCATCTGGGAGTACGGTGCGGGCATCTGTGCGGATTGGAGGGAGTCGCCATTGCTGGGTTGATACATTCATAGTGCTCGTGGTGCATTGCGTTTGCATTCAGGATTAAACCGTCCCATTATCCCGTGAGAATGTGGTTCTTGCAGTTTAGATCCGGCAATTCGTCGATTCTAAGTCATTGTGAAACCCGCTACCTTTAAGATATGTGGATTGCTCGGATTACGAATCTCCTATAAACTCCCAGAAACGCGCAGAGTGCATACCAGAGAGTTGGCCGCTGCAAAATCTCTCGCACGAATGGCAATGAAATCCCCGGACTGCAGGATAGAAGTGAGTGACCTTGCCCTCAGAATGCGTATCTCTTAACCGGTCGGGTTTTGAGGATTAGATTCATCCCCGTGGTAGTCGCGGCGGTGGGAATGTGGGAATCGGCTTCATCGATTTCCAAGGTTTGTGGGAAGGGCGGAAAACAGCACTATTGTTTTCCGGGCTTTCCATAAACCGTCATTTCCACGGCCTGCCTCGATCGCCGCGCAACTCTCAGGCGGCGACCTTCACCGTTGCATCCATCCAGTCTTTCTCGAACTGCATCGGGCTTGCATAGTGCAGCGTCGAGTGTCCGCCGCGGCGGATGTTTGGTTATACCAGAGCAGCCAGGCGATGGTTTCATCCTTGGCCTGACGGATGGTTTGAAATCGCTGCCCATGCAGCCGTTCTACTTTCAGTGAACCAAACAGCGTCTCGCTGCACGCGTTGTCCCAGCAGTTTCCCTTGCGGCTCATTGAAGGCGTGATTCCGCATTGCTTCAGCACCTTACTAAAGTATTTACCAAGCCGGGTTTTTCGCGCATTTTTGAAAGTAGTTTTGGCTTGTTTGAGGCAACTGGCGACCTCGATGGGTGCAATTCGGGATGCTATTTTCGCGTTGTGCTTGACAGTGGGGCGGCTTGACGAGACTACCGCTCAAAATGTTTTCGAGCGGAAGTTTGCCATTAGCGTCTGTCTGCTTAGAAGATGCCAAGGCGATTATTGCGGGGTGCAAGCCTGGCGTTCTCCTCACAATCAACTTTGAGGGGCAAGAGATGAAACCGAAAATTGACGAGACCGCCAGGCGGTTGAGGTGTGTCAGTGTGCTTGCAGGAATCACGTTGACCGGGACTCTGTTTGCGCAGATGGCTGGTGCGCAGACGCAGCCTGCAGAGCAAAAACCCGCCGAACAGAAAGTCGTGCAGGGAAGCAATCAGATCTTCTATTTGAATAACGCAACCCGGCAGATGGACATGAACGATATTCAGACCGATCTGCGCAACATGCTTCCTAAAGCGAAGGTTTATGGCGTGCAAACGCAGAACGCGATTTCGATACAAGGGAGTGCTGACGATCTTGCGCTTGCGCAGAAGATGATCGCGGATCTCGACCGGCCCAAGAGGGTCTACCGGCTCACCTACACGATCACTGAGATGGATGGTGGCAAGCGGATCGGGACGCAACATTTCTCCTTGATTACGTTGTCCGGAGGGAAAACGATTTTGAAACAAGGGAGCCGCGTGCCAATTGTCACCGGGACATACGACGTCGGCACTCCAAAGCAGAACTCCCAAGTGCAATATCAGGATGTCGGCCTGAGCATTGAAGCAACTCTGGATGGGGAGAGTCTGCATTCAAAAGTAGAGCAGACGAGCCCAGCAGAGGAGAGGTCCGGCGTGGGATCGCAGGACCCGATTGTTCGCCAGACAGTGCTGGACGGAACGTCGAGCCTGACTCTTGGCAAGCCGGTGGTTCTGGGCTCGTTCGATATTCCGGGGAGTACGCGGCACCAGGATATTGAAGTTGCTTCGGAGCTAGTGAAGTGAGCCTACGGAGATTTCCGGGCACGTCTTTACTCTGGGCTTTGCCCAGGATGAAGGGAACGGTGGCACCGGATCACAGAGAACCACGAAGTGCTTTAGATAGACGGGCCTATCCCACTTTAAGCACGATGAAACCGCGCCGAAAATGGGGTGTCTGGCCATTGACTGATTTGAATCACAATTGAGGGGACTCAAAGGGGTTACCTTTGGGTCATGAAGCGGTACGAAGGCAGTTCCAAGTGACTATAATCACATTTGGGCGTGAAACACCGCCGCTTCTTAAGATTTTACCGGAAGGGAATCCCGCCAAATGGCGACTGGAGACCTGGCCCTGGGTCAAGAGCAGGGCTTAACGAACGCGCGCCCGCGCGTGACAAACGATTTCAGCATCAACGTAGCAACGGTGAACGGGTCCGGCTCGCAATCCGCCAATAGCGTACTGCTGAAGAGCATCTTCGGAATGGGAGTTCCCGTTAGCGGAAAAAACCTCTTCCCGTCGAACATTGCCGGACTACCCACGTGGTACACGATTCGTGCGAGCAAAGACGGGTATGTAGCCCGCAAGCGCGAGTCTGAGGTGCTGGTGGCGTTGAACCCAGACACGGCCCGCGAAGATACATTGTCGATGCCCGTTGGCGGCGTGGTGATCTACGAAGAGAAGCTGGACCTGAAGCAATATCGCGACGATGTTGTTTTCTATCCGGTGCCGTTCGACAAGATTACGGCGGCTGTGTGTCCCGAAGCCAAGCTGCGCAAGCTGGTGCGGAACATGGTGTACGTTGGCGCCGTTGCCCAGTTGCTTCAAATTGACCTTGGCCTAGTGGAGAGCGGGCTGCGCAAGCAGTTTTCAAAGAAGCAGAAGGTATTCGATCTGAACTTTGGCGCAGTTAAGGCCGGCTACGAATATGCGCAAACGACGTTTACCAAACAGGACCCCTTCTTCATCGCACCGATGGATCAGACGAAGGGCAAGATCATCATTGATGGCAACGCGGCTTGTGGCATGGGCGCAGTGTTTGCCGGCGTGACGGTGGTTGCGTGGTATCCGATTACTCCCTCTACCTCGGTGGTTGAGGCAACGACTGACCTGCTTAAGAAGTTTCGCGTGACGCCGGATGGCAAGGCGACTTTCGCTGTGGTGCAGGCTGAGGACGAACTGGCCGCGATCGGCATGGTGCTGGGCGCGGGCTGGGCCGGAGCGCGGTCGATGACCGCGACTTCAGGGCCGGGCATCTCGCTGATGGCCGAGTTTACCGGGCTTGGTTATTACGCCGAGCTTCCGGGCGTGATCTTCGACGTGCAGCGCACTGGACCATCAACTGGCATGCCGACACGGACTTCGCAGGCGGACTTGCTGTCGACGGCGTTCTTATCGCACGGCGACACCAAGCATATTGTTCTGCTTCCGGGCAATGTGAAGGAATGCTTTGAACTCGGATGCATGGCATTCGACCTGGCAGAACGGCTGCAGACGCCGGTGTTTGTGCTTACCGATCTTGACCTGGGCATGAACAACTGGATGTCGGATCCGTTTGTATATCCGGAGAAGCCGCTGGACCGAGGTAAGGTGCTGACGAAAGAGGATCTGGACAAGCTGGGCGGATTCGCGCGCTACCGCGACGTGGATGGCGACGCGATTGGCTGGCGGACTTTGCCGGGAACGGACCATCCCAAGGCGGCGTATTTCACGCGCGGTTCGGGACACAACGATGCGGCGGGCTACACCGAAAAGCCGGACGAATACGTGGAAGTGATGGACCGGCTGCTGCGCAAGTTTGAGAGTGCCCGCAAGTTGGTTCCGGCGCCGGTGGTGGTGAAAAACGGTGCTTCGAAGGTTGGTTTCATTGCATACGGCACCACGGATTTCGCGCTGCGCGAGAGCATGGACCAGATCAAAAAGGAATACGGGAAGGAAGTGGATTACATGCGCATTCGGGCTTATCCGTTTGCGCACGAGATTCACGACTTTGTGGCCTCGCACGAGCGCGTCTATGTAGTGGAACAGGACCGCGACGCACAATTGGCAAGCCTGCTAAAGCTGGATCTTCCGGCAGAGCAGGTGGCGAAGCTGCGCAGCATTCTGAACTACAACGGATTGCCTGTAGACGCCCGCACCATTACTGAAGAGTTTGCAACGAAGGAGGGCCTCTAATGGCAACCGCAACCCCAACACCAAAAGTGAACCACATCGGTCTTCCAGTTGTTGAATACCGCGGCGGCAAGAGCACACTGTGTGCCGGCTGCGGCCACAATGCAATCTCCGAGCGGATTATCGACGCCATGTATGAGATGGGCGTGCAGCCGGAGCGGGTAATGAAGATGAGCGGTATCGGCTGCTCGTCGAAGAGCCCGGCCTACTTCATGAACCGCTCGCACTCGTTCAACAGCGTGCACGGGCGCATGCCTTCAGTTACAACCGGAGCGGTGCTGGCCAACCACACCATGATGGCTCTTGGCGTTTCTGGCGACGGCGATACGGCGTCAATCGGCATGGGGCAGTTTGTTCACCTGATGCGGCGGAACCTGCCGATGATTTACATCATCGAGGATAACGGCGTTTACGGGCTGACCAAGGGACAGTTTTCAGCAACGGCCGACATTGGCTCGAAGCTGAAGACTGGAGTCATCAACGACCTGCCTGCGATCGATACTTGCGCGCTGGCGATTCAGTTGGGCGCAACGTTTGTGGGGCGGTCGTTTTCCGGCGACAAGAAGCAGTTGCTTGCGATGCTGAAGGCGGCAATTGCGCACAAAGGCACGGTGATGTTAGACGTAATCAGCCCTTGCGTAACCTTCAACGACCACGAAGGCTCGACCAAGAGCTACAAGTTTCTGCAGGAGAATGACGAGCCAATCAACGAGATCGGATTTGTGGCGAGCTTCGACGAGATTGAGGTGGACTACGACTCCGGGCAGGTGTACGACGTGCAGATGCACGACGGCTCAAACCTGCGGCTGCGCAAGCTGCTAGAGGACTACGACCCGACCGATAAGGCGAACGCGGTGCGTACCCTGATGGAGGGGCAGGAGAAGGAAGAGATTCTTACGGGCGTCTTCTTTATCGACACGCAGAAGCCGACGTTCATTGACCGGCTGAACTTGGTGGACGAACCGCTGGGTACGCTGCCGGAGTCGCTGACACGGCCTCCGAAGACGGCGCTGGATAGCTTAATGGCAAACCTGATGTAAGTCTCTCAAGTCTCGGGCGCGAGCAAAGTGCTAGCGCCTTAGACATTAAATTTCCCAATAATCGAATAGCAACATTCGCGGATAGTAGAGTCCGGCGCGGACAGGTGCGCTTGCGCCGTGCAGTTTGCGCAGGACTTCAGCGTAGGCGAGGAGCTGCGGCGCAAAAGTTGTGCGCAGCTGGGGGAGCGCCGCAACTGGGTCGGGGGCGTCGGCGTGGGTTGTTTTGTAGTCGATGATCCACCAGGCTTCGATTCCTGTGGAGAGTGGTGTGGGGCCGGCGCGGAAGACGCGGTCAACCTGCACGGTGCGGAGACTGCCGGCGACGATTCCAGTCCAGCGGGCTTCGCTGGCGTCATCGATGTGTGGGGAGAGGATCCAATTGCCGATTGGGTCATGGGTGGCGTCGATGGCGATTCGGAGCGCTTCAGCGGCGATGGCGGCGGCCTTGGTGGGGTCAATACCAGCTGCGCGGACTTGCGCAGCGATGCGGGGTTGGTACTGCTTGATTGAGGCGCGGGTGGCGTCCCAGTCGTTGGATTTGTGGAGGCGGGCGAGGGTTTCGAGGATCGTGTGGACGGCTGTGCCCAATGCGCGGGAGAGCAGGCCGCCTTCGTGGCGTTGATAGAGGTTGTCAGCGTCCATGCCGACAACGGGTTGCGCCTCGGCTGACGCGGTGGAGTGCTCAGCCTGCACGGGACGGAAGTTTGGCGGGAGTCGGTGAAGCAGTGTTGGCGTGAGCGGAGCTGGCATTACGAGCAGGTTGCTCTCGGCAGAAGCGGCGAGGGATTCAATAATGGAGGGCACTACGTCGGGTTCAGCGCTGATTGCTTTCCATGCGTCGAAACCCTTCTCGATTTCACCTTGCAGCGCGGGCCACGCAGTGGCGAGCAGGCTGTCTTTTGGCTCGGCGAGGATCCAATCGCCGCTCTTGTTCCTTTTGCAAGCTGGCTGGGCGAAGAGGTGCAATTCGTTGCGGGCGCGGGTTGCAGCTACATAGAGGATGCGGCGGGTCTCCTGCGACTCGCGTTCACGATAGACACGGTCGACCCACTGCTTGGTAGTGCCGCGGTCGGAGCCCTTAGATTGCAGAGGTGCTACAAGAAATTCGGTGATCTCTTCAGAATTCTCCAGCTCATCTGAGAGATCGTCTGGCGGAAGTCCGCGCTCGAGCCAGGAGAGTAGCTTGATCTTCCCCCTGCCAGAGCGAGCCTGAAGCTCGGGGATGATGACTACTTCGAATTCGAGCCCCTTTGATTTGTGAATGGTCATTAACTGGACGCCACAGTCGCTGCCCGCGGAGGGATCGGGCTGCGCGGTGAGGCTGTCGAGAGCGGAGTTGAGCGTGGGGCCGAGCAGGTCTTGTTCGCCATTGGGGAGGCTGTCAAGGCACTGCCACAGGAGGTCGAGATTTGCACGGGCGGTGCGATCGACGCAATGCGGGCCACCTAGTCGAAGCCAGACTTGCTCCAGCCATGTGCCGAGCGATGCGGTGGGCTGGCCGAAGCGCAAACCGGGGACGTCGGCGAGGGCGTCGCGAACACGCTCGGCGGCCAAACGGCCATCGTTGCTGAGTAGATGAAGACGCTCGGGGAGCAACTCCGAGATAGGCCGAGTGAGGAGGTCTGCGTCGTCGGCGCTGGCGAGGGCGTGGAGGTCACTCAGCGAAAGGCCACACCAGGGGGCGCGAAGTACGCCGAGCCACGCTACTCGGTCGAGGGGATTGAGGGCGGCTCTGGCGAGGGACAGCGCATCGAGGACCTCGGGGCGGGCGGAGAGCTTTTCAAGGTCGACGGCGCGGAAGGGGATTGCCGCTTTGCGAAGGGCCAGGGCGATTGGAGCCAGCGCGTTGCGAGTGCGGCCGAGGATGGCGATTCGATAGTTCTCTCCTTTGGCGCGGGCTGCATTCATGCGATCCATGTGGCTGCGGATTAAGGCGACCATCTCTTCAATTTGGGCAGTGCGTGGCGCCTCGTTCTCGGCGGTCATTTTTGCGGTATCTGATTTTGCGCGAGGGAGTTGAGGGGCAAAGTTGATGTGGAGCTTGAAGGGTTGATCAGGCGCGGAGTGGTCGTCGCGCGCGGGTTCAGCGGACGAGAAAGTAACGCCGCTGCCATCGTCGGCTGCGAACACCTGGGTGAAGATTCCGTTGAGCACTTCGACGAGCGGCCTTGCGGTGCGGAAGTTGGAGATAAGGCTGACGGGGTCGAAGAGGAGCGGGTCGGTGTTGGGAATTTCCAGCCCGGCTTCGCGGACGCGCGGGAAAAGCTCGGCGTCGGCGTCGCGGAAAAAGTAGATGGACTGCATGGGGTCGCCGACTACGAAGCAATTGCGACCTTCGCGCTCGGGCCACGCGGCGATGAGGCGGCGGAGAAGTTCGTGCTGGCGACGGCTGGTGTCCTGAAACTCATCGACGAGGATGTGGTGGATGCTGTCAGCGACGGAAATGGCAGCGTCGGTGGGTAGGCCGTCGGGACCCTGGAGCACGTTTTGGGCGATCTGCGCGACCTCTATGTAGTCCACCGCGCCGGCTTCGGCGAAGACGACACGGAGTTGGGCGGCGGCATTGCGGAGCAGGGTGAAACAGGCCCGGACGATTTGCCAATCTTCATCGGTGTAGCGGGCAGGGGGCAGGGTGCGGACGGCGGCCAGGGCGGATTCGAGGTTAGAGACGGCGGAGAGACGCTGAATCAGATCGAGGATTTTCGCTTTCTCGCCTTTGCGATCGGATGGGAAGCCAAGGCGCTTGTCCACTGTCTTGCGAAAGTTTCCGTCGTTGGTGAGCAGTAGCGTTGACAGGCAAACGTGGGCCTGTTGCGCTTCTTCGAGAGAGTCGGGATTTGCGAGGCCTGAGGGGAAATCGGGGAGTTCGGCAAGTGTCTGGAAGAGGGCTGTCGCGCCTTGTTCGCAGGCAAAGCGGGCCAGCCTGAGCGCTTCGTCACGGGAGTCGGGGACCTGGTCGAGAAGGTGGCTTAGTTCGGTGAGCGATTGCAGAATGGCTTTGGCGAAAGGGCGCTCGAGCTTGTCGCGAAGTACATCCCAATCCTGCTCGCGCTCGAGGACAAAACCATGCATCCAGCGGTCACGATTCTTGAGCATCTCGACGAGCAGGGTTTCCATCTCCTGCCAGTTGTTATCGCGCCACAGAAGCAAAGACTCGATGGCTGCGCGAAGATTCAGGTCGGCCTTGTCGATCTCGCCGAGGGTCTGGCGGGCTGCGCGGCGATAGAGCTCATCCGGCTGCTCGAAGATGCCGAGTCCGTCGCCGAGACCGGAGAGCAAAGGTTGTTGGAGTGCGAGGTCACGGCAGAACGAATCGATGGTGGAGATGCGGAGTTGGGCGGGTTGGTCGAGAAGACTCCAGCCGAGAATTTGCGAGTGATTGAGGGCGCGACGGGCGAGGGCTTCCATGGAGAAGTGGTCGCCTGATTTTTCGCAAAGGTGCGCCTCAGGGGCTAAAGCCCGGTTCGCTTCTAATGGATTTGTGTACGGGCTAAAGCCCGTACCCTTCACCGGATCGAGTTTGTTGCCGGTGGCAGCGGCCTCTTCAAGCTTGGTCAGGATGCGGTGGCGCATTTCGGCGGCGGCGGCCTTGGTGAAGGTGATGGCTACGATCTGGCCGGGGTCTTCCACTTGGTTCAAGAGACAAAGAAAGCGGCGGGTGAGCAGATCGGTCTTGCCAGAGCCGGCGGGGGCCTGAACGAGGATGGAGTTGGTGGGATCGAGGGCGCGCTCGCGCTGGGCCTGATCGGGCGGAGGAGTCTTGGCCAAGGGCTTACTCATCGGCGGCCTCCGCGTCCTCTTCGCCCGAATCCTCTTCGAGATCGAATAGCGCGCGATTTTCCGCGATGCGACACAGGCTTTCAAGGCCGCAACGCTCACAGGTCCTGGGATAATCACGTGGGTCTACTTCGGCGCGGCCAGAGAGGAAGTCTTTGGCCAACTGCTCTATGTAATCTCTCCAGTCGATGAGTTGTTCCACGGAAAGACTGCTTCTGACGAGACTGCTGGTGGTTTTCAGACTGGGAAGCAAAGTGGCTTTTGCATCGCCGACATGGCCGGCGAAGCCCGAATTGCCGCTGAGTACTTTTGCGAAGACGAGGCCGCCAAGTTGTTCTTCGGAGTTGAGAGCAAAGCCGGCGTAGAGGGGGAGCTGCACATCGTCGGGGCGTGGCAGTTCCCAGGATTTGGGCGTGACCTGGCCGGTCTTGTAGTCGATGACGAGCAGGGAATTGTCATTCAGGCGGTCGATGCGGTCGAGACGCAATGTGAATGAAAGTCCGGCGAGGTCGATGGTGCGCGCCGCTTCTGTTTCAGTGACTTCGAATTCGATGCGCGTAGCTTCGTAATCCAGCCACTCGGCGACTAGGCGAGTGAGGCGTTGTTCTTCAAGCTCAAGATAACGGCGCGGCATGCGCTCACGGAGCCCTGAGCGGATTTCTTCCTGGAGAACGCGATGGACGGTGGCTTCGACGAATGCGCTTCGCTCTTTCAGTCCCTGGAGATCGCTGAGAGAGCGGATGCCATGAGGCGCCCCGCCCCAGACGGCACGAAGGACGGCGTGAAGGAACTGGCCGCGCTGCGAAGGAGTGAGGCCGGGCTCGGCCAACTGCCAGCTTTGGGCTGCCAGGCGCGCTGTTGCGAAGGCCTTGAAAGGGCATTGCGATTGATGGGTGAGAACCGCAGAACCGCCCTCGACACTTCCGGGTGGGAAGGGAATGCGGCTAGCGTCTTCAAAAGTTACAGTGAGCGGTTCCAGCGCGGCGGGTGCGGACAAGTCCGCAGGCAAAGGTTGAGGCGGGCCTGCAAGTTGGGCGACGAGGCGGGAAGAGCGAGTTTCCACGCCATCGCTTTGGCAGGCATAGCTGAAGCAGACTTGCGGGGCTGACCTGAGCAAGCGGAGTGTGATGGCGCGCGAAAGTTCCCAGTCGAGTTGCGATGTGGCGTGGGGCATTGCGGCTTCGCGCTGGACTTCGAGCGGCAACAGCGGATGAGTTGCTCCTGAGGAGGGCCAGGCTATCTCGCTTGCTCCCATGAACCAGACAGCATCGGCGGTGAGTCCTGCGGATTCGGCGGGGCCGGTTATCTGGATGGGCGCCTCGCGAGACTGGGGTGCAAAGAGGGTTTCATCGAGGGAGCGGGCGAGCGCGGAAAGAAACTCCGACCAGCGGATGCGTCGGCCATCGAAGCCGAGAGACGCGCACGACTCCACGGTCTGCTGCCAGCGGTCGCGTGACTGGTGCTCGGTACTGGAAAGCGGTCGAGCAGCCCCTGGCCAACCGGCTAATTGGAGGATTTGAGGAATCAGTTCGGCCCATTCGAGCGGGGTTTTGGGAAGGCGAGTGTGCTCTGCAAGGCGGCTTTGCGCTTCAGATATGTGGATGATCCAGGCGGTGGGGAGCGATGCTTTGTGTGGCTGGCTGAGGAATGCATTCAGCGTCCAATGAGTTCGCTCGAGGCCGCGTCGGCGCAGGGTCCGCATATAGGTTAGGAGCGCGATGGTTTCCGCATTATCCGCAGCAGTTTGGCCAGTCGAGAGGAGCCAGTCGAGTTCGTTTTCAGTAATCCCGTTTTCTCTGGGTGCACTCGACAGCCAGCGGAGTAAAAGATGCGCGCCACGCGCCAACGCCACCTGGCCAAGGGGAATTCCAAGAGAGAACTCGAAGAGCGGAGCACCGGAGGATGAGGCAGGTCCGCCACCTGCAAAGTGAAGGAATGCACGCTCGATTTCGCCTCGGCGTTGAGACACGTCTTGAGTGATCACAAGCAGGCTCGCATTCGGCTTGGCGGCAAGTTGTTGTTTGCACCAGAGGGCACACGCGGTGAGTTCGGATTGAGTGTCACCAGCGTGGTAAAAGCGGACTTCGCGGGCATGCTCGCCGGCTGACGCCTCCTGCACCCCGCCTGCGGCACCCCAGGCGTCGAAGAGACGACGCTGTATGGGGAGGATGCGGTCAAAGCCGGCGAGAAGCAGCGGCGGCCGCTGGACAGTTGCTGGCGAGGAATTTTCAAGCAGTGGAATCAACTCGATAGGCAGACGAGCGGGGCTGAGCAGGTTCGCCTTGCGGCAGGTTTCATCGAAGGCTGCGAGCCAGGTGCTGAAGTCCTCCGCATCCTGTTGCCAGGCTGCGCGGGCCCCCTCCTTGAGGAACTGCGGTGCAGAGGAGCAGAGCAATTTGTGGGCTTCCATGGCGAGATTTGCCATGCGGTTGCGCGGGCCTTCGAGCAACGTGGCCATGTGCTGGTCAGACCCGACAATGCCAGCCCAGATTGACTGTTCCTGGAGGGGATTGAGGAGCAGGCGGCCATCGGTACTTTTGGAGCGGTCTGTCCAAGCGGTGCGGAGGAAGGTCTGCCAATCGAGGATGGCGGGCGCGGGCCACGCTGCGAGACCTTCGGCGCGGCGGGCGCGGTGAAAGCTGGCTGCAAGGGCGCGGGCGGCGCGCTCGCTGGCTGCGACCACCAATCCGCCCTCGCGCAGCCACGCCGTAATCTCCGCCTCCGATTCTGGCCCAGTTTCCTTGCGTGCCCCCATTCCAGCGTTATACGCCACCGGCGCGGGTGGTGCCAGAGAGGACGAACGCGCTCGGAGTGATGATACCTTCATCCCCTTATACTTGCTTGTCGGCAAGGCCGGCGTTCGAAAGGTAGCGAAGACATGTACGGAAAGAAGAAAGTTGCGGTTTCGGGTTTTCTTGTGGTTCTTTTGCTGGGCGGGGCGGCATGCTTCGGCCAGGGAGGCGCGTCAACAGCTTCGGCTGGGTCAGCTTCGATTGCGCCGGGAACAATGACCCGCATCGGCACGATTGATGATCGATTCCAGTCTTACAACATTGAGGCGGTTGAGGTGACGGGTGGCAGGTTCTGGAAACCGTTCGCCAAGGCCGGAGATGTAGCACCTGCGGCTGAGAAGCCGGCTTCGGCCATGACTGCGCCGGGCGGAATGGACCCTTCGCTCTACGAGTATCGGGCGCCGATCGATTTGAGTAACAAGCGGCTGCGCAAGCTCGCTGCGGCCCTTGGGCCGGCATATCTTCGCGTCAGCGGCACATGGATGAACTCAACCTACTTTCAGGATTCTGATGCACTGGCGCCGACTTCTCCGCCGAAGGGCTTCAACAGCGTGTTGACGCGCCAGGAGTGGAAGGGCGTTGTCGATTTTTCTCGCGCCGTGGATGCGGGGATTGTTACCTCGTTTGCCACCAGCGCGGGAACCCGCGACGACGCAGGGGTTTGGACGCCGGAGCAGGCAAAGAAGCTGATGGACTACACGAAGTCTGTTGGCGGACACATTGCGGCGGCGGAATTCATGAACGAGCCAACCTTCGCAGAGATGGGTGGCGCGCCGAAAGGCTATGACGCCCTGGCATACGCGAATGATTTTGCGGTCTTCAAGAAGTTCGTTCAGTCGGATGCTGTCGGAATGGTTGTCCTTGGGCCGGGCGGGGTTGGCGAGGGGTCGGCACTGGCGCCTTCGTTCATGCACCTGGTAAAGACAGAAGACATACTGGCGGCGACGGGGCCGGCGTTCGATGCGTACTCGTATCACTCG
>DASRLI010000196.1:0-7961 GCA_035648535.1 Occallatibacter sp. | reverse complement strand
ACCGAAACCTCCACCGCCGCCAAATCCGCCGCCGCCACCCCCGCCGAACAGGCCGCCTGCTCCAGGCAGTCCCTGACCGGGATTCGCCGCCTGATATGCCGCGATCGCATCCCTGATTTGCTCGACGTTCACGCCTGCCATCGGACTCACCTGTCCCGACTGACCGCTGATCGCGACCGACTCTGCGCCGAAGTCGGAATTGCTGGCCACTGACGGCAACTCCGCGCCGCTGGCGCCCGCCGTTCCGCTGCTCGTATCGGTATCGGCACTCAGCGCGCTCGTCAGGCTCAGGCTCCCTGCACCGTTGCCCGCCAGTTGCTGGATGACCGAACTGGCGGCCTGCTGACTCGCTGATTCAGTATCCTGCCGCTCCTGCGCAGCCGCGCGCGAGGCCAGCACCAACGCAAAGTTCACTGTCTGGTCGTGGCTCGCTGCGTTCAACAGCGCTTCCTGCGATCCGATGGCAAACGCCGCAAACTGCGTGCGAATCACGTAGCGCCCATTTTGCGGCAGGGTCATGGACCAGGCACCGGTAATGTCGGTTGTGGTTGAGAATTTCTTGCCGGTAAGGGTATTCTGGGCGGTCACGGTCACGCCCGGCAGCGGAATGTTACCGCTCTTGACCACGCCGTGCAGCCTGCCGCCCGTTGCAACTTGATTTGCCGATGCCTGGCTAGCTGAAGCCTGAGCCGCAGGGGCCTGCGGTGCGGAATCTGGCACAGGTCTAGCGGCGGGGGGCGTTGTGGTTTGTGCGGGAGCCTGTGCCGCCGCCTGCGCCCATCCAGAAGCGCTGGCAACCGCAAGAATCCCTACCGCAACTGCATTCATCAACGCCGCTTGCCGCATTCGCGCTCCCCAACATTTGGTCCCCGTACTCAGTCTGACGCGCTTCACACCGCGAAGGTTTACCATCGCATGCCGGCTCGGACCAGTCGTAAACCTTCTCCACGGCGCGAAGCAACGACGCTCCTTACAACAACGACCTGGTTGAGGGGCTCTTGTATCTCAGGAAGAACCTGTCGCGTTGCCATAGTACGTAATCAAAGAGGAACGGCGTGACAGACACACTTGCATTTCTCCCGGCTGCATGTTAACTATTAAGCCAATAATCTTTTGATTGCTACCACGGAAGTAAACCCTGGTACGCAAGGGACAGGACTCCTCGACCATGAAAATCGGCACCACGATTCGCGCCTACCGTCTACAGAAGGGCTTTTCTCAAGGGGATATCGAAAAGAAGACCGGTCTACTTCGCTGCTATCTTTCCCGCGTTGAAAACGGCCACACCGTGCCTTCGCTCGACACGCTTTCAAAGATCGCGCAGTCCCTCGATCTGCCTATCGCACAGTTCTTCGCCGACGACTCCCTGGGGCGACAGTTCAACACTCAGAAGCTCACGGACGAGGAGCTTCGCTTTCTGACCCAGATTCGCCGCTACTCGTCGAATCTGAATGAGAGTGACCGGAAGCTGCTGCTCGCCATGGTGAAGAAGTTCTCTTCCACGGCGGTGCGGTAAGAATTCTAAGATCAAGTTCGTGGACACGGCTACACTCCTTCCGGGGCTAAAGCCCGCTTTGAACTTGTCGGCTTAATACGGGGGTTGAAACCCCCGCCTCCCTCCGGTCTGTGTTCTTACGCGAGTCGCGAATGCGCGCCCATGCGGAGGCAAGATTCCGATATACTGGCTCGTCACCGCAGTGCTGGATGGAAAGGCTGCGAGGGAGATGAGCTATGGAAAATTCCGAACCGAAGCACGAAGTATCGAGCAGTTCCACTTTCAGCCCGGACCGCAGAGAGTTCGTAAAACTCGCGGTCGGCGGTGCCTTGAGCACAACGGCGTTTCTGTCGGCGACCTCGCCTGCTTCTGCGAGCGTGCACAAGAACGCGCCCGGCATCAAGCTTTGCGCGCAAACCTCGCCCAAACCCACGGACGATGAGCTGCTCTTCCTGAAACAGATTGGCGCAGAGTATGTCAGCGTGGGGTCGACTCCCGACCTGCGCACCGCTGAAGGTTTCATGCAGATCAAGAAGCGCTACGCGGATGCGGGCGTCACGGTGTGGAACATCGGCAACACGAGCGTCCACAACATGCCGGAAGTGACGCTCAACCTTCCCGGCCGCGACAAGAAGATTGAAGAGTACAAGCAATATCTCCGCAACCTGGGCCACGCCGGCATCTACTACACCACCTATGCGCACATGGGCAACGGCATCTGGAACAGCGGCAGGGCGACGATTCGCGGAGCGTCTGCGCGCGAGTTCGATATGGCTAGCCCCAACAAAGTTGGCGTGTGGGGCGACCAGAAATTCTATGAGCCGCTTTCACACGGTCGCAGATTTTCGCAGGAAGAAATCTGGGACAACTTTACGTACTTCATCAAGCAAGTTGCGCCGGTTGCGGAAGAAAACAATGTCCGCATCGGGATTCACCCGGACGATCCACCAGTGCCGGAGCTTGCCGGAGTTCCGCGCTGCATCTTCGCGAACTTTGAAGGCTATAAGCGCGCAATGGAGATTGCCAACAGTCCCAACGTGGGCATCTGCCTGTGCTGCGGGTGCTGGAATGAAGGTGGACCAAAGCTGATGCACAAAGACCCGGCGGAGATGATTCGCTATTTCGGCGCGGAGAAGATCTGGAAGATTCACTTCCGCAATGTGAGCGCGCCGCTGCCGCACTTTGTGGAGACTTTTATGGATAACGGTTATTACGACATGTCGAAGATCATGAAGGCGCTGGTGGAAGTCCGATTCGACGGCATCGTGATTCTCGATCACACGCCGGAGGTTGTCGGCGGGCATTACGCGGAACAGGCTTATGGGTTCGCGTATATGAAGGCGCTGATGAATCGGGCGCTGGCTGAAGCGTGATTTTGAATTGGAAGACCTGGGGACGGCGCTAGCAGGGGCTAGACAGGCTGCGAAGAACTCATATTTTGAAACGGCGCGACTAAAGCCGCGCCCTTTCAAAACTCCCAATTTAGAAATATCAATCGATTCAGATGCTGCTTATACGTCGTTCCCAAGGTGGAAGATCGGTTCTACACCGGCGCCGCCACTCAGCAGGGCCTGCTCTTCGTGCGCCTCAAGCGGCTTGTAGTTCTGCGCCACGTCCATCGCCAGGCGGAAGTACTTTTCGTCTCCGGGCGGCATGGCCGCGGTGATGGGATGGCCCAGAGTCCAGCGCAGTCCCAGCGAAGCCTCGTTGGGAAACGCCGCCGGCTGATACCAGCACTTGGGCTCGGGATGATCCTTCTTCTGGTCCGCAGGCCACACTGTCTTGGCCATGCTCTTGAGGCACAGAATACCCATCTGCTTTTCCTGCGCCTTCTTGAGAATCTGCATGCCGAAGTTGGCCTGGCTTACGAGCAGCCAGTTGAGCGGGAAGAGCACGGTGTCGAAGTTGTAGCGATCCATCGCTGCCAGCGCTGTCTCCACCGAGTGGACCGAGAAACCGATGTAGCGGATTTTGCCTTCCTTCTTCGCTGCTTCCATGGTCTCCATGGCGCCGCCCGGTCCCAACACCTTGTCGAGATCCGTCATCTTGGTGAGCGCGTGAAACTGGTACAGGTCAACGTGGTCAGTCTTCAGAAACTTTAGCGACTGCTCAAGCTGCGCGCGCGAGTCGTCTTTCATGCGGCCCTCGGTCTTGCAGGCCAGAAAGCAGTTTTTGCGATACGGAGCCAGCGCCGGACCAAGCCGCTCCTGCGCGTTGCCATAGCTTGGCGCCACGTCAAAGTAATTGATGCCGCGGTCTACGGCCTCGGCCACAATATTCGCCGCCGCGCCGGGCTCCTCGTTCATGACTACGATGCCGCCGAACCCGATCATCGACAACTTTTCGCCGGTCTTGCCGAGCGTGCGTTTGGCAATTGGATTGGAGGGTGTTTTGGCTGAACTCATCCTGCTCGCCGATGCTATTGCGGCTGCGGTTATGGCGGCTTGTTTAAGAAAAATGCGACGTTCCATGGTCTAACTCCTTGGGTGGAATGAGACGGACTGCTTACGCCCAGTATTCTTGCACAGGTTGGGGCCATCCGGCGACGCCCGATTGCCGATAACAGGCTCTACAGGCTGCGGAAAAAGACATGGATCTGGGCGAGAAGCCCGAAATGCATACCTCAGGGCCTAAAGGCCCCATTGATTCACTGCCACTTATGCCGGGGTTAAAACCCCGGCCTACCGCCCGAAAAAGTTTTCCCGCAGCCTGTCTAGCCCTGCGGCGGCAACTGGGCCAGGTAGAACCCGAAGAGCACCAGCAAGCCTACGACCATAATTATGGCGACTTGGAGGCGCCGCACGAAGATTTCCCTTGGAGAGCCAATCCGTGGAACCATTGGAACCGCAAACAGCAAGCCGCAGGCAAAACCACCTACGTGAGCCATGTTGTCGATGTTCAGGCCGGAATGGAGAAACATGTTGCCGCCGCTGATGGATAAGCCAAGGATCAGGTTCAGCACGGCAAAGTAGATCACCGACTTGCGCAGTTTCTTCAACTCAGACGGTGGTACCGGCAGCCGGCTTGACTTCAAAAGCACAATCAACGCACCGGCAATTCCAAAAACTGCGCCCGAGGCTCCCGCACCTGCCGGAAACACCGGTCCTCCGGGCGCGTTATGGTAGAGAATCCAGTTCACCAGCGTCGACAGCAGGTTGCCCGCCGCGCCAGTAAGAATGTACACCGCGATCACGCCCACCGAACCCATCAGGGGCTCGGCCAGCAGCGCGAGGTTCCACAGGCACCACATGTTGGTTGCCAGGTGCAGAATGCCCACGTGCACAAACATGGCGGTAACAATGCGCCACCATTCGCCGCCCAGCAGAACGTTACCTGCGTTATCTGCGCCCCACTGCATCAGTTGGTCCACGGTCGGACTGCCGGCGCTGACGCCGCGCGCCACCATGGCCAGAAAAACCGCACAGTTGATTCCGACCAGCAGATAGGTTGCCGGAGCCGCGGCCCACGACGGCCGCTGCCGCCGAACCGGCGGAGGCGGCGGTGGCAAATATCCGTTGTCCGGAGGCAGAATCTCCGGTTGGGGGGCGGGCGGGTAACTTCCCATGTCCTAACTCTAATGCATTTTCGAGAGACACAGATGCACAGAGCGCGTCAGCGTGAACGAAGGAAAAACGCCGTACCAACATGCGGTTGAATGCGCGATTGAGATCGGGCTCGAGCCCGGTTGCCGGGCCTCGGGTTGTACTCTGGAGTCAGGTCTTCGGCAGCCTCATTCGACCCATTTCCACCAAACCCCATCAGCACCGGCATCTTCCGGCCCTGGCATTTTTTGAGGAGAGCACCCGTGAGTTCGAGCAACAACAATGCAAAACAGATTCGTCGAGCCCTGCTGAGCGTTACCGACAAGACCGGACTGGTGGACTTTGCCCGCGTGCTGGCAGGCTTTGGGGTTGAGCTGGTCTCAACTGGCGGAACCGCTTCGGCACTGCGCGCGGCGGGTCTTTCGGTCAAGGACATCGCCGAGTTGACAGGCTTTCCGGAGATGCTTGACGGCCGCGTCAAAACTCTGCACCCCAAGGTCCACGGCGGCCTGCTCTACATTCGCGGCAACCAGGAACACGAAGCCGCCGTCGCCGCTCACGGCATCGCCCCCATCGACATGGTGGTCGTCAATCTCTACGCATTCGAGAAGACAGCGGCTCTGCCCGGCGTTGCATTCGGCCGTCTCATTGAAAACATCGACATCGGCGGACCCTCCATGGTCCGATCAGCCGCCAAGAATTTTGAAGATGTCGCCATCGTCACCAGTCCCTCAGATTATCCAGATCTCATCCAAGAAATTAAACGCACCCCCGGTGCCCTGAGCCGGGAAACGCGCTGGCGCCTGGCCCGCAAGGCTTTTGCGCTCACCGCCACATACGACACCGCCATCGCCAATACGCTGGACAAAATTTCGGAAGCTCCCATGCCCGAGGCCCCGATCGCGCCGGACACCGAAAGCCTGCCTACAACGCTGCGCATCAACTTCCCGCTGGCCCAGTCTCTCCGCTACGGCGAAAACCCGCATCAGCGCGCTGCTCTCTACTCCGACGGGTCCGGCCTCGGCGTAGCAGGAGCAAAACAACTCCAGGGCAAGGAACTCAGTTTCAACAACCTTGTCGATCTGGACGCCTGCTGGGAGCTGGCGCAGGAGTTTCCCGGGAGCGCAGGAAATGACGCGGCAGTGGTCATCGTCAAGCACACCAACCCCTGCGGAGCGGCAACGGGCGCAACCGTCCTCGATGCCTACAAGAAAGCTTTGGCCTGCGATCCGGTCTCCGCATTCGGTGGAGTCATCGGCATCAACCGCGAAGTCGACGCAGCGGCCGCGGAAGAGATTGCCAAGCTCTTTGTCGAAGCCATCGCCGCTCCAGCATTCACCGCAGAAGCTCGCGAGCGCTTCGCTGCCAAGAAAAATCTTCGCCTGGTCGAGGTTCACTCCGCGCCTGTGCGTCCGATGGTCAAACACGTGTCCGGTGGATTGCTGTTGCAGGATGCCGACACGGCCAGCGTGGCTGAATCGGAACTCGACGTGAAGACCTGGCGTCCGCCCACCGCCGAAGAGCTGCGCAGCCTGCTGTTTGCCTGGCGCGTTTGCAAGCATGTGAAATCGAACGCCATCGTTTACGCGAGGTTGGGGCAAACCCTCGGTATCGGTGCCGGACAAATGAGCCGCGTTGACGCCGCTCGTTTTGGCGCGATGAAGGCCGTGCTTCCGCTCGCGGGCTGCGTCGCCGCCTCCGATGCCTTTTTCCCTTTTCCCGACGGCCTTGAGGCTGTTGCCGCCGCCGGGGCCACGGCCGTCATCCAACCCGGGGGCTCCGTGAAGGATCAGGACGTTATTGCCGCCGCCGATAAGTTGGGTCTGGCCATGGTTTTTACGGGGATTCGGCACTTCCGGCATTGAAACCTAACAAGGATGGAGCTGGCTTACAAGTAAGATGTTTAAGGCAATTCTGCTGAGACGACAGCGCTCCCACTTTAGTGTCAGTCTTTACGCATTTTCGGGAAAATCCCCCAATCCCATGCATCGCTGCGACTAATCGCGGGTAAAATCGTCTCTATAGTAGGCAGAGTTGCTCTAACCGGCTGCCTATGCTGCCGTTCGGTCCCCGAATGGGTCCTTTTCCCTTTCGCAGGATCAAAAGGCGCGGAAACCCCCTGGATGATGAATTTGAAAACTCGTTCGCTGCCCTCATGGCTCAAGACTGCCGCCGCTTCTCTCGTTCTGCTGCCGGCGCTGCCGGTCTGCGCCCAGAATGCTCCTGCGGTCACAACCCCAGCCAAGCCTGCACAGGCCAAGCCGGCACTTCCGGCTCCCGCGTCCAGTCCCGCGGCGGCCAAAACGGCACCGGCCGCAACGCCCGCACAGGCTGCCGACCGCTCCCAGGCCTACCTTCACGTGGCACTGGCCAGCATTTATGAGGACAATGCCGTCTCGCAGGGCAAGCCGGAGAATGTCAATCGGGCCATTGAGGAGTACAAGCTGGCCCTCAACGCCGACCCAAACTCGCCGGAGCTGAATAACGCCCTCGCTGCTCTCTACTTCCGCGTCGGAAGGGCGAAGGAGGCCGAAGTCACCACCCGTGGCTTGCTCAAGACCTCGCCCAACGACATTGACGCCCACAAGCTGCTCGGCCGCATCTACCTGCGCCAGCTCGGCGAGGGAGAAAACGCCGGCGCCACCGCCGCGTCTACAACCAACGTTCTCGAACTGGCCATTGCCGAGTTTGAAAAGATCATTGCACTGCAGCCAAGCAGCGTTGAAGATCGCATGGTCCTGGGGCAGCTTTACACAGTCAAGCACGACTCAAAGAAGGCTGAAGAGCAGTTCAAGACCGCGCAGGCCATCGAGCCCGATTCAGAGGAAGTGGTGCTGAACCTGGCCCGCCTGTACGCGGAAAGCGGCGACCTGCAGCATGCGGCCAAGGTAATTGAAGACGTCCCGGTGAACGACCGCACATCG
>DASRLI010000195.1:0-2925 GCA_035648535.1 Occallatibacter sp. | reverse complement strand
ATGCAGCCGGAAGTCTTCACCATCAAGCCCACCGAGAAGGAGCAGGAGGTTTACTCCAACGCGATCCTCGAAGGCTACATTCACATGGACAAGCTCATCGAGCGCATACTCAAACTTGCCGGTCCCGACGCCACGATCGTCTTCTCCACCGCCATCAGCCAGCAGCCCTATCTGAAATTCGAGGACAAGGGCGGCAAACGCATCTACCGCCCCAGGGACATCCCCGCATTCGCGGCCTGGGCCGGCATTGAGAACCTCAAAGCCTCCAACCCCGTCATGGCCGAGCAGTTCTGGCTGGAGTTCCACAACCACGACGAAGTCGACGCGGCGGCCGGCATTCTGGAAGCCATCACCGTCGACGGCGAACGCGCGCTCGCAGTCATCCGCGAAGACACCGCCGTCTTCACCGGCTTCAACATCCGCAAGGAGATCGGCCCCAACGCCATCATGACCAACGCCATCACCGGCGTCTCGACGAAGTTCTTCGATATCTTCTACGCCATCGAAGGCCTCAAGAGCGGCATGCACCACGCAGACGGCTTGCTCTGGATCCGCAATCCACGTATCTCAAAATCGTCCAATCCGCGGGTCGCCCTGGAATCCATCGCGCCGACGATTCTCGACCTGCTGGATGTGGAAATCCCGAGCCATCTCAAGGAAGCATCGCTTCTCACAACTCCCGTTTCCGAACCTGAGCTTGTGGCAACCGGCGGCTGAAAGCCGCCGGTTGGCGCGGCCCCGGAACGCGATCGGCCCATCGCCGGTTCTCGCCGGCACTGGGGGAGGAACCGAAAATGGTTCGCAGGCCGCGCCACTTGCGCGCTTCTCATTTTTCTGTTTATCTTGTCGATGAATATGGTAGCCTGTCGAAACAGATCAGCTCGCTACCCATTCATCAAAACGAGGCAAACACTTGAAAACTTTGAAGATTGCACTCCCTATAGCTGTCATCGCACTTTGCTTCTCCGTTCGTGCCTTTGCCGGGCCGGCTGGGGGAGGACCTGCGCCTGAAATCAATCCAGCCGACGGAATTTCCGCACTGGCGTTGCTCGGCGGCGCAGTCATGATCTTCCGCGGACGCCTGAAGCGCTAGGGTCTTGGCAAGAAGACTTCGGCAAATTCAGCAAAGCCGCCATAGAGAGCCGGTACTGAATGCCCGTCGTCGACTCTGATCGGACCAGAGCCGCAAAACACCTATCGCCCGTTGCAGCAGGTGGTTCCGGAATTCCGTCCCATCCGTTGGGACGGGTGTACCTGTTTGTGGCTGGTCTTCTGGCCGAATATGCGGTCATCGCCGCTATCCCACATCCCTGGTCTTCTCTGCATCGCGAAGTAGCCGGCGCAATCGTCTTCGTTGCCGTCTTTGTCGTTGTCGCCCACCCCTCCCTTAAGCCCGATCGCGCTTCCCTGCCCCTCAACCTGAGGCTCCTTCCGGTCTACCTCGGCAGTCTGCTGCTGATTGCGGCGACGCACGCCGCTCTGCTGTTGACCTCCTGGGCCAGGCTCCCGTTGGAGATTGCGTGGTTTACGGCGATACCCTGTTCGGCGGTCGCGCTGTTCTGCATTCTCATTCCGCCCCGGGCGCTGCCCTCGCTCTTGCGCCGCACGAGAGTTGCCGTGCTGTACGCGGCCGTCGCCGCTTTCCTGGTAATCGCCCTCAAAAACCGGGTCGCCCCACTCTGGGACGACCCGCATAGCTGGAGCGCCGGCCCAATGCAGCGGGCCACGTTCCACCTGGTTGGCCATGTGCTCGGGCTGTTTTATCCGCAGGTGCTCTTAGACCCGGCCAGCTACACCATCGGTCTCCCGCACTTTGCGATCACCGTTGCCGCGAGTTGCTCGGGGGTCGAAGGTCTCTGCCTGACGCTGCTGTTCAGCGTAGGCTGGCTCTGGTATGCGCGTCGCGAGCTGCGTTTTCCGCAGGCATTTCTGCTGGTGCCAACCGCCCTGGCGCTGATCTGGACGCTGAACATATTCCGCATCGCCACTCTGTTGATGATCGGCAACTCGGGACACCCCATGGTGGCGTTACTAGGCTTCCACGCCGAAGCCGGATGGATCGCGTTCAATGCGGTGACGCTGGGATTCCTGCTGGCCGCCCACCATGTGCCCTGGCTGGTGCGCTCCGGCAGTGTCTCCGCGCTCCACCAGCCGGCGGAGACCGGTGCGTCCCCGACGCGCAATGTCGCGGCGATTTACCTGGTTCCCTTCCTGGCAATCCTCGCCAGCGCCATGATCTCCAAAGCAGCTTCCTCCGGTTTCGAGTGGGCCTACCCCCTGCGTTTCTTCGCCGCCGCCGCGGTCCTCTGGCACTATCGCGCTGAGTACCGCCGCATCGACTGGACCTTCACCTGGCGAGGCCCTTTGATCGGCGCGCTGGTCTTCGCCATGTGGCTCGGCCTCAGTCACTGGACGTTTCTCAGCGGACCGAGCAGCCCCACCACATCTTCGCTCGGCGCCACGCTGGCGGCGATGCGCCCCGCGCGGCGGATTGTATGGCTCACCATCCGAGTCGCCGCCGCGGTCCTCACCGTTCCCATCGCCGAGGAACTGGCCTTCCGCGGCTTCCTGCTTCGCCGGCTGGTCTCGGCGGACGTGGAATCGGTCGCTTACCGCTCTGTGACCCCACTCGCAATTCTGCTCTCATCGATCGCGTTTGGCCTGATGCACGGCAGGCTTTGGCTCGCCGGCATCGTCGCCGGAGCGGCTTACGCCCTCGTCCTGAGGCGGACCAACCGCCTCGGCGAAGCCGCCGCCGCCCACGCGACTACCAACCTGCTGCTGGCCGTGTGGGTGCTCACGCGGGGTGATTGGGGACTGTGGTAGCCACGCCTCGTCAGCGGCCCCTACGGCCAGCTTCGCGCGGCTCGCGTAAGACCGTTTCCGACTCTACCCGGAGATATTAATTCGATGCCGCAGTGACGA
>DASRLI010000194.1:0-24081 GCA_035648535.1 Occallatibacter sp. | reverse complement strand
GCGCGCCGTGACGGCGATTACCATTGCGAGCATGCTTACCGCTGCGATGGTTCCGCCCAGGTCAAAGAGCAGCATTCTATGCCCGAACAGCGTGGAATATGGACTGCGCAGCAATGCCAGGTTGCCGATGATCAGCAGAATACGAATCTCCGTGGGACCGAAGAAGCCTTGCGACATTTCGAAACTGGACAGGGTGTAGGTCGCAAGGTAACTCTCGCTCGACAGCAGCAAAAACGCTATCAGCATTGCGATTGAGGTCTGCCAGTGTAGAAACCCGGAGAAACCCAATCCGCACATCAGCGCGACCGATCCGAAGATGTCTACGATGTGATCCACGTAGAAGCCATAGCGCGGCCGCTGCAGGTGGCGCACTCGAGCAAGCGTCCCGTCCATGCTGTCGCCGAACCAGTTCAGAGCGATGCACAGAATCACCAGCAGAAGAGCGTAGCGGTTGTAGCGCGACAATGCATAGAAGATGCCTGCTCCAACTTGTGCGGCCAGACCGAGCATGGTGAGCTGGTCCGATGTGACCCACTTCGGCGCACGCTCGGCCATCCACTGCAGGGCGCGCTTTTCAATGGACGCGGTCAGGGACAGGTTTAGTCGGCGCGCAGTTTGAAAAGCTGCGCCATCTGTAGTAGCTGATGCTGCATTCATCATCGTCTCCTTCCCAATGGCCGGGGTTTCCGGCAAACTTCGTTGCCGCGATCAAACTATTTTCGGAGCGCATTGCAGGTGGAGCGCAAAGTGAACTCGAGGGACTCGCGTGGAACACTCTGCACAAAGGGCCCGATCGCCCAGCCGAGGCCGGTTGGAATAGAACGAGCGAGCGAGACGGACTCGATCTGCATGTAGAGCCCGCCGTCTCGCTCCTCATAGCTCCAGTACGTATTGAGTCGCCAAAGAAAACCGTGATCTTCGGTGGGTTTCAGTGTGCGCTCGCCGCGAGTGCCGGGCGAGTCGATTTCGGAAATCTGTGTGCTTCGCGTGATGCTGTATCCGTGCCGAGGATCCAGCCGCCCAAAGTTGATGTCGTAGGTCGTATCCAGCACCACCGTGATTATGTGGTGCTGCCGCACTCGCATTGTCGCCACGAAATGATCACCCTGTTGCGAGAGGGTCTTCGCCTGGAGTACCTGCGGGGAAAATCGCTGAGGATATGCATTGAAATCCTTCATCAGTCGCTCGAAATCCGCTGCTTTGGCTCCGGCGGCAAACGCAGTTCCGCGCCAGTCGTGCAACATGGCTCCGGGTAGATTTGAACTTGCGGGCGACGCGACCTGCTCGATGATCAACTCGCCGTGGCGCAGGCGGTCGTCATTTTGCGAACTCGAGGTCACGCGAGCAAGGAAACCTGTTTGTGCCCGATGCTGCTGCGCGAGGCGCGACTCCACCCCACCGATATAGGAGTTGAAAGCCAACAGAGCTGAAGGCGGGGCTTCTGCCGCAACGAAGCAAGGAGCGGCCATTAAGGGCACGAAGGCCGATAAAATCTGTAGCCGTCGGATGATGGACCTGGCGGTGCCAACGCAGCCAACGCTGAGTTTTCGCGTATCTGATCTATCGCGTTGCATCATGACCTGGACGTTACTCCGAGGCGGCCTCGGAGGCAATGCAATGAAGCTCACGTGTTGGTGATTGTTTCTCACTTCGCAAGTGATTGCAGCATTTAGACTTTTGAGAAGTTGTACATTGCCGGAAAACTTTGGATTGAATTCACGATCGGATACACTGGACCGAAAGACATGACAGAGTCACAGCCAGCCCGGCGCTACCGCTTCGGAGCATTTGAAGCAGACTCTGCCACGGGAGAGCTTCGCAGGCAGGGAATCCTTATCAAATTGAACGCGCAGCCGTTCCAGGTGCTCCTTATGCTTCTTGGCAGGGCGGGCCAACTGCTAACGCGCGAAGAAATCGCTCAGGAGTTGTGGCCCGACGGGACATTCGTTGATTACGAGCATGGCGTGAACTCGGCGGTAAACCGGATACGTGAAGCCCTCGGCGATACGGCCGGCAATTCGAGGTTTGTTCAGACGCTGGCACGCCGCGGATACAGGTTCGTTGCTCCCGTCGAACGGATCGCGCAGGATGGGAGTTCGTCATCCGCGGCTTCCGAGCTCCCTTCGGCGCCGGCGCAGGGCCAGGTAGTGGCAGAGCAGCCGGGAGCTACGGCAGAACTTGAAGGCAGAGTCTTTGGCCGGATACTGGCCTCTCCGGAGGAGCTTCCGAAGGCCTCATTTCCGTTGGTGCAAACGCTCTTTGTGCTGATGCAGTTGATGTACGTGGGCTTCTATGTTGGGGCACTTGCAAATTTGGCGGAGATCGAAGACCTCTTCTCAGCGCTGCCGAGGGCAACTCAGGCATTTACCGTTCTGATCGTGACGGCCGCGATTCTGATTCCTGTCCGCGCCTTCCTGCTCTCGGCTGTGCTGTTTCGTGCGCCCGGCGCACGGGAAAAATTTCTCAGGATCTGGCCGTTTCTGCTGGCCCTCGATGAACTGTGGTCGCTTGCGCCTTTTCTGTTGCTGCACCACATCAATTTCGGACTGGCGCTGGCATGCACCACGCTTCTGGTCTACTCGCCCTTTGCTCAGCGCTCGCTGGTTCTGATGGGCGCGGGTGGATCGACGAGTGAAATTTCGGCAACCGTGCGCTGACATGGGCGCCGGGAGGGCTGTTTAATTTATTTCTTCCCGCAACCTGCAAGTCTTCGAAATCATCTATTTTAAAGTTATGACATCGCTCGATTCGCGCTCTCTTCGCACACTCGGCAACTCCGACCTTCACCTCTCCGCCATTGGTTTCGGCGCCTGGGCCATTGGCGGAGGCGACTGGACCTATGCCTGGGGGCCCCAGGACGACAACGAGTCCATCGCCGCCATCCATCGCGCACTGGAACTGGGAGTCAACTGGATCGATACGGCTGCTATTTACGGCCTTGGCCACTCTGAAGAAGTAGTCGCGCGCGCCTTGAAGTCCGCATCCAGCAAGCCTTATGTGTTTACTAAGTGCGGCATTCGCTGGGACGCGAACCGCAACCCCTACCGCTCGCTCAAGGCCGCTTCGGTGACCGAGGAGTTGGAAAACTCGCTGCGCCGGCTGGGCGTGGAAACCATCGATCTCTACCAGATTCATTGGCCCGATCCCGAGTCCGAGATTGAAGAGGCGTGGGAAACCCTGGCCCGCTTCCGCAAGCAGGGCAAGGTCCGGTGGATTGGCGTTTCCAACTTTACTGTCGAGCAGATGAAGCGCATCCGGGAGATCGCGCCTATTACCAGCCTGCAGCCTCCCTATTCCATGCTGCGCCCCGGCATTGAAGCGGAGATTCTTCCTTTTGTCCGGGACAACGGCATCGGCGTCATCAGCTATTCGCCCATGGTTTCCGGCCTGCTGACTGGGAAGATGACAGCCGAGCGCATCGCCTCAATGCCCGCCGACGATTGGCGGCAGAAGAGTATCGAATTCAAGGAACCGCGACTCAGCCGCAATCTCAGGCTCGTGGACGAATTGCGTGAGATTGGCAACGGACACAGTGTTAGCCCCGGCGTGGTGGCCGTTGCCTGGACGCTGCACAACCCCGGCATCACCGCTGCAATCGTGGGTGGACGAAGCGCCAAGCAGGTAGAAGAGGTGTCCCCAGCCCTCAACTTCAGGCTCAGCGAGGAAGAGTATGAGCGCATCAATTCGTTTCTGACTTCCAACCCGGTTTGAAACTCGCAGGCGCATGAATGCAAACAAAAATCCCGGCCATGGCCGGGATTTTTGCGTTCGAAGCAAGAAGCTGATTTACATTGCTGCCACGAAGTCCGGAACGAGGACAGCTGCATGCTCCTGCAGCAACTGAGTCATCCTTGCGGCCATGCCTGTATACATTGATGCGGCGCGGAAGGCATTAACTCTTACGCCTTCGCTGGCCTGGGAAAAAGCATATTGGACAAGTGCCGTCAGGACGCAAACTCGAATCTGCATGGCGTCACTGTGCAGGGTTTCTACAAGCAACCGGTCCACGCCTTCGCAATTTCTGGCTGCGAAGTCCGCCATTTCCAACATCACTCGCGCGTTCTGGTAAATCACCCAGAGGCCTTTCGGCCCGTCCATGCGCTTCCAGGCATCCTCAGGAGTTGCACTGAGTCCTTCTTTCCAGAGGAAATGATCGCTGAGTTCACGCGCGCTCCAGTCCGGTCGAAGCCGGGCCAGCAGGGATTCCCACGTTTGCGAATTGCGGCGCCGCACCCCCATCCGCCAACGGATGAGATAGAGCGTGATGGCCACAATTGCCGCAATTTGAACCAATGGCAAAGTCATTCTTGCTCCTCAAACCGTGATCCGGGCAACCTCAAATCGGTCACACACGTCCCGGCAGGACTTTCGCGTACTTACTACTAGTACCAGAAATCTTATTCGAGCGGTTGTGGATTATTGGGGTTCTGCCACTTTAGTTGTAGATGCAAGCATCCAATATGAAAGTGTCCATAAGTAACCCCCAACCAGCAGCTGATCCAGCCAATGGTACTGCATTCCGGTCATATTGTGGGAGTGGAGAATGGCGACGCAGAGCGTAGCCACGATGTAAAAGCCCAACCCGGTGACGATCCGGAGTTCGCGCGTGGGCCATCTGAGCCCTTGCAGGCTGCTCCACCAGACAAGCGTAAGAAGAAACACCACCCGCAAAATTGCGAAGAGTTGCATTAATACCACGTAGAGCATTTCAATGATCGGGAGTTGAGTAGGGATGGTCCATTTGTTCAGTGACCCAGCCAGAACGCAGGCCAGTGCCGTAAGCAAAACAATGACCAGCCTGCTCGGCGGCGCAACGCGGTTGTAGCGCACAACAGCCCTTCCCAACTCGGCCAGTATTGCCAACTGGAACAACGCATCAACAGTTATGTTGGCAAGCGTAGCCGGCAGGTAGGCGCTTGGGAACAGGTGAGCAACCGCCATGCCGGCATCGCTCGCAAGGCACCAGATCAGGAAGCAAAAAAAGATCGGCAACTTCCGATAGACGCGTTTCCAAACAACCATTGCAATCAGCACTGACTCCATGACGATGCTGGCCAGCCACAGCGTAAGGTCGATGCTGTCCAGCGTCACAACCTGTCTTCCAATCGATTTGTCATGGGCCTTGGCGGTGCAGGCAGAGACGATGCGTTACCGCTCCCTTCCTTTCCGGGTATTGTCGGATTCGGAATCTTTCAGGGCAACACGGGTAGTGCGGGCGGCTCCGGCCACGGCCAGCAGCATACTTCGCATCTGCGGGGTGAACTCTCGCCGTTCCGCCGGCTGGGTGGCGAATGCGTAGACCCAATAACCCAGGGCCGCAAGATAGCTGACTCCGGCCAGCACATCCAGCCAATGATATGGTTGTGTCCCAGTCAACTGGTGAGTGTGCAGGATAGTGACGGCCAATGAGACGATGGAATAAAAGCCGAGCCCGGTTGCGATCTGGAGTTCTCGGTCCCGCCAGCCAATGGAGAGCACCTGGCTGAAACCGGCTAGGGCGAGGAAGAAGATAGCGCGAAGAATTGCAGGGGTTTGCTGCAACCTGAAGAAGTTCATTCCATCTGGGGCCAGGTTACTGGGTGCAGCCAAGCCGGCAATGGGCCAGAGAATTAGCCCGCCGATCGCGATCAGGGCTGCAATCCCGATCCACGAGTACTTTGGAAGGGAGCTGCGAATAGGACGGAGCACACTCCAGGCAATCTCCACAAGCAGAGCGAAGATCATTGCGGAGTCCACGGCTAGCTGAATCAGACTAATTCGGAAAAATGTTGCCGGAGGGTACCTGACTCCAACGTAATAGAACAGTGTATCGCTGAGTAAGCTCCAACAGAGATAAATAAAAAAGGCTGGGAAAATACGAAATACACGCCCCCTGATCATTAGCAGGATCAGCGCGACCTCAGCCGCCATTCCGCAAACTAATACAACGATTTCCCAACCCAAGCCGGCCTCCCCCTAATTCAAGGCAGCCATTCACATGACCTCCAGAGTCTAGCAGGATGTCGGACGGTATTCAGGGCTGGAAAGAATGAAACCAGACTCAGGGTATTTAAACAGTCACGCTTGGATTGGCCGGCGGCATCGGCGGAATCGACAGCGGGCTGGCAAACGCAGTCACGCTTGGATTGGCCGGCGGCATCGGCGGAATCGACAGCGGGCTGGCGAACGCAGTCACGCTTGGATTGGCCGGCGGCATCGGCGGAATCGACAGTGGGCTGGCGAACGCAGTCACGCTTGGATTGGCCGGCGGCATCGGCGGAATCGACAGTGGGCTGGCAACTGAATAAGTGGCAACAGCAGCCAACGCGGCACCCAAAATCAAGCTGCGAATCTTCAACGAACTGGAAGTCATGGACTTGCGCTCCTTGCTATAAAGAGAAAACTATGCAAGGAAAGAGTAACCCAAAAGGGTCATGTGCGCTACAACAAAAGTAACATTGCAAGTTTTTTTTTGGAGAGAGGCAACTTTCTTTGCAGTTGGAGACTCGTTTATAGCTTCCAGGAGCCATATTTTCGCTTTGTATTCGCCAAGAAAGTGCTTTTTCGTCTTATGTTCTCCATTAGCTGTATGATTCCCGTGTCCTCCAAAAGACAGGAACGATGCGGCTTTGACCTTGAAATGGTCAGTTTGTCTGCTCACAAGAGATCGCACGCACATCTTGCAAGGCTTTTCAGAGCGGTGCGTTTAACCTCTTGGAGAGGACGTCACCTTGATTCCCGAGCTCCGCGCCCAATTTAACCAGCGCTTTATGCCGGAGAAATAAGCGGCGCTTCTAGCGCTACTGGAGCAGCGCAGTGGCGCAAAGGTCGACTTTCTTGTCGCTGAAACGCCAATATTCATGCGGGTTGAGCAACTCGAGGAGATGGCGGCAGCAGGTACGGAACTCACTGCCGCTCTTATTGGCAATCCCGACTGCCGTGCTGCGGCGCGGCGGGCTATTCCCGCGGGCTACCTGGTGACCGGGGAAACGTCCCATCCAAACTTTCCTACGGCGGACTTTGCGCTGGTCCGCGACACGGCGGGCGATCTGGTTCCAAGGCTGGTGGAGGGCCAGGCATTTCCCCCTATATATGGATACCAGTCAGTTCTCTGCTCCGGTCACCGCGACGTCTTTGGATTAGACAAGGATCTGAGGGTCTTTCTCGGCAGCATGGAGGAGGAGGAATATTGGGCGCTTTTAGCCAGAACGATCATCGCCGGCCACGACCCGGAAAATGTGGTGCTCACGGAGCTGGATCCGCTGCACCAGAAGACCAGCCCGACTTTGAGGTGACTTCTGCCCGGCTGGGCATCGCGGTGGTGGATATTCGCAACCTGCAAGCAATTGGAGACAAGCTGCATTACCGCAACGCTCGCGGGCGCCTTGTTCCGATCCGGCGCATCTACAACCGTGCCATCGCAGATGAGCTTATTGCGCGCAAAGTCCGGTTGCCGTTTCAACTGACACACGCGTGGGATGTGGAATGGGCCGGCCATCCCAACTGGTATTTCCTCATCAGCAAGTTTTCCATTCCGTGGCTCTCGCAGTCTCCGCAGCATTATGCGGCGGTGCCTCCGGCAGTATTCCTGCGCGATTTTCTCGAGGGGCCGGGACGGGAACAACTTGCAGCCGCGGGCGTTCCTCTTCCCGGTGGAATTGGGCCGGAGGCGGTCTATCGAGAACTTTTGCTCAAGCCGCTGTTCTCCTTTGCAGGCAAGGGGATTCAATTCGAGCCGAGCCAGGCGCAGTTGGAAGAGATTCCAGTCGCGCAGCGCGCCAACTTTCTGCTCCAGCAGCGCATGCGGTTTGTGCCCACGATCGAGACGCCGTACGGCCTCACAGGCTGAGATCTGCATCCTGTATCTATGGCCGGATGGCGGCAGCCTTACGCCGGTCTTGACGCTCGTTCGTCTGGGCAGGGGAAAGATGATGGGAGTGGACCACAACAGGGATCAGCAGTGGGTGGGAGCCTCAGCGGCGTTTTATGTCCGCCGATGAACTTCGATATCCAATGATTCATTAAGCGTCGGAACCCAAAGTGTCAACAGCCGTTTTGTGAGCCTGAAATGGTCTTTTGAGCCTCGCTGTGTGCCGGCTAGCTGTTTGTGTAAGTAATTTATTATAAATAAGATATAAGAAGAGTTCGTCTTCCCGCGGGGAGCGTTAGAGGCTTCTTAAAGGGCCACCAAGATAGGGCTGTTTAGCAGTAAGTTACCTAGCTTGAAACTTTCGTGCTGTGGGTATTACAGCTAAAGTTCGCTATTGTGGCAGTTGTGACCGGTGTGGTCCGGGTGCCAACGATGAAACCAACGAAGTCGGACTTAAATGTCCAGTCTGCTATTCCAGGGCCATCGGGCATACGCCAAGAAGTGCGCTGTTCGGTGCGGTTTCCCCTTGCGCTTCCCGTGGTCTTGACCAGCGGGAAGTCCGAACTTACTGCCTTGACGCGGAATGTCTCATCGAGTGGGGTTTTGTTTGCGCTTGATCGGGAGTTGAAGGTGGGGCTCGATATCCGTTTTTCGATGCGTATGCCAGGCAATGTGCTGGGTACACCCCACGATGTACTGGTTCATTGTGCGGGACGTGTGGTACGCTGCTCTCTAAGCCAACATCAGTACCTCGCTGCCTCGACGATCGATGAGTACCAATTCGCCGAGCAATGAGATTACGAAAGAATTTGGCGGCGGACTACTATGGAATTCCTGGACGATTCCCCGGATAGCGAGATTGTCGACAAAACGGTCAAGCCCGGCGCGATCCGCATCATTCTTGCGGATTCACAGGCAATCTATCGCGTAGGAATCCGGAAGGTCTTTGCATTGGAAGACGACCTGCGCGTCGTCGCCCAGGCGGACTCTCTCGAGAATCTGCGAGCCGCAATCGAGCGCTATCCCACCGACATTGTTCTGCTGGAAGGGAGTCTGTTGGCCGGCACGGCCAATGTGATTCCTGATCTGTTGCGGCTTGCTCCCGATGTGAAGTTGATTGTGCAGGCTGTTGCGGCAGATGAAAATCATACCGTTGAGCTTTATCGCCGCGGTGTGCGCGGCATCATCTCCCGTTCCATCTCGCCTGACCTGCTGGTGAGATGCGTACGCAGAATCGCCGCTGGAGAAACCTGGATCGACAACCAATCTGTCAATTGGGTGATTGAGGCCTACCGGTCGCAGGCAGCCGCTTTGGTGAGCCCGCGCAATCAGCCTCGTCTTTCGCCCAAGGAAATGGCGATTATTACCTGCATTACCCAGGGCAAGCGCAACAAGGAAATTGCTTTTCAACTGGGTACCACCGAGCAGGTAATCAAGAATTATCTGCGCAAGATTTACGATAAGCTGGGCGTTTCAGACCGCCTCGAGCTGGCTCTCTATTGCCTGCATAACAAGATTATTCAGGCGGACGTGGACGAAGAGATTCTCGCGAAAAAGGTTGTAGTTACCTAGCGATACCCACGACCGCCACTTCCTCGGCCGATTTCATTCCCACCGCATTCCTTCATTGTCAGTCGCGGTTTTCGCTTTTGGCGCCAGGTGCCAGAAAAGCCTCGCTGTTTTTGCGGGCCAACTCTACCAGTTTGATCAGTTCAGTCAGTTCGGCCTTGCTCATATGACCCAGCAGTTCCCGTGGAACCCGCTCAATGACGGGATCCATTGCCTTCAGCAGTTCCAATCCAGGTTCAGATATCTGAGTCCAAACAACGCGGCGATCGTGCCGGTCGCGTTGTTGGCGGATGAGTTTGAGTGCCTTGAGCCTGGACAGGAGCCGCGTAATGTCCGGCTCGGCAGTGATCATGCGGCTGCCAATGGCCGCGCAGGTAAGCCCGCGCGGCTGTGCGCCGCGCAAGATTCGCAGCACATTGTATTGCGTTGAGGTCACGCCCCAGTCGCGAGTCTTGCGATGGAAGGCGCGGTGTAAAACGTCGGAGGTACGCATCAGGTTCAGCAGTGCTTCCTCTTCTGCGCTGGAGAAGGGGCGTTCCTGCACGATTTCGAGTTTGAGGCCTGCCATCTTCTCTCTCCCATCCATTTTGGTTCTAACCCTGCCGGGTGCTCCTGGTTACTGCTTGGCGAGGTCCAGATCGATGCTCAGCTTGACGTCGTCGCCGACCATCGATGCCGGAAACTTGGTTCCAATTCCGAAGGCTGAACGGCTGATGGTGGTGGTGGCCGAGAATCCGGAGTGCTGCTTCTTGTCCATGCCCTGAACCGGTCCTGTGGGGCCGTCAACATTCAGCACCACGGGCTTGGTTACGCCGTGAAGAGTAAGGTTGCCGTTCACAACGAGTCCGTTGCCGCTCTTCGCCACGCTGGTGCTCGTAAATGTTGCATTCGGGTATGTAGCGATGTCGAAGAAATCCGGAGTCTTCAGGTGATTGTTTCGGGCATCTTCGCTGGTGTCAATCGTGGGAACGTCGATTGTGGCGGTCACCGTGGACTTGGTTACATCAGTCTGGTTGTACGCCAGAGTTGCGGCTACCTTGCCGAACCGCCCATGCACGTTGGAGATGCTGAGGTGGGTAATGGTGAAATCCACTTCGCTGTGGGCCGGATCGGAGACCCAGGTGGAGGTTTGTGCCATGACGAGGGGAGCCGCCAGTGCCAGAATGCCAGTCACAATTGCGATGCGCTTCATTGATATGATCCTCTCGGTATTGGGCCCTGGGGCCGGTTTTAGATGAGATAGAGCAAGAAACTCTCGTTGGGAAATATGCACGGGCGCGAGGGGAAAGCTGGTCCACCCGGCTGGAGTTCATCTCATACAAATTAGACGCAGCAGGCAAAGTATTTGTTGCAACAAATATTCATCTTTATTTCTAGCTCCTGCGCCGCACTGCGATTCAAAGGGGGATTGTCCGCGACCTTACGCACCCAATTCAGGTTTGCTCACTTTCGCGGCCGGGCAGGCCAGGGTTCCGGTCTGATATTCTCGCGCCTATGTCTGTACTTGCACCCTTCCGCCAGCTGAGTAGTCAGCAACGCCACGCATTTCTTGCCGCTTTTCTAGGCTGGACGCTCGACAGTCTCGACTTCTTTTTGCTCATTTTCTGCGTGAAGGCGATTGCAGGGGAGTTTCACACTCAGCCATCGGCGGTGCTGGGCGCGGTCTTCATGACCCAGGCCTTTCGCCCTGTGGGCGCGCTTGTGTTTGGAATGCTGGCCGATCGTTATGGGCGCCAGCCGGTGCTGATGTTCAACATCCTCAGCTTCTCGGTGATTGAACTTGCTTGTGCCTTTGCGCCATCACTAAGCGCGTTGCTTGTGCTGCGGGCTTTGTTCGGAATTGCCATGGGCGGCGAGTGGGGCGTGGGCGCGGCGCTGGTGTTTGAGACATTGCCCAAGGAAGGCCGCGGCACCTTCTCCGGCCTGCTGCAGGAGGGCTACGCGCTGGGGTCAATTCTGGCTTCAGCAGCCTTCGCGCTCCTCTTCCAGCGCATCGGCTGGCGGGGGCTGTTCATCGTCGGCTCGTTGCCGGCCTTGATGGTCTTCTATGTGCAGGCGCGAGTTGCTGAGTCGCCGGTGTGGCTTGCCGGCGCAAAAAAGCGCATGGCACGCGCCGCTGCAGGATCAGCCGCGCCTATCGTGCCCCCTAATCTGATGGCATTTTTGCCCACATTTCTCTTCCTCATCCTGCTCATGACAGCATTCATGAGTTTTTCGCACGGAACTCAGGACGTATATCCGACCTTCCTTGCCGTGCACGCCGGGCTATCGCCGGAGACGATCGGGATCATCGGCGTGCTCTACGGTTTTGGATCCATTGCCGGCGGCTTTGTGTTTGGAGCGCTCTCTGAGAAATGGGGCCGCAAGCGCGCCATTGTGACCGCGGCGCTGCTGGCGATTCCGGTGATTCCGCTTTATGCCTACGGACACTCAGCCATCACACTAGGCGTCGGCGCGGTGCTGATGCAGTTCATGGTTCAGGGTGCCTGGGGCGTGGTTCCGGCTTATCTCACCGAGCTTTCGCCGGCTCCGGTGCGAGCGACGGCGCCGGGGCTTGCCTACCAGTTAGGTGGGCTGGTTACATCGTGGAACGGGAAGGGCCAGGCGCTGGCGGCGGAGCGCTGGGGTAATTACCCAGCCGTGCTTGCCATTACGGTGATTGTGGTGGCTTTATTGCTGGCTGGCTTTGCGATGCTCGGCCGTGAGGCCAAAGGTATGGAAATGAGCGAGGTGTAGCTCGCAGGGCGCGGCCCACTTGTACCGGGATTTGGGAGGAGTAGCGGGTAAAACCGAGCAGTTTCAATGGAGTTGTCAGGCCATCATACAATTCATGTGTTGCGGGCTTCACAAAAGCGGGAGCCCGGAGCTAAGATAGGCGCAGCATTGCAATCCTCGGATGCTGAATTGCAATCCCATCAAGAAAAAATCGAAACGGGAGAATCGGCTATGTCAGAGATTCCAGAGCTGAAGACGACCGACAGCACGCCCAAGACGGTCACCAGACGCAGATTCATCCTGGGAGTCATCGCCAGTGGTGGCGTCGTTGCCGCGGCAAACTACAAGTTCATCTCCTCCGCAGTTCACGGCCAGATGTCTTCCGCCGGCGAGCGGCTCATTACCATCAACGTAAATGGTATGCAGCGGCGCGTGGATGTGATGAAGCAGGAGACCCTGGCATGGACGTTGCGTTACAAGCTCGGCCTTACAGGAACCAAGCTGGGTTGCGACCGGGCCGAATGTGGAGCCTGCACCGTTTTGATTGACGATGTGCCGCACTACAGCTGCTCCACGCTTACGCACACTGTGCGGGGCCGCAAGGTTACCACCGTTGAAGGACTGGCGAGCGCGGATGGCAAGCTCCACCCCATTCAGCAGGCAGTGGTTGACGAACAAGGCTTCCAATGCGCCTTCTGCATGTCCGGCTTCATCATGTCGGCGGTCGGCTTCCTGAAGGCAAATCCCAATCCCACGCGTACCGAACTCGCACACGGTATTTCTGGAAACCTGTGCCGTTGCCAGGACTACAACAAGATCCTCGACGCCATGATGCGCGGCGCAGAGTATATGAGGAGGGCTTGAGCATGCTTGAAAACGGTCAGAAAGAACCAACCAAGCCGAAGCCATCCGAGCGTGTGTATGGCGCCGGTTACAAGCTCATTGGCAAAAACTATCCCACCAACGATATGCTCGCCAAAGTCACCGGCAAGGCAAAATATGCTGAGGACTTCCGCGCTGAAGGCATGCTTTTTTGCAGGCTGGTGCTGAGTCCGGTGCCGCACGCCCGCATCAAGCGCGTCCACCTGGATGATGCGTTGGCGATCCCCGGTGTAAAGGCCATCCTCACTGCTGATGACATTCCAGCCCAGGCAGATAGCATGAACGATAACGGCACGGTGATTAAGGCCAGCAAGTGGGGCGAGCGCGCGCTCACCAACGAACCCCTCTACCAGGGCGATCCGATCCTTGCCGTCGCCGCTGTCGATGAACTCACCTGTGCCGAGGCGATTGAAAAAATCCGGATCGATTTCGAGCATCTGCCATTTGTCATTGATCCTCTTGAAAGCCTGCGCCCCGGCGGCCCGAACGCCCGCGAAGACGGCAATGTGTGGGTTCGCCCGGAGCCGCCGAATCCGCCCATCCCGCAGCTTACCAAGGTCAAGTGGACGGAGCAGGACTTCGCCGACTACGACAAGGGCAATCTACCCATGGGCCATGCGCCTGACGAGTGGTCCTTTGGCGACATCGACGCGGGCTTCAAGAACGCCGCGCTCATTTTGGACGAGACCTTTATTACACCCGATGTGAGCCATCAGTGCCTCGAGCCCCGCACCGCCATGGCCTACTGGCAGAACGGCAAGCTCTTCCTTCATTCAGGAACGCAAAGCACTTTCCAGACCAAGCCCGCGATTGCGAAATGGATGAACATCGATGTAGACAAGGTCGTATTCATCAGCGAGTACACCGGCGGCGGATTTGGCAGCAAGATCACCGGCGGCATCACCATGATCATTCCGGCGCTCCTGTCCAAAAAGCTCAACGCTCCGGTGATGATGCGCATCAGCCGCGAGGAAGAGCACTACATCGGCCGCGCGCGCCCGAGCGTTGAAGGTCGAATGAAGATCGGCTTTGCCAAGGATGGCCGAATCACTGCCATTGACATGTTCACGGTCTGCAATAGCGGCGCCTACGACGCGCAGGCCGATGGTGCTTCAGCGGCCCGCATCGTCTCGCTTCTGTACCAGCCGCCTGCCATGCGGCAGCGCGCAATCTCGGTGATGACCAATACGCCTCCGCGCAGCGCACAGAGCGCGCCTGGCGGAATGCAGGGAGTCACCATCATCGAACCCATCCTTGCGAAGGCTGCGCGCAGACTCGGCGTTGACCAGGTGGCTTTGCGACGCGTCAATTGTCCCGAGGGCAAGGCGGAATTCGGAGCAGCCGTCAAAGGCGTGCGAGGCCACACGACCAGTTGTTTCCTCAAAGAAGCGCTGGACCGCGGCGCGGAGCAGTTCAAGTGGCAGGAAAAAGCAGCGCGCCAGCCCAAACGCAGTGGTACCTTGGCGCGCGGCGTCGGCGTGTCGCTGAGCTGCTTCGTCGGGGGCACCGTCGGGTTCGACGGACTCCTGGTCATTACGCCGCAGGGCCGGGTCCAATTTCAATCGGGCATCGGCAATCTGGGAACGGAATCGGTGATCGATGTCCATCGCGCTGGTGCTGAGGTTCTTGGTGTGCCCTGGGAAGTTTGCGACGTCGTATGGGGCGATACCTCGAAGAACTTTCCTTATACCTGTGCCTCCGGCGGCAGTCAGACTACCCACGCAATGTCGCGAGCGTCGCATGCTGTCGCTACGGAATGCAAGTTGAAACTCCAGGAGATCGCCGCCAAGTCTCTGGGTGGCAAACCGGAAGACTACGAAGTTGCCAACCAGCGAGTCTTCCGTAAAGGTGGTGGCGCCGGCTTGAGCTTCGCGCAAGCTGCCCAGCGCGCCATTCAACTGGGTGGTATCTACGATGGTCACGACGTAACCCCCGACGTCAACAAGCAGACCAAAGCCTCAGTGGCGGCCTTGGCGGGACAGGGACTGGTTGTGTCGGCCAAAGACAAATACCCTCGCGACGGCCAGACGTATTCCTATGTCGCGAGCTTCGCCGAGGTTGAAGTGGATATCGAAACCGGGAAGTACTACATTCTCGATTTCCTCGCCTATGCGGATGTTGGCACGGTGATGCATCCGGCTGCGCTCGGTGGTCAAATCCTCGGCCGATCGACATTGGGTATTGCCCACGCCATCGGCCAGAAATGGGTGTACGACCCGCATTATGGCGTCCCTGTGGCAAAGCGCTTCTACCAGAACAGGCCCCCCACTATCCTGGATGTGCCTAACGATATGCAGTGGGAAGCGCTCGACATTCCCGATCCTGAAACACCGGTTGGCGCGCGTGGCGTTGGCGAGCCGCCCGTCGGCGGTGGTTGTGCCGCAATTCTCAACGCTCTTGCAGACGCGGTGGGCGACGAAATATTCCGGCGCGCACCTGTAAATTCCGACACTATCCTGACTTCGTTGGAAGCGGGACATCCGATGCAACATCCCTTAATGGCCCACATCTGATTGCGATGTGAACGGAGAGAGCTATGGCAGTTATAAGAGACGTGATGCCCGCTTTTGATCTGCTTCAGCCCAGCTCGGCTGCTGACGCGCAAAAGCTGTTGCAGCAACACGGGGAAGAAGCCTGGGTCATGGCTGGAGGACTCGACAGCTTCGACTGGCTCAAAGATCGCATCAAGAAGCCAAAGGTGCTGGTTGACCTGAGCGGAATCGACGAGCTTAAGGGAATTCGCACCAATGGCGACGGCGTTGAGATTGGCGCCATGACCACGCTTACTGAAATTGCGAATCACCCGGTGATCAAGTCGCAATACGGATTGCTCTCCCAGGCCGTTGAGTTGGTTGCCTCGCCGCAAATCCGCAATCAGGGCACCCTCGGCGGCAACGTGTCGCAGGACGCACGCTGCTGGTATTACCGCGACGGCTGGCCCTGCTATCGCGCGGGCGGCAACATTTGCTATGCCGACACGCCGGTAGGCCGCAATCGCGAGCATGCCATCTTCGGCGCCAATCGCTGTGTGGCTGTCCATCCTTCCGACGCTGCCCCCGCGCTCATTGCGCTCGACGCGAAGTTCGTTATCCAGACGCCCAAAGGCGAGCGCACTGTGGATGCGGAAGATTATTTCCTCGGACCAGAGATCGATATCACGCGCTTGAATATTCTTCAGTCCGGAGACCTTCTCACCGCCATTCGGATTCCCTCCACGTTTTCGGGCGCGAAGTTTTATTTCGAAAAAGTGCGCGACCGCAACGTTTGGGACTTTGCTCTGATGAATGTGGCTTCTGCGATGGTGGTGTCGGGCGGCAATATCGACCGCATCCGCATCGCCGTTAGCGCCGTGGCTCCCAAGCCGATGCGCTTGAGGGCAGTGGAAGATGCCGTTCGCGGCAAGCCGGCAGACGCAACAACCGGCACAATGGCCGGGAACCTCGCTGTCCAGGGCGCTGTTCCACTGCAGTTCAACGCGTACAAGATTCCGTTGATGAGAAACCTGGTGAAGCGCGCCATTGGCGGCGTGCAGGAGGCAACATGGACTTCATAACCTGGGCAATCAGTCCGTGGGGAAGATCCGTTCCCATCCATATAGCGTGGTACCTGATATGGGTTGCGGTGATTGCGGGATTGCTCTTCATGATTGTCCACGCACTCTACGTGGCCATCTTTGCCGCGCCCAAGAAGTTTACGAAAAACGATTCACCCGCAGTCTTGGCCGCTGTTCCCGAACGAGTTCCAAGGCACTCCCTGGTCGCGCGCGCCTTTCACTGGCTCATGGCGATCTCGATGTTCGCGTTGCTGATTACAGCGTTCCTTCCCAAGGTTGGCGTCAAGTTCGATTGGGTGACGTACCACTGGATCGCTGGGCTGGTGCTCACCGCGTCCATCATCTTCCACATCATTCACGCCTCTTTCTTCCTGGACTTCTGGTCCATCTGGCCTGACAAGATTGATCTGCGTGACGCGAAAAGAAGGCTGCTGCGGTCGATAGGCAAGGAAGCGCCGCCGCCCGATCGATTTGCAAAATATCCGTTGGAGAACAAGTTATATCACGCCGTGATTTTGCTGTCCGGATTGGCAGTGATCGTGACTGGCGTGTTCATGATGAAGCGCGTCAACACCGCCGGCATCTTTACGCGCAATCCGTATCTGTTCGGCGACATGACCTGGGGCATGATGTATGTGCTACACGGCCTGGCGGGTGTCGGTCTGATCGCATTGATTATGGTTCATGTGTATTTCGGAATTCGACCGGAGAAGCTTCCGATTACCAAGTCGATGATCTTCGGTTACATGAGCCGCGATTTCTATCTCGAAGAACACGATCCAAAGCGATGGGCGGTCGAAGAGTCATCGCCACCTCAGAAAGGGTATGCACCAAGCGATGCAGACTGACATTCAGGAACATTGCAACACAATTGAGGCGTGCTACGAATTCACGCTTTCCTATGCTGCACAGGGACTTCCCAGCGATGAGGGTGCCCCATCGGGCAAGCAGCTCCGCGAGCACCTGACTCGCGCTGCCGAAGCGTTGCGCGGTATTGATGCGAGCTGCTCGGCGGCAGTAAAGCAGGAGCAACTCACGCCGGCAGACAAATATCAGGCGTTTTTCGCTGTGCTGGCGCGGGATGCGCAGAGCTCACTGGTAGCCATCGAACTGGTTTTGGCCCAGCCCGCCATCAGCTCCCAGTTAATCGACAATCTGAACGCATCCTTGCACCTTCGCGCTCTGCTCACGGATTTGTTTCTGATCACTGAGATTCTCGAACTGCGGCAATCGCAGCCAAAGGCGATGGCGTCCAATTGATCGGATGTTTCGCAGTTATCGCATAGGTGTTCCGGATGTACTCGCCCCAGGTTCTCGATCACTTCGAGCATCCGCGTAATGCCGGAACAGTTGCCAATCCGGATGCAACCGTGCAGATTGAAAATCCAGCATGTGGCGATGTTCTGAAGCTGACGCTCAAACTCTCCGGCGATCGCATCGAAGAAATCCGTTTCCTTGCCAAAGGGTGTGTCTGCTCCATGGCCTGCGGCTCCGCGCTCACTGAGCTCGTTCAGGGCAAGACGATCGAGCAGGCAAGGGAACTGGAAAAGGAATCGCTGGTCCGGGCCGTAGGCGGTTTGCCTCCCGCTTCCGCACACGCAAGCCACCTGGCGATGGACGCCCTCGCAGCCGCACTGAGCCAACTTACAGCCAAAATCTAGTGGTGTCCGCGACACAGATGGTCGTTTATGTTTTGAAAGGGCACGACTTCAGTCGTGCCGCAAATGGGCTGGAATGGGCGGGGCTTTAGCCTCTGAGGGAAGGTTTCAGGCAATTCGATGTGAACTTGGAGCCGTTTGAAAATGACTCTATTTGCGGCGGCCTACACTACAGCATTTTCGAGTTGAGTGTTAACACAACTTCGGGTGCCCCATCCATTCCGCGCCCTTTGCGGAATGGGTGGGAGACCACTGACATCCATCGCAACTGGAAACACCCCGCCGAAAGCGCTCTAGTGTGGCTTCGAGCCGGCAGCTAAAAGCGCAGCATACTCTTCCGGCGTATTCACATCCACGCACACAAAGGAATCCGGGACAGGCACGGCCTCGATCAGTTGCGCATGTGCGCGCTTGATCTCTCTTGCATTGCTGGTGACGGGGGCCGCCAGAAACGCATCGATCAACGCGCGGCTCGCCAGTAGCGGGTGCCCACGTCTGCCGTTACTCTCCGGGGCCACGCCCCATTTCCCAAGTGCGAGCGCCCGATCGAACGAAGTGCTCAGCTTTTCCATGCTGGCCGCGCACAGCGGAGGGCAGTCCACCAGGGTGATCATCGCCGCATCGCAGCCGCGCGCCAGCACTTCGTGCAAGCCTACCTGCAGCGAACTGAATTGTCCCCGGTCTGGGTCAGGGTTTCGCACCATCGATGCGCCGTTCGCGGCAACCACAGGAGCGATCTTGTCTGCGTTTCTTCCGGCGACGACGACGATGGCTTCAGTAAACGGCTTCAGCGCAAGGATCGCCGCGGAGAGCAGTGTTTCGCCATTAGAGCAATTTGAGCCGGATGCGGCAGGCGGCCACGGAAGCAGCGCTTTGTCTCTGCCCATGCGGGTGGATGTGCCCGCCGAGAGAATTACGCCGCACATTCTGTAGAGCCTGTCCATGGGGAAACAATAGCAGAATGGAGGAGGAACTTAGCTTAGCTTTTCAGCACCGCTGCAAGAGTCCTTGGCTTCTATTGCGGTATCGCCAGCTATGGCATCCATCCCGCCCGCCTTGTACTTGTGGAACCAGCTCATGTGCGGAAGTGGGCGCTCCACATTGCGGCGGACGCCGATCAGCTCTGCCAGGATAGCGACGGCGATTTCTTCGGGAGAAATTGCGCCAATATCCAGGCCCACCGGAGAGTGCACGCGTTCAAACAACTCCGGCTTCAATCCCTCTTTGGTCAGCTCGCGAAATACAGTGATGGCCTTTCTCCTGGAGCCGACCATCCCGATATACTTCGCTTGCGTTTGCACCGCCCATCGCAGAACGCGCATGTCATCACGGTGTCCGCGCGTAACAATCACGATGTAAGAGGACTCATTGGGAGATATGACGGACAAAGCCTTGTCGAAGTCTTCGGCGATCACTTCTCTGGCTTCAGGAAATCGCTCGCGGTTCGCATAAGCATCGCGATCGTCCGTCACGATCACGTCGAACCCCGCGCGCCCTGCTGCCTTGTAGAGTTCGTATCCCACATGACCCGCGCCGAAGATGTAGAGCACTGGCGGCGGCAAGACCGGCTCAATAAAGATATCCAATGTACCTCCGCAAACCAGGCCGGTGTCGTACTTCGGGTCCTGGTTCAGATCGAATGTGAGCGTACGCGGCTTTTCGCTGGCCATTACTTCGCGCGCGGCCTGCCAAACCTCGGCTTCAACACAGCCTCCGCCGATCGTGCCGGCGATTGTGCCATCGTCGCGCACCAGCATCTTGGCGCTCTTGAAAGATGGAATCGAACCGCGCACGTTGACGATCGTGGCCACTGCTCCCTTGTGGCCCGCACGCTGTAACTTCACGATCTCTTCGTAGATATCCATCTATATCAATTATTGGATCTACGGCAAGGTAAGTCAACCGAATGCAACCCAGCGTTCGCATGGCTCACCGGACCTGAATGCCAACAATCGAGACAAAGTCTGTTCGAACTATTCCATTCAAACGCTTGAGTACTTGGTGCAAAGCTCGCGAATGTGTGCCAGTGTCTTAGGAATGCCGACCTCGGCTGTCTCGCCACCACGCGTGTCACCTTCGTACTCCAGAGCCATATATCCCTTGTGACCGGCAGCCGCATACATCTTCCAGACCCGGTCCATGTCTATGGCAGTGTTATCGTCAAACGATTCCCGGATATGCGAGACGGTGGCGTAGGGAATGCAGGCGGCGATTTGCGCGTACTGATCCTGGGTCGCCGAGGGGGTGAAATGAGTTATATCGAGATTGATGCCGGCATAGGGTGATTTCACACGGTGCATAATCTCCAAGCAGACATCGGCGCTTTGCGAAACGCCTGAGTGGTCTTCCAGTCCCAGCATGATGCCCTTCGGCGCTGCGTAATCACACGCCGCCTTCATCCCGTCGACTACCCAGTTAGTCGCTTGCTGCATGGTGACACCGTCCGGCAGCTTACCGGCGAAAACTCTCAAATGCGAAGCTCCTAAGCGGTCTGTCACATCGATCCAGTTCTTGATCTGTTTCAGAACTTCTTCGCGCTTGGCCGCGTCTGCCTGCACCATGCTTGAGCCGCAGGCCGCGCCTGAGAATGTTACCGCGTTTTTATAAGCCAGATAGCGAAGGCTCTCGAGGTATCCGGGGTCGGTGGACTTGAGGTAATACACGGTCATATCCACTGCGTCGAGCTTCAGCTCCACGGCCTTCAGAATAAAGTCTTCGAGCGTCATCTTTCCGTGAGTGAGCGCCTCGCGGTAAGAATAGGCGCAGCAGCCAACGAGGAGCCGCGGCGTTTTGGACGTTTCCGTGTTCACGTTGGCGGATGCCGCATGACCGAGCGGCGCACCCATGCCCAGTCCCGCGCCTGCCAGCGCGCCAACTCCAGCGGTCTTCAAGAACTGACGGCGTCCTATCGTGTGTTCCATCGTGGCTCCTTCGAATTTGTGGGATATCGGTTTGCCTGCTCGAATAGCGGGGGGCAAACCAGCGCAACCAGTCTACTCCACGCCTGATGTTTGAGTAAGGGCGCGGCAAGACGAGGCGGTTGGGAATTGGCCCGCAAGCGCTTTGCCGTATGAACGCCGCTGCGATCCATCGCGCTTTTCGCAGCGGCGAGTGCGAGGGTATATGATTTCGCGTGAATTCAAAGTACTGTTGTTCTCCGCTCTATGGTTGTGGCAGTAGGATCGCGACCCTGTTTGGGCTGACGGCGATTGATCGTGGAGGTGCAATGGGCAATTCATCCGGGGAGCAGGAATATCCATGAACCGCAGAAGCTTTCTTACCAAGTCGGCATGCGCACTTACCAGCCTTGCTGCACCCTCATTCATCCGCGCCAGCGTGCTCGGCGCCAACGCACCGAGCAATCGCATCAACGTTGGATTTATTGGCACAGGGAGGCAGGCGTTCGGAGCGAATCTTCCCCAAATGTTGGCTGTGCCCGGCGTGCAGGTAGTTACTGTCTGCGACGTCGATAACTGGCGAATGGGAGAAGCGCAAAAGTTTGTGAACGAATTCTACGCAAAGCGCGACGGGCTCGCGTCTTACAGCGGCTGTAGTACAAAAGCGGACTTTCGAGAAGTGATCGCCGACAAGAATATCGATGCGCTGATGGTCTCCACGCCCGATCATTGGCATGTCCCGATCGGGATCATGGCGGCGAAGGCGAAGAAACATTTCGCGATGGAAAAGCCCATCAGCCTCAGTGTAGGGCAGGGCAGGCTGCTTTCAGATGCGGTCAAGCGCTACGGCGTCACGGCGCGAAACGACAGCGAATTCCGCTCCATTCGTGTTCAGGACCATGCTGTCGAGTTGATCCGAAATGGGCACCTTGGAAAGCTTGAACAGATCGAGATCGTGTTTCCGTCGGACCCGCCGGTCGTAGGTGTGCAACCCGATATGCCGGTTCCGCCGGAATTGAATTATGACATGTGGCTCGGGCCCACCGCCGCGGTTCCCTACACCGAGAAGCGCGTGCACGATGTTAAGCAGCATAACTTGCGGCCGAACTGGATGCGGATCAATACTTATGCGCAGGGCATGATCGCCAACTGGGGCGCACATTACTTTGACGTTGCTCAGTGGGCCAACAATTCAGAGCACTCGGGGCCAGTTGAAGTAGAAGGTAAGGGCGAATTTCCGGTTAGTCTCTGGAACACCATGATTAACTTTAAAGTCAGTTATAAGTACGCGAATGGTGTCGTCATGACTTGCGAGCAGACACCCACAAGCACTCCGAGTATTACTTATACCGGGACCGATGCGTCGATAAAGATAGACGGCTATCCGGGAACAATGACCAGCAGCAAGCCGGAGTTACTAATTCGCGGACCGGAGGCTGGAGAATTGGATTTCTCAAAAACGCTCTGGGATAAGAATGACTTTATTGCCGCGATACGAGAGAGCCGCCAGCCGCTCGAGCCGATCGAAGTTGGTCATCGCTCAATCTCCATCGCGCAGATTGGCCTCATCGCCTGCCAGGTTGGAGACAAGCTGCACTGGAATGCGGAGAAAGAGCTATTCGAAGGGAATAACTACGCCAACGCGCTGCTGGCGGCGCCGCTCGCGAGGGCGCGGTGGGCGATTCCTCAAGAGGAGCTACGCGGGATCTAGCGAGGATTTTGGCCGTTCGCGCCATTGCGCAAGAGGAAATCGAAATCGCAGCCCTGGTCCGCCTGCAACACGCAATCGTCAAACAGCTTCGCATAACCACGTGTGGGCATCTGCCGCTGCTGCGGCAACTGCTTCCAGGCAGCGAGGCGGGTTTGTAGTTCGGCATCGTCAATCAACAGCTCGATCCGGCGCGCTGCTACGTCAAGCCTTATCCGGTCGCCACTTTGAACGATCGCGAGCGGGCCGCCGACAGCTGCTTCCGGTGTAATGTGCAATACGATGGTTCCGAAGGCTGTGCCGCTCATGCGCGCATCGGAGATGCGGACCATATCTTTCACGCCCTCGCGCGCAAGCTTCATCGGGATGGGAAGATAACCGGCCTCCGGCATTCCCGGCGCACCCTTCGGTCCGGCATTGCGCAACACCAATACATCATCGGCATTCACATCGAGATCCGGCAGGTCGATGCGCGCGATCATGTCTTCAACGGAATCAAATACCACTGCTCGCCCGGTGTGACACATCAGTTGTGGCGAAGCTGCGGAGTGCTTGATTACAGCGCTCCGGGGAGCCAGGTTTCCATGCAGCACGGCCATCGCGCCTTCCTTCTTGAGAGGCGCGGCGAGGCTGCAAATCACATCATGCCCCGGTGCCTCCTCGGCCTTGGCAATCACATCGCCGACGGTGCCGCCAGCGACAGTGAGTGCGCTGAGATCGAGGAATTGCTTTAGCTCGCGCATGAGCGCGGGCAAGCCGCCGGCGTAGTGAAAATGCTCCATGTAATGCGCGCCTGAAGGCATCAAATTGACCAGAACCGGAACTTCTCGGCCCAGCCGATCGAAGGCGTCAAGATCAACGGCCATGCCCGCGCGGCCAGCCATCGCAATCAAGTGAATCAGCCCATTGGTCGATCCGCCAATTGCCTGGAGCACGATCATCGCATTGCGCACAGACGCTTCGGTGATCAATTCGCTCGGAATGGGCGTTCCGCTAATCGCCATTTCGGCCGCGCGCCTGCCGCTCTCCTCGGCAATGCGGCGGCGCTCGGCGTGGGGCGCGGGCGCTGTGGCGCTCATAGGCAGCGACAGACCCAGCGCCTCAACGATGCAGGCCATGGATGCTGTGGTGGTGATCGGCGGTTGCGACAAGACACTGCCGGCGCAGGTAATGGCCGCAGCCAGCACGGACCTGCCGACAGTGGTGTTGCCCACCGGGCCGATGGTGGTGGGCCATCACAGGGGTCAAGT
>DASRLI010000193.1:0-3892 GCA_035648535.1 Occallatibacter sp. | reverse complement strand
GCGCCGTCTATTTGAAGGCCAATGATACGGCTCCAGTCTTGAAGAAAAAGGCGAGATTTTCCTTGCAAGGAAGTTAATTCTGTACGATCCATGTTTGGGGGTATCGAGAGATGATCTACAACATTCGAGTCTGTTTGCTAGGAGTGTGCGCAGTCACTTTGTTGGTTTCTGCGAGCGCGGCTCAAGTCACTATAAGTGGCGGAGCCGATATGAGTGGCGGCGTCACGACAAGCGGGAGCGGAACCTCATCCGGCTCTTGGTCTGACAACTTCCGCAAGACGACATTGGCAGTCGGACAAGTCACGAAAGATGAATTTGGCTTGGATCATTTCCAAACTGGGGGTGTTGCTGTCCTGATCTCAGATGGCAGGAACCGATTTTTCATTGCAACTGCCAGACATGTGTTCGACAATCCCAGCGAACACTGGGCGCCTGAAAGTCTCCAGTTCCGAGGATGGAAAGATGAACAGACAAGCCGTTACAGAGATTTCGGTGCAAGGATTGTACTGAGACAGAATGGGAAGAATCTTTTTACGGCTTCATCCGACTTTGATCTTGCAGTAATACCCGCAACAGAGGAGCTTTTGACCCGTGTTGAACTGGACGGCCATAAGGTTGCTGTTCTCCAACCGACAGACTTTGCCGACGCGAAAACAACCTACGATGGAGAGGATGTCGTCGTCCTTGGTTTCCCTGCACTCGTGGGCGAGGAATACCAGCAGCGTGCCCTAATGAGATCGGGAATCGTCGCATGGACGGACTCCTCGGGTCCCACAAATCACGAGTTCTTGATAGACGCTCGAATCTTTCCCGGCAACAGTGGAGGACCGGTCTTTTCCACACCCGCAGGTGTGAATCGAGATGCGAGCATCAGCACCGGAAGAGTAGTGAAGCTTCTCGGTCTAGTCTCGAAGACCGTCAACGCCAAGCCTGATGTAGCATTTGGAATCCGATTGCCGGAAAATGGGCTGGTGATTGGCGCTGCAGGCGTTGGCATCATTGAGCCAGCGCAAGAACTCATCAAGCTCATGGACAAGGCTGAGTCAGAACAGCAGTGACCTGCTTGTAGGGCAGACGATCTGGCCACTGATCAAAGTCCGCGTGGAGCGAGTGGTGAGACTCGAACTCAGAGCCTCAAGGTTCGGAACCTTGCGTTCAATCCACTTGAGCTTCACCCGCACAACTTTGGAACCACTCCCCGGACTTCAACCGGGACCTGCTTCGTTAGGACAGAAGGGCTCTTTGCAATTGAGCTAGAGCGGCAGAACTGGAGATCTCGGAGGGATTTCAACCTCATCTTTCGGGTAGAAGCCGATGGCTCTATGTGTTGAGCTACGAGGTCATGGTGGGGTGCAGGGAACTCGAATCCCTCACTATCGCTTAAAAGGCGATTGCTTCAAACCATCAAAGCTTGCACCCCGAATGTTGGTGGGCCGCCAGAGAATCGACCTCTGTTTTGAAGATTACGAGGTCCCAACGCCGTTCCAATTGGAGTTCTTTGCAGGGAGATCGCGGCTCTGACCGTTGTAGAAGAGGATCAACGATAATCAAAGTTCGCACGATTTATCGTGCGTTTGAGAAAGAGGTCGCCGTGCGCTGTTCCGTTGCAGCTAGTTTTCCGGTCCTTGGTGTGATGGTTTTGGGCGCGGTGTTTGCAGTCGCGCAGGTTTCCGTTCCGACGGAGCAGACTGCCGCGCCGAGTCCTACAGGGCATGGACTGTTCACGCTCGATGAGGAACTGCAGGCGCTGGCCGAACGCGTGGGGCCGGCGGTGGTGACCATAGAAGTCACCGGCCTGGCTGCAGTGCAGGACCCCAACACGAGTCAGACGACCTATATCGCAAGAGAGCAGGGGATGGGCTCCGGCATCGTCGTCGATCCGGCGGGATACGTCCTGACCAATGCCCACGTCGTTGAGCACGCGACCTCCGTCTCGGTTCTGGTATTCCGCCATCGCAACAGGCAGGCTGGTGGCATTGAAGATGCGCAGCGCTTTGCCGCCAGGATTGTGGGACGCGATGCGCTGACTGATATTGCTCTGCTAAAGGTGGAAGCCGCCGATCTGCCGGCGCTCCAACTGGCGGACTCCGATCAGGTGCATGTTGGCCAGCTTGCTCTTGCCTTTGGTAGCCCGCTCGGCCTTGAGAACACGGTAACCATGGGCGTGATAAGCGCGACTCAGCGCGAGCTAAACAGCGCCACTCCCGTGGTTTATCTGCAGACCGACGCGGCCATCAATCCCGGCAACTCCGGCGGACCGTTGGTTGATATCAAAGGCAAGGTCATCGGCATGAACACGATGATTGCCTCGAAGTCGGGCGGCAGCGAAGGCGTCGGTTTTTCGATTCCTTCGAACATGATCCGCTTTATCTATGAGCAGTTGCGAAAACAGGGGCACGTGCGCCGCGGAGCCATCGGCTTTGTCGCTCGCGAAATCACGCCCACGCTCTCCAACGGACTCGGCCTCGCGAAGCAGACCGGAATCATCCTCGAAGACGTGGTACCGGGGTCCTCTGCTGACCGCTCGGGCCTGCGCCCAGGTGATATTCTGGTCGGCGTCGATGGCAAGCCCTTTCAGGATCCGCGAGCCCTCTCGGTATTGCTCTTCCAGAAAAAGATCGGCGATACCCTCGCGTTCAAGATCCAGCGTGGCACACAGATCCTGAGCCTGGACGTCCCAGTCACCGAGCGCGAGGGCGATCCGGAGAGCATTCTCGATCCCACCCAATCGGCCGACAACATCATTCCCAAGCTGGGGATCGTCGGTATTCAGATCACGGGTTCCGTGGCGCAGCTAATCTCGCCCACGCGCAGTCCGGGAGGCATCCTAGTGACTGCACTGACCGCCGGAGGCAACGCTTCACTCTTTGGTCTGCAGCCAGGCGACGTGCTGCATGTGCTGAATCAAACACCGCTCGATTCGCTGGAAACACTGCGCAGACTGCTGGCCGGCTTGAAGTCCGGGGATCCGGTAGTCTTCAGCATCGAGCGCAACGGCCAGCTTAACTACATCGCGTTTGATAACCCTGAGTAGAAGGCAGCGCGTATGTTGTGCTTCAGAAGTAACCACCGCAGCAGCACGCGCAGCTTGAGGCAACAGAAGAGACCATGACCTCAGTCGACCGATTTGGCTTTTCGCTTCGTTTGAAAACGAGGGATTCAAAGGGGCGCGTATCAACTTCCTTCGTGAGGTCATCACCTCACAGGCGGCCTGGGAGGTTCTCGTCGAAATGGTCTGGCGGACTTCATAACAGGCTGACGTGCTCGGTCGAATGGTTTGCAACCATCGTAAGGCGAGATGATTACGCTGGCAAAGCTGGTGGTCCTAGTCGTTCTTCGGCTTCATCGGCGTCGCCATAGACTTCTTCTCGAATGATACGTTCGGTTGCTTCGTTCAGGTATTCATCGAGCGCGGTCCTGATCTGGAGGAATTCCGGCCACAGGGTTTGGTTGATAAATGACCTCGGAGCCCGAAGGACAACTGTCGAGTAGCGTTGGCGCGGGTACCGATAAGGTTTCAACCCATAGCGGCGGCATAGTGCAAGGAAAAGGCGCCGGTGCCAACGATCCAGGGGTTTGAATTCCGTTTCTATAAGCGGTTCGACTTTCTCTGCTGCAGCAAGGGCTTTCCGCACTCTGTCGATCGCTGCGGCTGCAGCATCACGCTCCCCGGCAGTGGTGGCGCCCTCGAACAGCGAGGAAATTTTACGCAGCTTCTGGCGGAGTTCTTGTTCAGTAGTCATTGAAGTTGGTCATCTCCATGAAGGCGGGACTAGTGAGGCTGGCAGAAGTTAAATTCTACTGTCAATGCCCGCCTACCATCGGTCACACCGTAAATATCAAATCCCAGATCAACCATCCAAGCACATCTGGAATCGACGCACCATGAAGA
>DASRLI010000192.1:0-18352 GCA_035648535.1 Occallatibacter sp. | reverse complement strand
ATCCCGCGCCCGCACAGCCGCTGCCCGACAGCATCTACCAACACATCGACTACATCACGCCCAATGAGACAGAGACCGCCGCACTCACCGGCATCGCAGTGGCAACCGTAGCCGACGCCGAGAAAGCCGCCGATGCATTCCTCGCCCGCGGCGTGCGCAACGCCATCATCACGCTGGGCGCTCAGGGAGCGTTCGTCAAGAACGCGAAAGTCAGCGCGCACGTGCCCGCCATCGACGCCGGCAAAGTAGTGGAAACCACCGGCGCAGGCGATGCCTTCAATGGTGGCCTTGCCGTCGCGCTCTCAGAAGGCATGGACCTGGTTGCAGCCGCGCGCTTTGGTTGCGCCACCGCCGGTATCTCCATCACGCGTCCCGGCACAGCGCCCTCCATGCCCACCCGCACAGAAATCGACGCGCTGCTGAAATAGGTGGGTGACCCTGCTCCGTGACCTACCACAAACCGAGGGTGCCCCATCCTTTCGCAGCTTCACCGCGAAAGGGTGGGAAACAACGCTCGTCACCAAAGACAACGACGGCCACCCCGAAAGGTGGCCGTCGCTGTTAGTACCGTAAAGGGAAGCGGTTTAGCGCTCGCCCTTCCGCCAGTTAATTAAATCGCCAAGCGTCGTGGTAGAGCTAGAGACCGGATGCTTGTGAGTATCCGCCTTGTAGTTCTCCACCTGTGCACGGCTGGCCTCTTGGCCCACTGCGCGCAGGCTCAAGCCCACCTTCTTCTCTTCGACGTTGATCTTGATGATCTTGAACTCGTGTTCGAGTCCCGTCTCAAGCTTCGATCCGCCGTCGTCGCCGGCCTCGGAGATGTGGCAAAGACCCTCCACGCCCTCCGCGATCTCGACAAACGCGCCGAACTGCGCCGTCCGAAGCACCTTGCCGTGAACCACGTCGCCCACGCGATGCGAAGCGAAGAAGCTCTCCCAGACGTCGGGCTGCAATTGCTTGATGCCCAGGCTGAGGCGGCGATTCTGCGGCTCAACACCCAGAACAACAGCCTTCACCTTTTCGCCCTTCTTCACGATCTCGGAAGGATGCTTCACGCGCTTCGTCCAGCTCAGGTTAGAAACGTGAACCAAGCCGTCGATGCCGTCTTCGATTTCGATGAAGGCGCCAAAGTCGGTCAGGTTGCGAACGCGGCCTTCAACCACTGCGCCGGTCGGATACTTCTCGGTCAGATTCTCCCACGGGTTATCGAGCAGCTGTTTCATGCCCAGCGAAATGCGGCGGTCGGCCGGATTCACGCTCAACACAACTGTCTCGACTTCGTCGCCGGGCTTGACCAGCTTGGAGGGATGCTTGAGCCGCTTCGACCAGGTCATCTCAGAAAGATGAACCAGGCCTTCGATGCCCTGTTCCAACTCGACGAACGCACCGTAGTCAGTGACCGAAAGTACACGGCCCTTGACGTGCGCGCCCACCGGGTAGCGCTCCGAGGCGTCAAGCCACGGGTCCGGCGTCAGCTGCTTGAAGCCGAGCGAAACGCGCTGCTTGTCCTTGTCGAACTTGAGCACTTTCACCTGGATCTCGTCACTGACGTTGACCAGGTCGCGGGGGTGCGTAAGCCGTCCCCAGCTCATGTCGGTAATGTGCAGCAGGCCGTCGATTCCGCCCAGGTCAACAAACGCACCGTAATCGGTGAGATTCTTTACGGTGCCGGTAAGGATGGCGCCTTCGCCCAGATGCTCGAGGGTGGTGGAGCGCTTGGAGTTCTGCTCCTCCTCGAGGATTTCCTTGCGGCTGACTACCACATTGCCGCGCTTCTTGTTCAGCTTGATGACCCGGATCTCGATCTGCTGGCCGAGATAGCCGTCCAGGTTGCGGACCGGCCGAATCTCAAGCTGCGAGCCGGGCAGGAACGCCTTGAGGCCGATGTCGACAGTCAGCCCGCCCTTGACGCGGCTGATCACTGTGCCGATCATCGGGGTCTTGTCGTTGGCTGCCTTCTCGATCGTGTCCCACACGCGGAGACGCTGCGCGCGCTCGTAGCTGACCAGGTAGCCGCCTTCGGGCTCCTCGCGCTCGATAACCACTTCGATCACGTCGCCGGGATTGAACTTGACCGCACCGGTATGGTCAAGAACCTGTTCCAGGGGCACCAGGCCCTCGGACTTCAGGCCCACATCGATCACCAAGTGCTTTTCCGTCTGCTTGATGACCGTGCCGGAGACAATCTTGTCTCCGTAGGCCTCGACGGCTGCCGCTTCCGCGGCCTGCTCGCGCTCAAATGCAGCCAGCGCGGCAGAAAAGTCGTCCATGGATTCAAGTCCATGCTCTGGAGCCTTGGCGGGCGCCTTAGCAGCGCGCGCGGCTTCAACTACAGGCTTCGCGGCGGCTTCAACAACAGGTTCGGCTGCTGCCTCTACAACAGGTTCGGCTGCGGCCTCTACAACAGGCTCGGCCTGCACCACAACTTCCGGTGCAATTTCTTCGGCGGGCGCGGCCTCCACAGTTACGGCCTCGGCTACAGGCTCGGTTGGGGCATCGGCGTCCAGCGCGGGTATTTCGACAACTTCGGCGGTCTCGGGGTTGGACGTGGATTCGGACGACGGCTGCTCAAGCTCCGTCGCAGGTTCTAGCGTTGTGGTTTCAAGTGTGCTGTTCAGGGTTATGCTCTCGGGTTCGGGATTGAGGACGTTTGCCATTGCTGCGAGCTCCGGAATTCCTTGCTCCCACGGCCAATTCGAACTGGCCGGGAGGTAGCTTCCGCGCTGCGATTGCCGCAGCTGGAGATGCCAAAAGGCCGTGTCCCAACCAACGCAATTCGTGACCAAACCGGGAGCTTTTTCCGAAGGAATGCCAGCCCAGCGTGTAGCTGGAGTAGAAAAAGTACGACTGGTCTCCTAGAAAAACACCCGGCAGGTTACGGCTTGCTGTAGGGCGGCCGCAACTCACTGCTGGAATTCGCGCAGGAAGCTACGCTCACGAGTGTATCAACCCAGCATTAGAAGGTCAATCCAACTGCTCGGTCACAATCGCTCATATCCCGCATTGCAAAAGGGAATTGACATGGATATCACCAATTAAATGAGCACCTGCCGCGCTACCACTTGTTATCCGGTTCTCCTGCCTTTCCTATCCCAACCACAGGGCCGGGTGTCCCAGATCTCGCAATTGTGACTTGAGCGGAGCCGGAGTCCATGAACATTCCCACAACCCAAACGAGCCGGCACCTAAATGCTAGATGCCAAAAGCCGCTCCTCGATATCCCATCTATACTGTTTTGAACGGTGCAGCTACGATGGATCATCTCTGGAGTCCCTGGCGTTTTACGTACGTCACCACGGCGGATACTGCGGTACGGTCCGGTGTCCCCGCCAGCCTGACGGCCTGGCCCGGCGACCTGGGATGCGTCTTTTGCAACCTGATCGCCTCCATCGATTACGCCATCGCCAACGGAATGAGCGCCGACCAGGCCGAAGCCGCTGGCGGGCTCATCCTTCGCGGAAAGCATTGCTTCATCTGCCTCAACGCGTTTCCTTACACCTCCGGCCACGTCATGGTGATGCCCTACGCGCATCTTGACCGGCTCGCCGCGCTGCCTGCAGACGCCGCACATGAGCTGATGGATCTGGCGCAGCGCACGGAGCGCGCACTCGAGCGCGTCTACTCTCCGCACGGCTTCAACTTCGGCCTCAACGTAGGCCAGGCCGCCGGCGCAGGTGTGGCCGGACACCTGCACCTGCACGCCATGCCGCGCTGGGCCGGCGACACCAACTTCATGACCACCGTCGGCGAAACCCGCGTGCTGCCCGAAGACCTTGAAATCACCTGGAAACGGATGCGCGAGGCGTTGGCAGCCGATCGCAGCTAGCCCCGCTTCACACATGTTCAAGAGACTCTCAATGAGTTGAAGTTTTGAAAGGGCACGACTTCAGTCGTGCCGCAGACGGCCCGAAATGAATGAGGGCTTTAGCCCCAGAGGGAATGCCTGCCTGACGAAATGGTCTTTTTCAACGATCAATCGTCCTGGCCCGCTGTCCACAACTCCTCTTTCTCGGGTATCATTTCTGCGCTGCCGCGTGACACCGAGGGACAACCATGAAAACACTGTTCTGTGCATGGGCCGCACTTGCAATGGCGCTGACCGCCGTGACGGCGCGGGCCGCCGACATTACAGGCACATGGACCGCCGAATCCACGGCCCCCGACGGAAGCACCTTCCAGCTCTCATTCACCTTCAAGCAGGATGGCGCCGCACTCACCGGAACGGTGCAGGGACCTCAGGGCGACGCGATAGCAATCAGCGACGGCAAAGTGTACGGCAACAAGCTCTCGTTCAAGGTCTCCTTCAACGGCATGACCATCTCGCACGACGGTACTGTCAGCGCCGATGGAGACGAAATCAAGCTGAACACGAAATCCGACTCAGCAGATTTTCCGGCAAGAGAAATGACGCTGAAGCGCGTGAAAGCCGCTCCAGTTCCGGCGGGAACCGCTGCGCCTCCGCTCGCGCCTCAGCTGCACGCGGCGAATTGATCTTGAAGACGAGTTCCGCGCCTCAATCAGCATCCTGTGGAACGTTGACTTCGGAGTTCTCCTCCGCCTGGGCTGCGAGTGCCAGCCCCGGCTCCTCGACGGATGCGGCGTCAAGCAGGCTCTGCGGCAGCGATTTGCTCGTCCTGATTCCAAGTTGCTTAAGCATCTCCACCTGGCGGACAAGGTTCCCGCGCCCCTCGCTGAGTTTCCTCATCGCAGTGGCATAGCTCTGGTCGGCAGAGCGCAGGCTCCTTCCCACTGCCTCAAGATCACTGACGAACCCGACGAATTTGTCATAGAGTTCGGACCCGCGATTCATCACGTCCTGCACGCTGCGCGCCTGCAACTCCTGCTGCCACAAAACATTCACAATGCGAATTACGTAGAGCAGCGTGGTTGGTCCCACCAGCAGAATCCCCTGCTTGTAGGCGTCGGCCCAGAGCTCACTGTCGTTCTGCAAGGCAATCAGAAACGCTGGCTCAATGGGCACGAACATCACCACAAAATCCGGCGCTTCAATGCCCGGGAGACGATGGTATCCGGCCTTGGAAAGGCCGATCATGTGTGCCCGCACGCTGGCAAGATGCAGCTTGAGCGCGGCGCTGCGTTCGCTCTCCCCAGTCGCGTTAACTGAATCACTGTAGGCGGTGAGCGAAACCTTGGAATCTATCACCAGGTTTCGCCCGCCCGGCAAAAAGACGATGACATCGGTGCGTGCGGACCTCTTCTTGTCGCCGTCTTCGCTGTCCAGGCCGCAGAAAGTTTGCTGAAAACTGTATTGCTCGCCTTCATGCAAGCCGGCTTTTTCAAGCAGATCGCGCAAAATGAATTCGCCCCAGTCGCCCTGCGCCTTTGCCGAACCCCGCAGCGCCGTGGTCAGGTTGCGCGCCTCTTCGGCCAATTGCTGGTTCAGGCCGCCCAGGCTGCCGATCAGCCCTTCGAGCTTCGCAACGCCCGTCTTTGAATCGCTTTGTGCCTGCTCAACTTTGTCGCGGAACTCCTTGATCTGCGTCTTCAGCGGCTCAAGAAGGTTGCCCATCTGCGTCTGACTGGTTTCTGAAAATGTTTTCGACTTCGCTTCCAGGATTTGTGATGCCAGTGCCTGGAACTGATCGGCCAGGGTCTTCTTCGCGGTTTCCAGTAATACGATCTTCTCCGCCATGTTCTGCCGTTCGTTTCTCAGCTCGGCTTCCAGTTCTTTCACGCGTGCCGATTGAACGCGCTCAGCTTCTGTCCTAGCCTGCAATTCTTCGCGCAGCCCGGCAACTGATCTTTCCCGCTCGGTGGCAAGTGCCTCAAAGCCCGCCCGCGCCGCAGATTCAACCTGCACCTGTGCCAAATCTCTGCGCGCCGATGCGCTGCGCAACCAGAATCCCACAACGATTCCTGCAATTGCCGCAACCACTCCAGCTATCAAAGGCAGCATCTCTTCCCCCATTCATCCTCTTCGCCTAATGTACGCTTCCCGGCTGTGCATTTCTCCGCTAAATGAAGCCGGTTTTCTATTCCCTGGTCCCTGTTCCCTATTCCCTGTTTTTCCACGCCTTTACACACCCCGACCCGCCCGGTAAACTTGAAGTTTCGGGGCCATGCGCATATTTTTTCCTGCGATGGTTGTGTTTCCCTGCCGTGGGCCGTTATTGTAGGCAAGCGGAATGGGAGCGGACTGCAAGCCCGATGAGATTCCAGAGTTTGAACAAAATAAGAGGAGAAGCAGAGCATGGCCGTTGAAGAAAAAGTAAAACAGATCATCGTCGAGCAGTTGCAGGTGGATGAAGCCGAGGTAACCCCTGGCGCCAGCTTCCAGGAAGACCTGGGCGCGGACTCGCTGGACGTGGTCGAACTGGTGATGCAGTTCGAAGAGGCGTTTGATCTCGAAATTCCCGATGAAGACGCCGAGAAGATCAAGACAGTAAAGGACGCCGTCGACTACATCGAGAAGAACGCGAAAGGCGGCAAATAGCCCTTGGCGCGCAGAGTAGTCATCACCGGCCTGGGGCTGGTGTGCGGTGTGGGCAACACCGCTCCCGAGGTATGGCAGCAGCTTCTGGCCGGCGTCAGTGGCATGGGGCCGATTCATGGCTTCGATACCACCGGCTTTCCGGTTACCTTCGCTGCGGAAGTCAAGAACTTTGACCCGCTGAACTTTGTGGACAAGAAGGAAGCCCGCAAGATGGGGCGCTTCATCCACTTTGCTTTTGCCGCGACCCAGGAAGCCATGGCCCAGTCGGGTCTCCAGATTACGCCGGAGAATGCTGAGCGGGTGGGTGTATTCATCGGCTCCGGCATCGGCGGATTCGAAATCATCGAGCGCGAGCACTCAAACCTGTTGGCAGGTGGCCCGCGCAAAATATCGCCGTTCTTTATTCCCGCAGTCATCGTGAATATGGCGGCCGGGCAAATCAGCATTCGCTACGGAGCCCAAGGCCCCATCTCGGCTACGGCCACGGCCTGCGCCACTTCTGCCAACTCCATCGGCGACTCGGTGCGCATGATTATGCACGGCGATGCCGACGCGATGATCGCAGGCGGCGCTGAAGCTTCAGTCACCGCGCTTTCGGTGGGCGGATTTGCCGCCATGCGCGCTCTCTCCACCCGCAATGATGAACCCGCGCGCGCCAGCCGCCCGTTTGACAAAGACCGCGACGGCTTCGTCATCGGCGAAGGCGCCGGCATACTGATCCTTGAGGAACTGGAATTCGCCAAGGCTCGCGGCGCAAAGATTCTGGCTGAAGTCATCGGCTACGGCATGAGCGCCGACGCCTATCACATGACGGGCATCGCTCCTGAAGGCGCAGGCGCCCAGCGCGCCATGAGGGCGGCATTGAAAGACGCCGGCATCAAGCCGGAAGATGTGGGCTATGTGAACGCTCACGCTACTTCAACCCCGGCGGGCGACGGCAACGAATCGCGGGCCATCGAGCTTGTTTTCGGCGAACACGCCACCAGCCACAAGCTCAAGATCTCCGGAACAAAGTCCATGCACGGACATTTGCTTGGCGGCGCCGGCGGCCTCGAAGCCGGCATTACCGTGTTGGCTTTGCAGAACCAGATGCTTCCGCCCACCATCAACCTGGAGAACATTGACCCGGAGTGCAAGCTCGACTACGTGCCCAACAAGGCCATAGCCCACAGCTTCGATATCGGCCTGTCAAACTCCTTCGGTTTCGGCGGCATCAACGCCACGCTCATCATGCGGCGCTGGACAGAGTAAGGCAGTTACTAGCTACTAGCTTTTGCATCGCTCAACGATCCTGAACGAATCGGCGCGCATTCATCCGAATGCGCGCCGATTTTCATCTTGAATTGGATTCAGGCGCAAAACGATGAATTTCAGTAATGGCAGTTTGAAGGGTACGGGCTTTAGCCCGCACATAAAAGCCACAGAATCGTAAGGGCTTGAGCCCCTGAGGGACAACTTCTTCAAGCGAACCCGGTCAAGAGCCCTGGAAGAAAATCAAAACGTAGACAGCCACCCGCCATCCACGTAGATCACCTGCCCCGTAATAAAGTCCGACGCAGGTGAAGCCAGAAACACCACCGGCCAGGCAATATCTTCCGGCGTGCCCCATCGCCCCAGCGGACAGCGCTTTTTCACCCACTCGTCGAACGCCGCATCGGCAATCAGAGCCTCGTTCATCTCCGTATCGATGTATCCCGGAGCAATGGCGTTCACCAGGATACCGTGCTCGGCCCAGTCAACTGCGAGCGCCTTTGTCAGTTGGCCAACTGCGCCTTTCGATGCCGTGTAGGCCGAAACGCCCCGCCGCGCCGCAGCAGTCATCAGCGACGCAATGTTCACAATCTTGCCCTTGCGTCCCGCCGCGATCAACCTGCGTGCGAAGCATCGGCTAAGTTCAAAGATCGCAGTTGTGTTCACCGCCAACACCTGGTTCCAGTCCGATAGCGAAAGCTCGGTGGCCAGCCCGCGGCGCTGGATTCCCGCCGAATTCACCAGGATGTCGGGTTGGCCAAACTGAGCCACGCACTCGTCAAACCACGCGGCAATGCCCTCCGTATTCTGCAGGTCGTATGCAGAATACGCCGCGTCGATTTTCGCAGCACCAAGTTCTTCCGCCGCGCGCTTCAGCGCTTCCTCAGACCGCGCCACCAGGACGACCCGGGCGCCACTTTCGCCCAGCGCGCGCGCTGCGCCCAGGCCGATACCGCGCCTCGCCCCGGTCACCATGGCGAGTTTTCCCTCTACCGAGAACCTGCTCATATAAGTGTCAGGTTACTACGGCAAATGCCTCGCACGATTTTCAAGCAGGCAGCCGGCCCTCAGCCCCTGACCGCTGCAATGCCCACGCCAAACAGCACAATAATCGCCCACCACCCAAACACCGCGATGTAGCCTGATCCACGCTTGACGCCGGCCACGGCCGCCGTGCCCATGCCCAGCAGCACCAGCGTCCAAATCGTGATTGCGTCCACCGAGGTCGCAAGCGCGTAGAGCGCTTTATTGGTCTCAATCGGATCGAGAAATGCCCCAAGGTTGGTTGGCGCAAAGTTTTTGATGTTGAACGACTCCGGCGCCATCCCCGCAAAGACCACAATTGTCCCCAGAAGCGATTTGATGATCGATGGCAGGCTTGCATAAAACCAGACCGCAAAAACACTGGCAAATGTAGCTTTGCCGCCGAAGACGAAGTTGATAGTGCCCCAGAGCACCAACGAAACGATCGCCGCAATCACAATCACCATCACCGGACTTGCGATGAAAATGCCTTCGGTAATGTACAGCGAGATCTTTGTGCTCATCTCGCGCTGTTCCGGCGGCACCTGCGCCATTCGTTCGGCAGCTTTGGGGTCCATGCGAATCTGGTTGTCCACCACCTGCTGCATGCCGATCTTCGTGTAAATTGCCGCAAACAGGATGTAGCCAACGATCGCCATGATGATCAATGGCATCCACCAGCTCTTGTTGCCGCGCTTGATGTCTTCAAAGGTTTTGGACGGCGCTGTAAAAGTGTTTGAGACGCGCTGCCACTGGCTGAGTCCGGGGGCGGCCTCGACCGCAGATTGCACTGCCATATCGTTCATGATTTCGCCTTTCACCAAACCGCTTTGGAGCTTTGCCCGAGATTGTACCCTCGCCGGGCGCAAAAGACGAACTCAATTTCTGGTGAAGTGTAGATCAATGACAATCGAAGCGGGAGAGGGTGGTGCAGGGATCCAGTCTCTAGCGGCCCTGAGCGGGAAATACGCCGACTGCAAGGCCTGTGGGCAACTGGCTGGCAGGTGGCCGGGCGCCCGGCTGCGCAGCCTTGCGTTGACCATTTGAGCCTGGGTCCGTCGCCGGCTGTCCTGCTTTGCGCACAGGTTTGGAGGGAGCGTAGCTCTTGTAAACGGTGATGTGGAAGCAGGCCTGCTCGAACTCCTCTTCCACATCGATCTTGCCCGTCTGCTGCAGTCCCATCAGTTGGCGCCGCATCCAGACAATCTCCTGCCGAGTCAGCCCTGATTTGCCGATGTCGATCGTGGCGCCGGTCAGGTGCGGGCTCACGATGTCGCCCTCGGCCTGCGCGGCATTTCCATTGGTCCTCATCAGCCGCTTCTGATACTCGACGGTCCGTACTGCCGAGTTCACCTGGATGGGCCGGTGAAAAACCGCGTTATGCGCGCGCGCCAGGTCGGCGAGGAACTGGGCCGTCCACGGCCGGCAGTAGCGATGGTTCTCAAGCAAACTTGGATTTACGGTGAGTGCCGACGAAGCAGGCAAGGGAACCAGCAGCCTGTGCTCAATGCGGCTGGTGAGGTCGGTTTCGTTTTCGATTCGTTCCAGACCGTCGGCCTCCGTGCGCGTGTTTTGCCGTTCAAGCGACGCAAGTGACCCGCGCAGCGACCGAGGCATTCCCGCCCCGCCCATCTGCAGGGAGGCGGTTTCAGTCGGCGGCGCTATTTCGGGTGTTTCTGTATCAGTTGATTCGGTGCCAGCCGGAGTATTGAACGTCCTGTCCGCTGCGGGCGCGCCTTCAATTGTCCGATCCCCAACGATCTGCCCGGCAACTGGCTGGCTCGAGTTCCGGCCCAGAGTTGGCTGCACAACTGTTCGATCCACAGTCGGCTCGCTGGCAGGCTGATTTGCAGCAGGCGCGGGTACATTCACAATTTGGTGAATCTGGAACGAACTATCGCGGCCTTGGATGGGCTGAGAACTTCGGCTGGTAACGCTTGTTGAGGTGCCCTCGGTTGCTGGCTGTCTGCTCGCAGCCGCGAGTCCCGCCTCGTAGCCGTTCTTGTACCCCGCCGCGTACCCAGTGGAGGCACCGGTGCGCGGCTGTTCCGGTGTGTACGCAATGGTATGCACCTTGACCCGCGTCGCCCTTCGCGGCGCCGTGTGCCTGACCGTCTTCTGGAAACTTGTATGCGATCTGGCCATGGAGCTTGTCCGGGCCTTCGACTGGCGGGAGCCTGTGCGAGCGGTCGCTGACGCTCTCCCGCGGCCCTGCGCGAGCCTGGCCGGGGAACCGGCGACTGAGACAGCCGACACTGCCAACAGCAAAAAGACGAAGATAGAAGTCCGGCGCATTGGGAAGTGTGCGGACAATCGAGAGCTTCTCCAGTCTATCCCGATCCGCACTTGTCTCCGAGTACCTACCCGGATGCGGATTCGTCTGATAATTAGATGCGCCAGCCCCAGTTTCGTATGCAATCCCGCCGGACCCAAATCGCCCGCAGGCCCGTAAACCCTTATAAGTTAACGCACCGCCGATAAATCCCCGTGCCCCATCCTTGCGAGTTTTTGTTGTCGCAAGGGTGGGATAGCACAACCCTTCACTCACGGGCTTTTCGGATCCACGACCCCTGATCCCTGAGCGCTGACAACTACCGGCTAGCCCGCGCCAGCATGTACTTCACCGCCGCTTCCAACTCCGCCGGCGTCACATCCTCCACCACGCCCGCATCGCCAATCCCCAGCGGCAGCACAAAGCGCCTGACCCCGCCCACATTCTTCTTGTCTGCGCCCGTAGCCGCAACCACCTTGGCAGGCCGCAGCTTAAGCGCCGGTAGCGGCCCATAAAGGAAGATCAGTTTCTCCAGCCGGTCGAATTGCGCGCTTGAAATCGTCCCCCGCTGCCGGGCCAGGTAAAGCGCAGCCACCATGCCCCATCCCACCGCCTCGCCGTGCAGCAGAACCTTGTATGCGGTGGCCTGTTCGATTGCGTGGCCCACCGTGTGGCCCAGGTTCAGAATCATTCTCAGACCAGTGTCCCACTCATCCTGGGTAACCACCCCGGCCTTCATTCGGATAGACGCCGCAATCACCTTTTCAAGCGCCTTCGCGTCCCGGCCCACGATCGCGCCCACGTTCTCTTCCATAAAGCGAACCAGGCTCCGGTCGCGGATAATACCCGCCTTGACGCTCTCCATGAGGCCGGCCTTCAACTCGCGCTCCGGCAGCGTTCCCAGCACGCCGATATCGGCAAACACAGCCCGCGGCTGGTGGAAGCAGCCCACCATGTTCTTGCCCTCGGGCAGGTTCACGCCCGTCTTGCCGCCCACCGACGAATCCACCTGCGCCAGAAACGTGGTGGGAACCTGCACATACGGGATTCCGCGCATGAATACAGCTGCAAGAAATCCGCCCACGTCGCCCACAATGCCGCCGCCAAAGGCAATCAGCAAACTGCCGCGGTCCGCTCCCGAGCGCATCATCTCCCGCGTCAACCGCTCCACGCTCGCCATGGTCTTGTACTTTTCGCCGGGAGGCAGAAACAGGGCCACAGGCTGCTCGCGAAACGAAGCACAGAACCTCTCGCTCCATAGCGCCCAGATCGATGGCGAAGTCAGCACAAAAACCCGCCGCGGCAGCCTGCCAATCACCCGCTCTATGCGCGGCGCCAGCGTCTCCACCAGCCCGCTGCCCGCAACCACTTCATACTTCGCCGTTGGTGTTTCTACTCGTATGGTTTGCACGTTGCTTTTATCCTAAATGCACCGCTCGGCAAGCCACCGCCCGCGCATCGCGTTTGCCCGTTCTTCCGTGGATTCCACGCCGGGCTGACGCCTTGGAGCGCGCACATGACCCGAAGTGTGCATTTTGTTGGGGTCTTCTTGTAATAGAACCTTGAAGTGATAGACAATAGTGAGAGAGGTTCCCCGCGAATATCCCCGTGCTTTCTGCCGCTTCTGAGCTGCTCCTCAGACAGCATCCCTCCAGCCACTCAAAGCATCCAGTACACCCCGGGATTACCAAAGCGCGCAGGTGAACTTCGTTCGCAGGAGGATTGCGATGGCACAACAAGTTTTAACTGAAAAAAACGTGCAGGACGTACACGAAGGCGGACACCTGTGGCCCTCAATCGACAGGCTTGTTCGCGATGAACCTGAAGCTGCACAGCCCGGCCAGAAGCCGGTCCAGGGGGCAGGCGTGCATTCTGAAGTCCGCATGGGCCGAGCGCAGAATGAATCCGGCCTGATCTGGGTTACCACCGTCTTTATGGTCCTTTTCCACGTCGGCGCGATTGCCGCGCTGTTCTTCTTCAGTTGGACAAACCTGATTGTTGCGATAGTGCTTTATGTCTTTGCCATCAATTGTGGAATTGGCATGGGTTATCACCGTCTGCTGGTGCACCGCGGATACCAGGTGCCCAAGGCGGTGGAGTATTTCCTCGCCATGTGCGGCACGCTCTCGCTCGAAGGCGGACCGATTGCCTGGGTGGCCACGCACCGCATCCACCATCAGCACAGCGATAAAGAAGGCGACCCGCACACGCCGCAGGAAGGCACCTGGTGGGCTCACATGGGTTGGATCATCTCTGGCCAGGCGCTCAACACACAAACCGCCGCGCTGGCCCACTACGCGCCCGATCTCGCCAAAGACCGCTTCCTCGTTTGGCTAAGCAAGTACCATTGGATGCCGTTGACGCTGCTGGCGATCGCGTTGATTGTCACGGGGACTTTGGTTGGCGGCATCAAGGCTGGCATCGGCCTCTTCCTGTGGGGCATCGCTCTTCGCGTCACGCTCGGCCTGCACGCCACCTGGCTGGTCAACTCCGCAACCCATCTCTACGGCGGGCGCCGCTTTGAAACCCGCGACGATTCGCGCAACAGTTGGTGGGTAGCGCTGGTCACCGGCGGCGAGGGATGGCACAACAACCACCACGCAAATCCAGTCTCGGCCCGTCACGGACTCGCATGGTACGAGTTCGATCCCAACTACTACGGCATCTGGCTGCTCAAGAAGATTGGCCTGGCCCGGCAGGTGAAGATCGCAAAGTTCACCAGCCGAGACCCGGACGAAACGGGATCGCGAACAACGCATATGATTACGTCCTGATTGCTGGCGGCTCCACCTCGCCGCCCGCACCCCCTTCCCGGAAGTCCATCCCCGCAACCAGAAGATGCTTCTGCATCGAATGACGCCTCATGGGTCAGAGCCGCATCCAAGTGAAAAGATAGTGTGTTTCGCCGCGAAATTCCACGGTGGACATCCCTCTATCCAACCTTGGTGCGGAGGCCGTAATGGCGAAGAAAAAAGTAGCAGATCTGTTGGTTGATGTTTTGGCAGAGGCCGGGGTGCGCCGGATTTACGGCGTCTCCGGCGATTCCCTCAACGGCATTACCGAGTCGATCAGAGCCACCGGAAAATTGGATTGGATTCATCTGCGCCATGAAGAAACAGCAGCTTTTGCCGCGGGCGCTGAGGCTCATCTTACCGGCGGGCTGGCGGTTTGCGCCGGCAGTTGCGGCCCCGGAAATCTCCACCTGATCAACGGACTCTACGACTGCCACCGCAGCCGTGTTCCTGTGCTCGCCATCGCCGCGCAGATTCCAAGCAACGAAATCGGCAGCGCATACTTTCAGGAAACCAATCCACAACATTTATTTGCGCAGTGCAGCCATTATTGTGAATTGGTTTCGCAAGCCGAACAGATGCCGCGCGTGCTTGAAATCGCCATACAAACCGCGATCTCGCGACGCGGCGTCTCCGTCATCGCCCTGCCTGGCGACGTGGCTTTGCGCGAGGCCGTCGAAGCCGAGTCGCGCCTCCACTTTCATCATGCGAATCCGACCGTGTGCCCGTCCGGTGACGAACTTGCGGCGCTGGCAGCGCTGCTCAATCGCTCGAAGAAGACCACCATTCTTGCCGGTGCAGGCTGCGCCGAAGCTCATCACGAATTGATCGAACTTGCCGGCAAGCTGAAGGCTCCCATCGTCCATGCTTTGCGCGGCAAGCAGTTCGTGGAATATGACAACCCCTTCAGCGTGGGAATGACCGGACTGCTCGGCTACTCTTCCGGCTATCGCGCCATGATGAGTTGCGATACCCTGCTGATGCTTGGAACCGATTTTCCCTACCAGCAGTTCTACCCTCAAGACGCGACCATCCTGCAGATCGACATTCGAGGAGAACAGATTGGCCGCCGCACCAAGGTCGACCTGGGCCTGGTGGGCGATGTGAAATCCACCATCGTTGCGCTTGACCCATTGCTCGATCCGAAATCGGGTGACGGGCACTTGACTGCGTCGCTCAAAGACTATGGCGAGGCACGTAAAGGCCTCGACGAACTGGCTTCCGGCGAACCTGGACAAAAACCAATCCATCCCCAATACGTTGCAAAGGTTCTGGATGAGCTTGCGGCGGAAGACGCGGTCTTCACCTGCGACGTGGGCACACCTACAATTTGGGCCGCACGCTATCTCCACATGAATGGCAAGCGCGCATTGATCGGCTCATTTACTCATGGTTCCATGGCCAGTGCGCTTCCGCAGGCCATCGGAGCGCAGTTGAGTTATCCCGGCCGCCAGGTTATCTCCATGTCAGGAGACGGCGGCCTCGCCATGCTGATGGGCGATCTGCTCTCGCTTCGTCAATTGCAGTTGCCTGTGAAGCTGATCGTCTTCAGCAATAGCTCGCTGGCCTTCGTCGAATTGGAGATGAAAGCGGCCGGCATAGTCGATTTTGGAACCAGTCTGCACAACCCGGATTTCGCAAGGATAGCCGAGGCCTCGGGCATCTTCGGGCTTCGGGCTGAAACGGCAGACCAGGTTAGACCCATGATTGAGCAGGCGCTTCGTCATGACGGGCCGGCCCTGGTTGAAGCCGTCGTCAGCCGCCAGGAACTCTCCATGCCGCCGTCGATTTCCGTCGATCAGATCAAGGGTTTCAGCCTGTTCATGATCAAAGCCGTACTCGATGGCCGCGGCGCCGAAATCATCGACCTCGCAAAGATCAATCTCCGCCGCTAGCCGATGAATCTGTCTCATGCCATCAGCCACGCTTCATCCCATTGCATGAACCAGCTGACTTGCTGACTCGCTAATCCCCGCAAAGCGGGGGCTGACCTGCGGCACTTTTAAAAACTAGCCCAACCAGACAAACGGAATCAATCCAGCCGCGGCCAGACCGACCAGGAACAACAAAGCCTGCAAGCCCGTCTTCTTATCCGCCAGGCTGTAAGCGTAAAACCCTTTCACGATGTTATTGCTGGCCGCGGCAATCAGTATTGCGCCAGCCGCAACCTTCACCGGAGTTAGTGTTCCCGCCGCCTGAGTTAGTCCCATGATGAATGGGTCTACGTCGCTAACTCCCATGATGGCTGCCAGAGTATCTACTCCGCCTTTGCCCAGATAAGTGACGGCTAACTGGGTAATAACCAGCATGGCAAGAAACAGCCCGGCAAACATGAATGCCGTGAGCAGTTCAAGCGGATTCTTCGGATCGTACTCCCGCGCCACCTCTTCCGTGCTCTTGTCCTTGCGGCGTGACCAGAGCCATCCCAAGCCCAGGGCTGCGCCCGCCAATACAAGAAAAGGCACCAGCAGCATAGCCATCAGTTGCCGGTTAAAGAGCGCGAGCAGCGCAGCCAGCCGCAAATACATCACGCCGCAGGCGATCAGTATCCCGCCGGCGAACAGATGCGGATGATTCTCGCGTGCTGCCCGCTTTGCCATCACCACCGTAGTGACAGTCGAGGAATAAGCTCCGCCCAGCAATGCCGCCAGCACAATACCGCCCTGCCCCTTGGTCACCTTCTGCAGCACATAACTCGCATAGGAGATAGTGCTGATAGCAACCACCACCAGCCAGGTCTTGAAAGGATTTATGTGGAACTGGCCAAACTCCTGATTGGGCAACGCGGGCAGGATAACTCCACTTAATAGCATGAACTTGGCAAACGTAAGTATCTCGTGCGGAGCGATCGTCGTTGCCAACTTCTCCAGAGCGGCTTTCAAGTCGAGCAACAGCAGGCTTGCAACAGCCAGCGTTGTGGCAATCCAGAAGTGTCCGTAACAGATCAGTGCTCCAACCAGAAAGGTCGCCAGCCCCGACATCTCCGTAGTGACACCTGCCACCGCGGCGGAAGTGAGCTTGTGCCAGTACGAAAGCATCAGAAATCCGGCGATGACCAGGAAGCCGACCGTCAGGGGCAGCAGTTGCGTGCCGGAGACCAGGGCAATGGAATAGCCGATCAGTCCGATCAGCGGAAACGTCCGCACTCCGCCGAACGAATAACTGCCTGCCGCCTTGTGCTCCTCTCGTTCCAGCCCCAGCAGGAACGACAGAAAAAGCACCAGAACAATCTTCACTGCCTCAGGAGGTAACTGCTGGAAGATCGCCATTCGATTCGGACCTCCGTTTCGATCACCATGCGCAGGACCTGGCGCACGTTACAACCCCGGCGCAAGCTTGCAGCGCGCGCTCAATTTTCAAGATGCTGAATAACCTGCTAGTCAGCTTACACTCTGTCATGGCTCAGCCGCGGAAGAATTCACATTCATTCGCCGCCTCGCAATCCCGGCAACCTGCAGAGCGAGCGTAATCGCAACGCAGATCGCGACAGTCGCCACAAAAGGAAGATGCTGTTTTTCCACCCCCTGGTATGCGAACGAATGGACTGCCGCCAATGCGAACACGGCATAATTCCAGCGTTGAAGCTGCTTCCATCGCGGTGTGCCGAGCGCTCGCAGAGAAAAGTCGTTTGACGTTTCCAGCAGCGCGATCAGCACAAGCGCGCTCACTGCCCCCGTATAGTTGGCAAGTCCGAAGAGATCGTGACGCAACGGAAAGCTATGGTGTTCCTTCGGCCCGTAGACGTAGTACAGCCAGGGCCGCCCCCGCAGGTGGACACACTGGCCGATTGCCGAGTGCAGAATCCCCAGAATCCCCGCCCAAATGCCCATGTCCCGCCGCAAGTCGCTCGATATCGGGTTCTTTCGCTTCTTAACGAGATTCCACGGCCCCACCAACAGCGTTGCCGACAGCAGCGCCATCGCAGGGTAAGCAGTGGCAAAGCTCGCCCGGCTCACAACATCCTTGTAGGGGCGCGTGAAGTAAAGAGCAGCGACGCCGATCACGGAGAAGACAAACAGTGGCAGATGGTGCTTGAGCAGCCGCAGGCGCAACCGTCGTTGTTTCCTTTGGAAGAGGGCCGTGAGCGGGCTCAAGTGAATTCTCTCTCAGGGGGTTGTGTGAACAACTTGCGCGCGTGCCCTTGAGGGTAGCAGGGCTGAGCGCTATCGGTTCTGCGGGAATTATAAACAGATGGAACCATCTGCTACTCAGCAGGCGGAGACCGCCTCGCCAGAGCGAGTTTCGGCCGCAAAATCTGCCGAATCAGGTGCCCCCTTATCTCACTTGCCAAACCAGGAGCCGAACTTCCGCCGATCCCTGAGCAGCGGGACTCGAATCCCCAACTTATCTTGGCTGCCGTTCTGCACCAACGTAAGAGGCGGCGGAGCTGGTATGCTCCGCCGCCTGCTTATGACCACCGTGTTTCAACGCTTCTGTAATTAAGCGCCCCTTGTCAGCGAACCGGGTTTAGTTGTGTCCGCCGCCATGACCCTGCCCACCGCCGCCACCGCCGTGGCCCTGTCCGCCACCGCCGCCATGACCTTGTCCACCACCACCGCC
>DASRLI010000191.1:0-23816 GCA_035648535.1 Occallatibacter sp. | reverse complement strand
AACCGGCGCCGGTAGATCGACACAAATTCATAGGTCTTCTCGTCAAAGCTGTGCCAGGGAAGCCGGATGTTGGTGTGCGGCACGGTAACGCGGGCAAACCCGCTGTCGTCGAACTCGCGGGCGTGTGCAGCTTCGGTTGCCTTGGGGCTGTAGCGCCAGCGGCGATTGATGGGCAGCACCACCCGGCCTTTTCCGGCGGGTTTCGCGTTGGTAGCGAGTTCGGCTGCGGGCAGCCCGGAGGCTACCGCTGTGGCGGCTATCAAAGTTCCAGTGGACTTAAGAAAATCGCGGCGATCCATAACGCTCCCTGGCCAATCGGAATGAACACTTGCGGCGCACGTTTTCCTTTAGAGAACGAGCACAACTGGTATCGGAGGCCGGGAGTAGTTTATAACGTCCCCGGCGGGTTCGTGGGGTCAGGGACTGCCCTGCGAAAAGGTCGCGGAACTTGCTTCCGTTTTGAGGCTCCAAAGCGAATGTCCAGCGAGGTTTGCGCGCTCAAAACTGCCAAAGGCCCGGGCCCGCGGCCGCGCCGTCACGGTAGGGCGCGCGTCTATACTTGAAGAGACATGCTGCCTTTTATTCACATTGGACATCTGAGCATTCCCACCTTCGGCCTGATGCTTTGGCTGGCTGCCGTTGCGGCTGCGTTTTTGATGGACCGGAACTTCCGCCGCGCGCATATCTCGGCGGACGCCGTGGGAATGGTGGCTATTGCCGTGGTGCTGGGCATTGTGGGCGCCAAGCTGTGGCACGTGATCGATACTCCGGCTGAATTTCGCGAAGAGGGCTGGCGGGTACTGTGGGATACGGCAGGATTTGCCTGGTTCGGCGGGCTCGTGTTCGGCATCTCGGCGCTGGTGTTTCAGGGCTGGTGGGCGAAGATCGGCGGCCTGCGAACGCTGGACCTAGCGGCTCCCTCGGCGGCTATTGGATACGGCATCGGGCGGATCGGCTGCTTTCTTTCCGGGGACGGCTGCTATGGCATCGAGACCAAGCTCCAGTGGCCGTGGGGCATGAGTTTTCCCAACGGTATTGAGCCGACCCCGCTGGGGGTGCGCGTCTATCCGACGCCGCTTATCGAGCTGGCGGCAGGCTTGCTGATCGGGTGGTGGCTTTGGCGGCGCGCTGAAAAACCTTACTCGACCGGGACGATTGTGGGGCAGTACCTGGTGCTAAGCGGAATAGCTCGCTTTCTGGTTGAGATTATCCGTCGCAACCCACGGGTTCTGTGGGGGTTATCGAATGCGCAATTGGCGGGCGCGGGCACGGTTATTGCGGGAATCGCGCTGATTTTGTGGGCCGCAAGGCACCCGGCTTCCCAGCCGGAAGCGGCGACCGCAGCGGTTGAAAAGCCGGCGTAAGATCCCTTTTGCAATTTGGGTTAGTGCTTGGATGTTGAGAGCAGACGTGTGCCTGGCTGCATGGCGGCACGATCAGCTTCTTAAAAGCTAGAACGAGAAATTGGCCTGGAAGATGATGGCGCGGTTGCCGGGAGTGGGGTTCGCAAACGGGCCGTCGGCGAGGGACTGCGACTTGTTGAAGATGGGTGAGAGCAGAACGCCGTTCGGGGCACTCAAGTTAACGATGTTGAGAAGATTCGAGGCGCCGACGATCAGGGTGAGGTTGTACCTGCGAGGAGCGCTCTCGTCCAGACGAATGGCCGCTCCCCCGGTACCGAGGCCGCGATTGTCGCTTTCCATGGTTTTGCCGTCGGATGCAGTTTTGATCTTGGGACCGATGCCGATTACCTTGCTGGCGCGCATATCGAGGAGGAAATTCGCTGGTCCGGTGCCGACGCCGTAGGGGACAATCTTTTCTCCCTTGCTGACGGGATTGGGATCGAGGCATCCATACCGGGTGGAAATTATGCCGGGTGCGCCGCAGACGCCGTAGCCGGGGCGCGCGTTGAACTGGTTGTTGCCGGTGAGGTCGTTTCCGATGGTGAGGTTGTACGGTGTGCCCGATTGCGCCTCAAACAACGAAGCAATGACGATTCCGAACGGGGCTGTGTAACTGCTCAGGATTGTGGCCCGGTGGCGAACGCCGAAACTGGCGCGGCCGTAATCGAGACCCGGATTCTGCGCAACGGACGGGAATGAATTCACTCCCTGGGTATCGCTCTTGGCCTGATTGAGGGTGTAGGTGCCGTTGAGAACAAAATGGGACGTTTGAATGCTGTTGGTGACGATAAGTTGATGCTGCTTGAAGACGCCGCCGGATTGGAATTGATAGTTGTATGCCGCCGGCGTGGCGCCGGTGACGGAGTAAGTGGTGGCATTGAAGGCGGGCGCGGTCACGTTGTTGGTCAGGTATTGATGGATACCCTGGGTGTAGAGATAAGTGACGTTCGTCGTAATTGCCCTTGAGAACTGGTGGTCGACTCCAACTCCTGCCTGCATGTCGAGGGCTGAATGGAAGTGCGGATCGATGGTGTGATAAGAGGGAACTGACGAACTGGACGAAGTTAATGAGCTTGGCGGTGCAGGAACATTGGGATTGTAGAAGCCCGGGTTGTTGAGTACATAACTCTGCTGCTTGATGCGATTGTCACGAATGGCCTGGATGACATAGGGCACGCCGGCGGTGGAACTGAAGGCGCTGGGCACTGTAAAACGGTCGTAGAACCAGCCGTAGCCGGCGCGAATTACAGTCTTGGCGGAGTTGTTGCCTTGCTGGCCCGGGCTCCATGCCAAAGCGAGCCGCGGAGCCCAATCGGCATGATCGTGGATCCAGTTCTGGCTTTCGAAGCGAACGCCGAGCCCGATCATGAGGTTCGGCTTCAACCGCCAATCGTCTTGAAAGAACGCCGAGCCGTCGAAGAGGAGTACGCGCGCCAGCGGGTTGCTGATCACGGTGGCATAATACTGGGCGGGCTTTTGTGCCTGATAGTCAGCGATGGAGTTGAAGGTGTAGGTTCCGTTGCTTCCGGCCGTGGAGTAATTCGCGTCTTTGTAGGCACGCACGCGTGCTCCGAAACGAAGGGTGTGATTCCCGGCGGTGGCGGTGGAGTAATTCTGCAACTCGAAGATGTCCTGGTGGTCCTGAAACACCCCAGCGTTGTTGCCTCCATCAGTGAAGGCGCCTGTAACGATGACGGCAGGAGTTGAGTATGCGGCGCTCTGATTGTTGCGGACACGCCGCCACTGAAAATGCGCTTCGTTCAGAAGCCGCGGGTTGATGACGACCGTATCGGAAAGCTGGAACGTGTTTTCCTTGTCGTTCAAGTCGACCGCTTGCCTGGGCAGGTCGAGCGCGCCTACGCCGTTCCCGGCGAGGGTGGTCCGGTAGAAGTAATCGCGGAAGGAAAGTGTGTGATTGCCGATCTGCACGTCCAAGCGCGGATTGAGGATCATGGCGCGGGAAGGGCTGGGGACAGCCAGCTTAATGTTTGCCGAAGTGTTCTGGGGATTCACGGCATCGACAATGTTCTGATTCTGTTGAGTCAACTGAAAAGCGCTGAGAAAGTAAGAGGCTTTCTTCCCCAGCGGTCCGGACAGAGTGGCGGTGTAGGAGTAGAGGTTGTAGTCGGGCTGCTGGGAGACCAGTGGGTTTGCGGTGTTGGTTGCAGAGGTGTTGCCGTAGCCCGACAGGCTGCCATGCATGGTCAGCGTGCCTGGTTTGGTAATGATCTCCACGCGTCCGTAGCCGACGCGGTCGAACTCCGCGGAAAACGGGTTTTGATTCACGCGGACTTCAAGGATGGAGGACTTGGGAGGAAGCCGGCCGCCTGCGAAGCCATCGATGTAAATCTGGCCGCCGTTTGGTCCAGCCGCTGCCGAGGCCAGTTGCTGGAGTTCGCTTTGCAGCACGTTGGGGTCTTCAGAGAGCGCGTCGAGATCGCTGCCTTTGAAAACCATGGAGCCGGGACTCTGGTCAGTGCCGACGCCGAGGCCTTGAACGTGAGCCGCGACGATGACCTCCTCGTGGTCGGCGGCGACGGACAAAGGCAGGGTCAACTCCTTTACGTGCCCGGCAGTCAGCGCCACACCAGGTATCGTAAGCGGCGCAAATCCCTTGGCAGTGACTCTGACTGTGTAGGAGCGGGGAGCAAGAGTGCGAATGGAATATCGCCCGTCGGACCTGGATTGTGTCTCTTCCTGGACATGACCGCGATGCGAGAGTCTGATCTGTGCGCGGGGCACCACCGCTCCGGTGGGGTCTACCACCTCGCCGCGCAAAACCCCCATTTGGACGCCTGTCTCGGCGGCTGCCTGCAGATGCAGGACCAGCGGGAGGAGCAGTAATCCGACGAGGATCAGCAATCTCGGCTTGAAGATCATGACCTGTTGCTCGCTATCAAGGCGAATTCGCCTCATTAGACGATACCTCTGGCCTTGGGGAATCGCCTTATTCTCTTATGCCTATAGAAGGAATCTGTAACAGGTTAGTCAATAGCTAAGATCAACCGCTCTACCTCAATTGTGTTAGCGCTTGATGAAGTCCATTGTATCTGAGCGCTTGAGACTGCGGTTTTCAGTGGTCATGAACCACCGAACCGCAGAGAGCCGCAAAGCTCATCGTTTAGTTGAAGCGATAGATCGTAACCGCTAGTCCTCGCGCGATTTGTCGGATTTTTTGGAGGTGGTTCAGCCTCGCCCAAGCCGCACCCGATCACTGATCATCTGTACGGCGCGCAGCGAACTCAACGCCGCGCCCTCTTGCCAGCCCAGAATATGGCTGACATGGTCGCCTACAAAATAGATGGGACCGTCTGGCGCGATCAGCGTCTCGTACCCTGGGCCCAGGGGGCCTGGATACGAGATCTCGTTCGGTCCGTAGGTGGCAATCCATGAGCCTTCGTTATACGGAATCCGGTGCCACCCAACGTAGAGCGGCTTCTCCAGCTCGCGTCCGTGACCTGGATGCAAACGCTCGATGGAGCGCCGCGACTCGGCGAACTTGCCCTCGAGGCTCAGGCGGTCAAATTCCGGCGTTGAGTCGAATCCATAGCCGCTTACCAGGACGCCACGAGGCGAAAACAGGCCAGCGGAAGGGAACCAGACCGGGCTGCATCCGGTGTTCAGGAACTCGAGGCCGCCGTAGATGTTGTAGTCCTGCTCCCAGAAGCGCCGGCTCTCCCATGCGATCTTATAAGCTGCTGCATATGTGCATTCAGAGATGATTTTCTTAAAGTGAAAGTTGAAGTCATTCGGTATCTTCTTCAGCATGGTCAGCGGCATTCCGCAGACGCAGTAATCGGCTTCGATGGTCTTCGGAGTGCCAGCCTGCGTGTACCCGATGCGGACCCCGTTGGCGGTTTTTCGTATCTCCGTAACCGGGGAGCCAAACTGAACCGTATCGCCAAGTGCCTTCGCGAAAGCATACGGAATCCGGTCCATGCCGCCAACGGGCTGGAACATCGTGGCCTGCATTTCAAAGGTCTCTTCAAACAGGATTCCGTCCCAGAAGTTTTCATCGAGCAGAGTGTGCATGTCGATCGGCTGGCTCAGGACGCCGTTCTCATCCCCGGCGCCGGGCGTCTTCACGTACCCGGCATCTTCGCTTCCGTTGTATTTGCCTGCCTCGTCGAGGGAGCCGTAGATGCGCAGGAAACTCAGCGTCCGGTCGCGGTCTTCACTGGTCAAATCCTGGTCGAGCGCACCCTTGCCGATACACTTGGCCAGCAACTCGCTTACATGTCCACGGGTGTCGTTGACTACCTGGCGCTGAACAACCGGCTTGCCGCCGTTGGCCGCGTCGTTCTGCAGAAAGCTCGAACGGCTGGTATTTACCTCGACTTCCAACTGGACACCCAACTTGCGACAATAGCCGAGCATTGTGGAGTGCACTGAGGGGAGCCGGGCCGGACCAACGTTCTGATAATGTCCGGTTTCGAACTCGCAGGCTTGCGAGGTGCCGTCGGTAAAGACGACTTTGTCTCCGCCGCGGACCGACCAGTTCCGGCCGCCGGGCCGTTCGCGTGCTTCGAGCAGCGTGCACTCATAGCCCAGCGCTTTCATCTCGTATGCTGCAACCAGCCCGGAGATTCCGCCGCCCAGGATCACCACCTTTACGCCTTTTCCGGTGCCGGGCGCGACCGCCAGCGGGAGAGCTTTTTCCGCACGTGCCGGCGTCAAGCCCATCGCCTGCATGGTAAGGAATGCCGCGCTGTACCCTCCGGCCTGCCCAACCCTCATCAGGAAATCACGCCTGGTAATCCCCATCGAATGCCGCCTCTTTCTGCGATGCAATTTTCATGCCGATTGTCGGTACGGTTGAAGTCGAAGGTATCACGGAGGAGCGAGGAGGGGCATTGCGAATTTCGTCGCGATTCATGTTTCCACAGGGTTCAAGTAGGACTATTATGTGGGCGGAGAATGGCTATGTGCACATACGTTTTTTTCTGTGAGGATTGCAAGAAGGAGTTCAACCAGACTCTCCACATCGCGGAACTCGAAAAGGGCGGTGTGGTTTGTCCCCACTGCGGCGGTAAACGGGTGATCCAGGCGGTAACGGCATTCTCAGCCGTTACCACCAAGAAGAGTTAAGCCGCACGTCAGTTCCCATCACTTCGAGACTTCCGGGTAGTGTTTCCTCTGCTGGTTCAGGCCAGTTTGAAGGGAGTCCGATAAGGCCGCGAGAGCAGTGCGCTGGCTTCGGTGTCGCCGAGAATCTTCTCGCTGGCCACATCCCATTTGAGCTTCCGCCCGACCATCATGGAGATGAGACCGAGGTGCCCGGGGATCGCTGAGTGATGCCCTGTCTGAACCGGCGCAATGGTCGGCTTGCGCGACTTTACGCAGTCGAGAAAATTGCGCCGATGCTCCGCGGACTCGTAGAGTTTTACCTTGCGCAGATCCTCGGGGAGGGAGTCGGGCTTGATCCAATCGTGGTTGGAGGCGTCGAAGCCGCCGCGATCAACCCATACCCATCCGTCGGTGCCGATCCACTTTGTTCCCATATTGATAGCCGGATGACCTCCAGCGATGGTTAAAGAAACGTCGTTGGAATATCCGGTGACTTCCTTGCGGTATTGGCACTCAATCCGGTAGGCGGTGGCGGTGTTCCACATGGCGTTGGCGGCGGGAAATTCGCCGTGACCGTCGATCTCTGACGGGCCGGAAAGGTCGAAGCCGAGACCCCAGTGGGCGATGTCGCCGTGGTGGCCGATCCAGTCCAGGAGCTGGCCGCCGCCGGTGTTGTAGTTCCAGCGCCAGTTTTGGTAGACGCGGGCTTCGATGTACGGCTCCATTTTGGACGGGCCGATCCAGGTCTCGTAGTCGAACTCCGCCGGCGGTTCGGAGACGGCAAGATCCCATGCCGGGGTTCCGGGGACAACCAGGGAGAGGTCGGTGATCTTTTCCGGCAGCGTGGCCAACTTGGCCAAGAGCGCCGGTGCTGTGTGCGGAAAGTCGTGATGGCCGCCAGGCAGGCCGACTTCGACATGGATGACTTTTCCGATGAGGCCGTTGCGGACAATCTCGGCCGCCTTGTGGAAGTTGGGAAGCGACCTCTGCCAGGATCCAGTCTGCCAGATGATGTGGTTCTTTTCGACGGCTTTGACGATGGCCTGCTGCTCGGCGATGGTTTTGGCCAGGGGCTTTTCGCCGTAGACGTCCTTTTTCCGGTTGGCCGCCGCGGTGGCGATGATGGCATGCCAGTGGTCTGGCACTGCGATCATGATGGCGTCGATGTCGTCGCGGGCCAGCATCTCGTGATAGTCGTGGTATGCCTTGCAGGCGGTGTTGCCGTATTTCTTGTTGACGGTGTCGACTGCGGTTTGGAGGTGGGCCTTGTGGATGTCGCAGGCGGCGACAACCTGGCAGTCAGCCTGCTCCAGGAAGGCCTTGGTGTTGGCGGGCCCCATCATGCCCCAACCAATGACTCCAATCGTGATGCGGTTCGATGCGGAAGGGCGGGCCTGTCCCCAGGCACTGCCGGGCAGGATGGCTGCGGCTCCGGCTGCGGCACCAGCTGACTTGATAAACGCTCGCCGCGAAAAGGGAGAATTAAGCGTTGGATCAGAAAGGAGGGAATCGGAATGCGGTTTTTTCATCGTCGTCTCCGGGGTACTTTATCTCTGCTGTCGATTCGGCCTGAATATACGTCGGATTGGCGACGTTGAAAGCAGCAGAGAAGGATGCGCGTGAAGTCTAGCACGATGGCTTTGGCGCGAGAAAGGGAGAATCGGATGTGGTAGCTACAGGCGCTTGATGAATGCCATGGCCTCGGCGAGTTGCGGGAAGCGGGCTTCCTCGGCCTTGAACTCTCGGGAGTGTACGCAACGGCGCACGCCGCGCATCCGCACGGGGTGCTTGAGGTGCAGCATTTCGTGGTAGAGCAGGTATTCGATTGCATAGCGCGGGCTTGACGGGCGATCGAAGACGCGGCTAACCACGATGGTGTTGTGCGCGGCGTCGTAGTGGCCGAGCGAGCACTTGGCGTGGTGCTCGCTCCAGGTGAGCTCGGGACGGCCCAGCAGACCGCCGAAGAAACGAACGTTGAGCGTGTCGAAGACTTCCTCGAGATTGTAGAAGCGGCCTTCGGGGCCGGAAAAGCGCTTGCTGCCACGGGCGTGGCGGATGAGTTCGGTCTGGCGGGTGACGGCGGCGCTCGAAGCGAATCGCTTGTAACGCAAGTTTTGCGATGCTTCGATGGGCTTTTTGTAGAGCTTGGCCAACAGAATGTGGGCAATGGCGCGAACCACAGTCTCAGGCGCGCCCTCAAGCAGATCGGAGAGGCTGACGTGAATCTGTCCTTCGCGCAGGCGGATGGTGGTGTTCAGCGAGGTGAAACGGCGGAAGCGTACCGCGATGGGCGGCATGGGCGCCCTGGGACGCAAGGCCCGGTATTCCTCTTGAAAGATGGAGACAAAATCGGCACTCACCACGGCAGATACCAGTTTACAGTGGACAGCCTACAGTGGACAGTTCGCGAGGGTGGGAGTCAGGCATCGGCGGTCAAGGGCCAGGTTTCGAACCAGTGACTTGAGCCAGGAGATCGAAGAAGGCGCGCTTGCGGGGACTGCCGATGCTCCAGTCCGCGGGAACGCTCTGGTACCTGACGACGTTCCGGCCTTCGCAACCGCACCGCTGAATCAGGCTTCGCCGCACCGAATTCGCTCATGTCTTGCTTATAACCTGAAGCGATCTGGAAAACTTAATCCATATTCCAAAGTGCATCGAAAAAGTCACAGGCTCTCAGCGCAGCCAGCGCACATCGCGTCTTAGAAATGGGAATCACCTTTTGCCGGTTCCGGCTTTATTTTGGCTCCGCGCGGTCTTGGCCGATCTCGTCCGGATGCTGTTTGAAGTAGTCGACCTGCTCTTGAAGCAGGCGCTTTGCCTGGTCGGAGAGCTCCTCGCTGGCCTCTATCGCCTCTTTGCGGGAAAGGTCAAAGCCGGGTTCGCCAGCCAGCGCGCGCAGGATTCCCTGCCAGCGTGGAGCGGCGTCGGCGAGCGCCTGCAATGATTTGCGGATATCGGCTTTGCGGTCGGAGAAAACATCCAGGTTGTCGCCAAGTTCGTCCATCAGGGTGGTCAGGTCCTCAAGCGCGCCGTTAAGCCGGCTGCTGCGGGCGTCGGATTTAGCGCGGTTGGTCATGGCCTTGATGGCATCGGCATGTTCGTTGAGATATTGGGTATAAAGAACGACGCGCGCATTGGGATCAATGCCGGCTTCCGCGATCTTTTCGACCTGGGCCTCGGTCAACGGCTCGCGTTTCTCCTTTTGCGCGCCCAGGGGCGCAGCGAAAAACAGGCAGAGGAGAATCGCGAGAACGCAACGCATCGGACATCCCTCCAGCGCTCTTATTCAAGCACAGTGGGCGCTGTGGGGAAAAGAGCAAGGCGTGGCTCACCGCAGGAGGGCGAGGAATTGTTTGGTGCGGATACGGCTATAGAGCGCTATTTTCGGAAAACCTGCAGCATGGCCTCGTTCTGGGCCTGGTGGACGTCGGTCAGTGTTGCCTCGACCAGGGAGCGGTCTTCAAAGGAACTGGAATGCAACATCTCGTTCAGGCGGAAGGCGGTGTGGCTCAACAGAATCTCAGCGTTCTTGAGCCGCTTGTCGTTGTCGGCCATTGAAAGGTGAACCTTTTGCGCCATCTGCTGGACGTGTTTGAGCATGTCGGTGGCCTTATCCACGTCCCCTGCGGCGTATTGCCGCAAACTGAGCTCGGTCATCTGGTGCACGAGTTCGGCGTAAAGGAAACATTGTTCGCGTGGTTGGGCCTGGTTAGCGCGTGCCTCCAAAGCCTGGATGCTTTGCATATCGGGGGATTTGTCATCAGCTCCGGCGGCGCAGAGAGGGATCGTGGTTACGCTGAGGAGGACGGCGACTACCAAAGGTACTTTCGACCGCATGGGGAACCTCCACTGCTGCGGTATTACCTAGTGCCGAGACTATGTACCTTTTCTCGAGCGCGCGCAAGTGGAAAGTTCTGCGACCGCTCTTTCATCGCGGCAAATGGGGAAGAGGCTACCGCTTCTATTGAATGGCATCCGCGCCTGCTTCACTATTTTTTTTCTAACACCTGGAGCCTTTGGCGCGCCTGCCATTCCTGGTTTGGGTACTTGCCTGCGGCGGAATCCAAAAAGTGGTGGTAGTAGGCCGTCGCCTGCGCCTTTAGGTGAAGCGTATCGTAGGATGTCGCCCAGAGGAAATAGGTTGATGCGTTCTCCGGGACGAATTTTGACCGCATGGTAAGAGCGTGCAGTGTGACTGAAGGTTGATTGGTGCGCGAGGCGGCGAAGGCCAGACCGCTCCATCCGTCTGCGCTGGCCGGGTCGATTTGGGTCGCCTTGTCGAACGCCGCGAAGGCCTCGGCGAATTTTCCCTGGCGCACCAGATTCTGGCCATGAGAGACCAGCAAATCGGACTCTTCAGGAGTGGCCGCCAGCAGTTTGGCGTAAAGCTGGTCGGAGCCGGCGAGGTCTCCGGACTCGGCCAGCACTTCGGCCAGCATGCGGGAGATGGCCGGATCGTCGGGGTGGGCCGCGTGGAGCTTTTGCAGCAGTGGCAGTGCTTCTGCCTTGTTCTCGGCGGCCAGGGTGGTGGCAAGTTGTGCGGTCAGCGCCGGGTCGTCGGGCAACTTCTCGAGCGCCGCGCGCAGCAGGGTTTCCGCCTCGGGGTATTGCTTCTTGCGGATCAGTATGTGGGCGAGGCCAGCGTTGGCCGGTTCCGACTTCGAATCCGTGTCCAGGACGCGGCGGTAGGCTGCCTCGGCTGTGTCGAACTGGCCGGATTGGTCAGCAAGGCTGGCGGCCAGCAGCGTGTCTGCCGGGGTTTCAGGCGAGAGCTTGAGAGCTTCAAGCAGGTCGTTGGAGGCGGCTTTGGTGTCACCGGCGCTTCCGGGTTCAGGGCGATCTAGCTGTGCTAATGCGCGCCAGGCGCGAGCCTTCAAAGCCGGTCCGGCCGGCTTGGGATCGAGAGTGGTGGCGGCGGCTAATTCGGGGCGGGCTTCGACCGGCTTTCCCTGACGCGCCAGCAACAGACCCAGCGAGAGATGCGCCTCGAAGGCCCTGGGATTGGCATTCACGGCACGGCGGTAAAGTCCGGCGGCATCGTCCAGACGATTCTGCGCGTCGGCTACGTAGCCGGCGTCGAACAGAGCGCGGGCGTCTTTGGGATGAGTTGCCAGCCAGGGGTTCAGTTTTGCTTCGGCGGTCTTCCAGTCGGAGCCGGCGATGGCAGCTTCAGCGGCGACGACCTGATCGGATATGGACTGCGAGTCGGGTTCGGATGCGACCGCGGCGGGCTCGGTGCCTGAAGGCCGCGCGCCTGAGTTCGAGGAGGAGTCCTGGGCTGATCCGGCGGTTGTGCCGAGAATTGAGCCAATCAACAGGACGAACAAAGCGATACGAAGCACGAAATACCTCAATGACCAGTTTAACGGGGCGGGGCATGAGTGAAGCGGCTGAGGGTTCGACGCGCTCACGCTGGAAGGGGAATCGGGCATGGAGAACGAAGAGAGCAGAAGTGACCAGCGCTCCTTGCGAGCAGCGGGGATAGTGGGATCAGGAGATAAACCATGCCTCAACAGTTTGAGAATCCGGAAGCGGCGAAGGTAGCGGACGAGACGGTTGTGAAGGAGTCAGAGCGCAAGAGCAACGAGCATGTGGCCGAAAAGGCCGCCGTAAAAGGCGCAAAGACGGAACAGAAGTACGACAAGGACCACGAGATTATTTCAATCTGACCGGCAATTCCGGGACTTTCATCCCTGATCCAGGGAGCCAGCAAGGAACCGGAACATGCCAGAAATATCCGGTGAATTTATGGATTCCGCGATGATGAGTCATTTCCCGCTCAATTCGGCGTACCTTTGCCAGGATTGCGACACGGTGGGCAATAGCGCAGCACAGTGTCCGGCATGCGCATCGCAGGCGCTGATGGGACTGGCAGTAGTGTTTGGCCGCAGAGAAGGGATTGTAGATTCGAACCTGTTTCTCGTTCCCGCTCTAGCGGCCTGACCGTCCATGTTTCTCAAGAATCAGAGACATGGGATTCATCCCATCTCACCATCCAAATAGGGCTTTGCCTTTTTCCGAAGATCCGGTGCGCGCAATTACAAAGGGCGGCCGATTGCTTATCAGATTCTTTGTCCTCGGAACCGAAACGAGGCTGAACTGATTCACTCCTGTCGCGTTCCATGCGAATGTCTTCATTTGCATCCGCGGCAGATGGTCTTGCAGCCCGATATCACAGCTTGGGATTCAGGAATTCACCGAAAATCTACAATGAAAAACAACTCAGTTCCTGTGGATTGCATCCATCCAAGCCAAGTGGAGTAGTCGGAGGTCGATACTACCAATCGGGGCGGTATCCCGGCTGCTCTCTTCCCAGCGTAACAACGTTGGGGTGAACCAATGACATACACCACGATGCAACACATTCCCCTGGTGTCTGCATATCTCTGCCAGGATTGCAACTGCGTGGGCAACTGTGCAAAACAGTGCCCGGCTTGTGCGTCGGTCGTCCTGATGGGGCTGGCCGGAGTGCTCAACCGCGAGCAGGAAGTCAAAGTGCAACGGGGATATATGGAGATGCCTGCGATCGCTGCTTAGCTTCTGCCGTGGTTGTTGAAATGATGCTGGACTTAATTGGTTTGCGGATTCAGGCAGGCCCAAAAACTTGCCCTCCCCCGTGGACTGCGCGGGTATGCGCTTGAAATATGCCGCGCAGTCCTGCCTCGCCTCCAGTTTCGGGGATGTTCTGCCGCGAATCCCCCAGCTAATTCCATCTGAACGTATGGAGAAACCATTCTGTACAGCGACGCCTGATTAAGCGCTGTTGCGAGATGCCCCCCGGTTTCAGATGAATGTCGTCGGCTTCCGACCGGGACGGGTGAATTCCGCACCCTATAATAAAGAATGGCTGTTTGCGCTCTGAGCCTCGCTGAGGGGACTGAGGCGCGGCCGAACGACTTGTTATCCGGTGCGTTCCCCTTGAATGACTCCATCACCATCCGCGGCGCGCGGACTCACAATTTGAAAAACATCTCCTGCGAGATTCCCCATGGCAAGCTGACGGTGGTCAGCGGGGTGTCGGGGTCGGGCAAGAGTTCGCTGGCCTTCGACACCATTTACGCCGAGGGGCAGCGGCGGTATGTCGAGTCGCTTTCAGCCTACGCGCGGCAGTTTCTGGAGCGGATCGAGAAGCCGGATGTTGACGAGATCGACGGGCTGGCGCCGGCGATTGCCATCAAGCAGAAGAACTCGACGCGCAACCCGCGCTCGACCGTGGCGACGGCGACCGAAATCTACGACTATCTGCGCCTGCTTTATGCCCGCTGTGGCACGGTCTACTGCGTTTTCTGCGACGGGCTGGTGAAGCGCGACTCAGTGGACGAGGGGGCCGAGGCGGTTCTGGCGCTGGGTGAGGGAACGCGGCTGAATGCGCTGTTTCCAGTCGTGAGCGCGACGCCAACACCGGAGACGGTAGCCGGCGAGGTGGCAAAGAGGGCGAAGGCTGCGGGCCGGACAACCAAATCTTCAGCCAAGGCCAAGCCGGTTGTGAACGGAGGGGACTCGCCACACACCGAGACGCTGAAGGCGCGGCTCACGGAACTGCGATCGAGCGGCTTCAACCGGCTCTGGCAGCAGGGCAAAATTGTCGAGTTCTCCACTCCTGAGTCACTGCTGGATCTGGACTTCACGCTTCCCGTGTTTGTCCTATTGGATCGAATTGTGGTCAGCGCCGAGAATCGCTCGCGCATCGTGGACGCCACGGAGATTGCTTACCGCGAAGCTGGCGAAGTCATCTTCGACGAGGTCCCGCGCGAGGAGTCGGCGGAGCGGCGACGGTTGCGCTTTTCAGGCGCATACGAGTGCAAGAGTTGTCACCGGCCGGGCAGCGAGCCGGAGCCGCGTCTATTCAGCTTCAACAATCCCTTTGGCGCCTGCCCGCGCTGCCAGGGCTTTGGCAACACCGTTGACTTCGATCTGAACCTGGTGATTCCCGACAAGGGCCTGAGCCTCGCCGATGGCGCCATCGATCCGTGGAACAGGCCCAAGTACAGGCCGTGGTATATCGACTTGCGCAAGCAGGCCGATGAGCTGGGCGTGCCGCTGGATGTTCCCTGGTGCGATATGCCTGAGCAGGCGCGGGAGACGGTGCTGCGCGGCAAGGGCGGCTTTGTGGGCGTCTTTGGATTTTTTGCGCAGATGGAGCGAAAGAAGTACAAGCTGCACGTGCGCGTGATGCTGAGCAAGTATCGCGGTTATGCGGAGTGTCCCGATTGCCGTGGGCAGAGGTTGCGGGCCGAGGCGCGGTCGGTGCGGATTAACGGCCAAAATATTTGCCAGGCTTCGGCGCTGACCATCGCACAGGCTCGACAGTTCTTCGACGCGCTCAAGCTGTCGCCGATGCAGGAGGAGATTGCGGGGCCAATTCTCCACGAGGTGCGCCAGCGGCTTAGTTTTCTTGATGCTGTGGGTCTGGAGTATCTGACATTGGACCGGCTGGCTTCAACTCTTTCCGGCGGCGAGGCGCAGCGGATTCAACTGGCCACTTCGCTGGGCTCGCGGTTGGTGGGTGCGCTGTATGTGCTGGACGAGCCATCGATCGGCCTGCACACGCGGGATACGGCGCGGCTGATTCACATTCTGGAAGAGCTGCGCGATTTGGGGAACACGATTCTGGTTGTGGAGCATGATGCGGACATTCTCCGCGCGGCCGATCATCTGCTCGACCTCGGCCCTGGAGCAGGTGAGCACGGCGGCAAGTTGATGGCAGAGGGGATTCTGGCGGAGATCGAGGCGAATCCCAATTCACTCACTGGCCGATATCTTTCCGGAAAGATTTCTATTCCTGTTCCCACGCGGCGGCGCACGCCGGGCAAAGAGCGGCTGGTGCTGCGCGGCGCTCATGCGAATAATCTGCACGGACTCGACGTTGAGATTCCGCTGGGAATGCTGGTTGCGATCACGGGCGTTTCCGGGTCGGGCAAGTCCACGCTCGTTCATCAAGTGCTGTATCGGGCCGTGGCGCGAGCGCTGGGTCAGAGCGATGGTGCCGATCCGTCTGGCGTGTTTACTTCGTTGAGTGGCGTTGAGAGGCTGAACGATGTGGTGCTGGTGGACCAGACGCCGATCGGACGCACGACGCGCTCGAATCCCATTACTTACATCAAGGGCTTCGACCTGGTTCGGGAATTGTTTGCATCGCAGCCGGAGGCCAAGCGGCTCTCGCTGACGCCCGGACATTTCTCATTCAATGTGCCAGGTGGCCGCTGCAACACGTGCGAAGGCGACGGCACGGTCACTGTGGAGATGCAGTTTCTGGCTGATGTGGAGTTGCCTTGCGAGGACTGCAACGGGACTCGATACCAGGCAAAGATTCTTGAAGTCAGGTACAAGGGCAAGAACATTCACGATGTGCTGCAGATGACGGTGAAAGAGGCGCTGCGCTTCTTTGCTGGGCAGACCAAGCTTATGGAAAAGCTGGCGGTGCTGGACGAGATTGGCCTGGGCTATTTGCGGCTGGGGCAGTCGGCAACTACGCTTTCGGGCGGCGAGGCACAGCGCGTAAAGCTGGCTGCTCATCTGTCCCAGGTGCGCGCGGCGAATGCGACCGCCAAGCCATCGCAGGCCAGCCGCGTGCTCTACATCCTCGACGAGCCCACGACTGGTTTGCACTTCGACGATGTTTCGAAACTGCTGACGGCGTTTCGGAAGCTGATCGACGGCGGCGGCTCGCTGATTGTGATCGAGCACAACCTGGACGTGATCAAGAGCGCCGACTGGGTGATTGACCTGGGCCCTGAAGGCGGGGAAGGCGGCGGCCGCATCGTCGCCGAGGGAACGCCGGAGGAGGTTGCAGGCAATCTTCTCTCCTACACCGGCAAGTGGCTGGGGCGGGTGCTTTAGCCGCGTGTTGGATCACCACTCCGGTAGAAATCTAACCATTCCATGTGGCCCGGCCGGCCCGATTTGCCACACCCCGCGCTGATTAGATACAAAGGTTCGAGCATTTTTTCCGGCCGAAAAACATCCTGAACGAAAACGCTTTCGAAAATGCACCGCCGCTGCGTGTAAGGAGGGGGTTAGTTGGCTATAAATATTCCTGCTGGAACCGTCGGCTCCAAAACTGTTTCTGTGGCGAAAGGCGAAGACCTCGAAGCTCAACTTATTCCCGCAGGACGCATGTTGCCGTTTTTTCTGGTGACGGCGCTGTTCTTTCTCTGGGCCATTCCCAACAACCTCAATGACATTCTGATTCGCCAGTTCATGAAATCGTTCGAGATCAGCCGCCTGCAGGCGGGGCTGATACAGTCGGCGTTTTACATGGGCTACTTTCTGCTTGCGCTGCCGGCGGGGCTGATCATGCGGCGCGCCGGTTACAAGGCGGGCATCCTGACAGGACTGTGCCTCTACGGCGTGGGCTGCATTCTTTTCTGGCCGGCAGCAATCGTGGACCGGTACTGGTTTTTTTTGACGGCGCTGTTTGTGATTGCAAGCGGTCTGGCATTTCTCGAGACCGCCGCGGGCTCGTTCATTGTGCAGATTGGGCGGGCGGAGAGCGCGGAGCGGCGGTTGAATCTCTCGCAGGCGTTCAATCCGGTGGGTAGCATCGTGGCGCTACTCGTTGGGTCGCGATTCATCTTTTCAGGGGTGGAACTGAATAAAGCGCAGGTGGCCGCGATGCAGGCCGCGGGAACGTACCGCGGATACCTGGAGTCTGAGACTCTGCGGGTTATTGTCCCTTACGTGGTTCTGGGAACGATTGTTCTGCTCTGGGGCGTCCTGATTGCGCGCACGCCATTCCCACACATGGGCATGGACTACACGCCGGAGGCTGCCGCGCAAGATCACGGGCCCGCTCTCTTCAAGAGGAAGCATTTTGTCTTCGCGGTGGTGGCGCAATTTCTTTATGTGGGTGCGCAGGTGGCCGCGTGGAGCTACATGATTCCGTATGTGCTGGCCTACACCAAGACCGTGGAGCGCAGCGCAGGCTATATTTTGACCGGCACGCTGGTGGCGTTTACGGCGGGCAGGTTCACGTCCACCTGGCTGCTTCGGTATGTGCCGGCTTCCCGGCTTCTGGGCATCTTTGCGCTGATCAACGCCACGGTCTGCACCGTAGCCGTGTTGCATCCAGGATGGATAGGTGTGGGCTGCCTGGTGGTGAACAGCTTCTTCATGTCGATGATGTACCCGACCATCTTTGCATTGGGCGTCAAGGGGCTGGGCCCGCGGACCAAGACCGGCGGTGCGTGCATCGTAATGGCGATCGTGGGTGGGGGCGCTATAACGCCAGTGATGGGCAAGGTGAGCGACTTGGCTGGCGTCTCGTACGGCTACTTAGTGCCGGCGGTCTGCTTTGTAGGCATCGCGCTTTATGCGTGGTATGGATCGCAACCGGAGGCTGAGGAGTTGTTAGAAATGCGTGTTGGAGAGTCGGCAAGTTAGCGGAGAAACCAGTTAGCGAAAAGGCCCCGCTTTGCGGAGCCTTTTCTGTTAGCGGAGTTGGCGGGGTTAGGCAGCCGTTGTATTGCGTTAGCCTTTTACTCGGCGACGACTGGATTGGTCAGCGAACCCAGGCCTTCCACGGTTACGGTGACAGAGTCGCCGGGCTTGAGCCAATGTTGAGGAGTGCGGCCCATGCCTACGCCGGATGGCGTGCCTGTCGATACGATGTCGCCGGGTAGGAGCGGGGTGATCGACGAGATGTATTCGACGAGGTCGGGAATCTTGAAGATCAGTTCGCGGGTATTGGAGTTCTGCAGCACCTCGCCGTTGATGGACAAGCCAATTGCGAGTTCATGCGGGTCGGCGATCTCGTCGAGGGTCACAATGGCCGGGCCCATGGGGCAGAAGGTGGGAAAGCTTTTGCCCAGAGACCACTGCGAAGTGGATAGCTGCACGTCGCGGGCGCTTACGTCGTTGACGATGGTGCAGCCGTAGACGTGCTCGCGCCATGCGGAAGCAGGAATCCGATAGCCACCCTTGCCGATGACAAAGGCCAATTCGGCCTCGTAGTCGGGCTGGGTAGAGTTTTTGGGCAGCACGATGTTCTCGCCGGGGCCGATGATTGCCGTGTTCATCTTGAAGAAGACCACCGGCACTTTGGGCAGAGCCATCTTTGATTCGATGGCGTGGTCGCGGTAGTTGAGCCCGATGGCGAAGACGCGCGGCGGATTCGCAATTGGCGCATGCAGGCGCACGTCGCCAAGCTTGTAAGCGGGATAGGGGCCTGGCTTGTCGACAGCCTTGAATCCAGCCTCGGCAACAGCGATGGCATCGGCGAAGCCCAGGCCTGAAAGGTCGACAACCATGTTGGCTTCTTCAAGCAATGAACCGGGGCGCACCTTGCCGTCGGCTTTGGAAAACGAAACGAGTTTCATAAGACGCTCCTGAATGGGGATAATTTGGGCTTGTTGAAACCTAGGCGGCGGTCCAGCCGCCGTCGATGGTCATCAGCGAGCCGCTGACGAATGCTGCCTCATCAGAGGCCAGATAGCGGACCAGGGACGCGACCTCTTCCGGCTTGCCTAGCCGCCCGATCGGTTGCCGGGCGCGGAGTTCGGTGCGCATCTCTTCCTTGTTGTGCTTGTGAAACTTCTCCAGATACCCTTCGACAAATGGCGTTTGCACGGTACCGGGGCACACGGCATTGACGCGCAGGGTCTTGGGGTATTCAACGGCCAGTTGGCGTGTCATGGCCAGTACCGCTCCCTTGCTCATGCAGTAGGCAAAGCGCTGCTTGATGCCCACCATGCCCGATACAGAGCCGATGTTGACGATGGCTCCGACGGCCTCGTGATATTCGGTTGCGGCAAACAACAGTGGAAGAAAAGCCCGCGTGACCAGGTAGACCGAGCGAACATTCACGTTGAGCAGGCGGTCGAAGTCTTCCGGCTCCGTGGTCTCGATGGAGCCCACGTGGCCGATGCCGGCATTGTTCACCAGAATGTCGAGACGGTCGAGACGGGCCGATGCCGCGGCGATCGAATCCGGACTGGTTACGTCCAGATGCAGCGCGTGAGCGGAGCCCAGGGAATTGGCAAGAGCTTCGGCGCCGGTGACATTGATGTCGGCAATCCAGACGAAGGCTCCGGCGCGCACCAGTTCCTTCACGGTGGCTTCGCCAATGCCGCTGGCGCCGCCTGTGACCAGAGCGTGGCGACCGTCGAGACGAAAAGCGTTGTCTTGGTTCGAGGGAGTTGCTGGGGTGTGTGGAACTGGATCGGTCATGAGAGGACACTCGATGGAATAAAGGCTGGGACCTACGTTAGACCGGCGGTAGATGGAGCGAGAAAAAGTGACCGCCCTATTCCGCCAACGTGTTCAGAAGTTGCTATTTTCCACGTACCTCGGCAAATATCTTCAAGTATGCCTTTGCTGTTTCGGTGATGGTTTCAGGGTGTCCGGCATCGACGGCGGCCAGATTCACCAGGTCTCCGCCCACGCCAAGTGCTCGCGCGCCTGCGCGCAAAAAGCTTTCTGCGGTTTGCAGCGTTACGCCGCCCGTGGGAATGAGCTTGAGGTGCGGAAACGGCGCCAGCAGTGCCTTTAGATAAGGAGCACCACCGACGGCGGAGCATGGAAAGATCTTGACGTAGTCGGCGCCCGCGTTCCAGGCGGTGATGGCCTCGGTTGGAGTGAGCGCGCCGGGGCAGGAGACTTTGCCGTTCTTCTTGGTGGTGGCAATTACTTCGAGATGCAGGCTGGGGCTCACGACGAACTCCGCGCCGGCGTCAATGGTTGCCTGGCACTGATCGGCAGTGGTAACGGTGCCGGAGCCGAGCAGGAGCTTCGATCCGTATTCCTTCTTGAGTTCTTTCAGAAGGTCTACGGCGCCGGGCACGGTCATGGTGACTTCGACTACGGTGACGCCACCGGCGATCATGGCTTCAACCACCGCGTGGGCCTGGGTCGCGTTCTTTGCGCGCAGGACTGGAATCAGTCCTACGCGCTCAAGGGTTTCCTGTGTTGTTTCGGGCATTTTGTCTGGCTCCCGAGCTTAACTGCCGAGGAAAGATTTTGAACCATTCCCTCAGGGGCTAAAGCCCGCGTTTCTTGTTGCGATTAATGTACCGGCTGAAGCCCGTACCTTTCAAAGAAAGCCTGTTCACTTGTCAGAGCAGAAGCTCTGACCTGCCTAACGCGCAATGCGCGCCGATCCACCTTTGATGATGCGTTCAACTTCAGAGAGTGTGGCCATGCTGGTGTCGCCGGGCGTGGTCATGGCCAGTGCGCCGTGTGCAACACCGCAACGCACCGCATAGTCGATACCCTTGCCGGCGAGCAGGCCGTAGACGATGCCGGAAGCAAAGCTGTCGCCACCACCTACGCGGTCGAGGATCTCGATGTCGGTTTGCGGAACGTGAACGATCTTGTCTTCGTAAAGCGCGATCGCTCCCCATGCGTTTTGCGTGGCGCTGCGCACGGAGCGCAACGTGCTGGCGATGAGTTTCAAGTTTGGATAGAGGCTTGCGACTTCGCGCAGCATCTCCGAATAACCCTCGATGGGCAGTTCGGCAAAGTCTTCGCTGACGCCTTTGATCTTGACGCCGAGCATGGCGGAGAAATCTTCTTCGTTGCCGAGCAGCATATCAACTTTACGGACGATTTCGCGGTTCACTTCCTGCGCCTTGGCTTTGCCGCCGATGGACTTCCATAGCGAATCGCGAAAGTTGAGGTCATAGGAGACAGGCGTGCCGTATTTGCGGGCTGCGTCCATGGCTTCCACAGCAACCTGGGCCGTGGATGCGGAGAGCGCGGCAAAAATGCCGCCGGTATGGAACCAGCGCGAGCCGTTGGCTGGCCCGAAGATCGTTTCCCAGTCGAAGTCGCCGGATTTGACCTGGGCGATGGCTGTATGGCCGCGGTCAGAACATCCGGCAGCCGCGCGCACGCCGTAGCCACGCTCGGTGAAATTGAGCCCGTTGCGGACCGTGCGGCCGACGCCGTCGTAGGGAACCCATTTAAGCAGGGAAGTATCTACGCCGCCTTGCAGGATGAAGTCCTCCACGAGCCGGCCCACCTGGTTTTCGGCCAGCGCGGTGGCGATAGCGGTGCGCAGCCCAAAGCAGCGACGCAGGCCGCGAGCAACGTTATACTCGCCGCCGCCCTCCCACACTTGAAACTGCCGAGTGATGTGGATGCGGCCCTCGCCGGGATCGAGACGAAGCATTACTTCGCCCAGGCTCAGGCAGTCCCAGCGCCGTGGAGAATCGGGAATCAACAGAGTATTCATAGCCACAGATAATTTAACGCATTCAGCCGTTACCGGTCTGTGCCTGCCCCTGGGTGTGGGACGATCGTTTAGGCTGTTACTGTCTTACAGACGCGCGCTGGCGGGGTGGTTGTCGATTGGGTTTTGGGCAACTTCGCTCGAAGATGATGCCGGCGGGAGGAAGGTTTGATGAGTCAAGGTCTTTTCGATTTAAGCGGAAGAGTCGCAGTGGTGATTGGCGGGACCACCGGTCTGGGTCGCGAGATTGCCCTGGGTCTGGCTGCTGCGGGCGCGGACGTTGCACCCAGTTCGCGGCGGCAGGAACCGGTGGAGGCCGTTGCGGCGGAGATTGAGGCGCTTGGAAGGCGATCGCTGCGCGTCACTTGCGACGTGTTGGACAGGGGATCGATTGAGCGGTTGCACGATGTGGTACTCAAGGGCTTCGGCAAAGTCGACATCCTGGTGAACGCGGCGGGAATTACCCAAAAGGTGCCTACTCTTGAGGTGAGCGAAGCGGACTGGTCGCGCGTGATTGAGACCAACTTGACCGGGACCGTGCGCGCCTGCCAGATCTTCGGCGCAACCATGGCCGGCGCTGGTTATGGACGTATTGTCAATATTGCTTCGATCGCTGGCTTTCATGGCTTCTTTAGAGTTGCAGCGTACGCGGCCAGCAAGGCTGCGGTGGCTTCGTTTACAAAAACTTTGGCTATCGAACTCGCTGAGACCGGGGTAAATGTGAATGCGATTGCGCCGGGAGTGTTTCCGACGCCTCTGAACATGGCCTTGATTAACGGTACGCCGCGCGGCGAAGAGATTCTTATGCGCACACCGATGCATCGCTTCGGCAATCCGCGCGAGGTAGTAGGGCCGGTAATCTTTTTGGCTTCCGCTGCGGCGACCTTTATCACCGGTGAAGTAATTGCCGTGGATGGCGGCTTCCTGGCCAGTGGCGTGAACCAATGAGCAGTTGCCGGTGAAGAAAGATTCACTGCCAAATGCGCGGCAATTCCATTGCACATAGGCGATGACGCGCCAAGCGCAACGTAGTGTAGACTGGCACGCGAAGAGATTTTGTGGTCGACTTGTCGGCGCTAAACAGGGGAGGGAATTGATGGCTGGATCGCGGAAATTGCGCATGGGCATGGTAGGCGGAGGGCCGGGGGCGTTCATTGGCCCGGTGCATCGCCTGGCCGCGGAGATGGACGGGAAAATTCAGATGGTTGCCGGGGCCTTTTCGCAATCTCCAGAGCGCTCGCGCGCGGCTGGAGAGCGTTTCGGAATCGATCCGGCGCGCACTTACGCCGACTACCGCCAGATGATCGACGCAGAACGCAAGCGGACCGACCCCATCGACTTTGTCGTCATTACCACGCCCAACCATTTGCACCTGCCCATCGCGCTGGCAGCGCTGGAAGCGGGCATTCCGGTGATGAGTGATAAGCCGGCCACTGCTACGTATGCAGAAGCGCAGGCGCTTGAAGCCGCGGTGGCCAAATCTGGCCTGCCCTACGGCCTGACGCATACCTATGCCGGTTATGCGATGGTGCGCGAGGCGCGCCACTTGTGCGCTACTGGACGCCTGGGCAAGATACGCAAGGTTGCCGTTGAATACTTCCAGGGGTGGATGAGCAAGGCGATTGAAACCACCGGTCACAAGCAGGCCGCGTGGCGCGCTGATCCCGCGCAGAACGGGCAAGGCGGCGCCATCGGCGACATCGGCACGCATGCCTTTCACTTGCTCGAGTACATTTCCGGACTGCAGGTGACGAGCATCAACGCCACGTTGCGATCTGTGGTGGAAGGCCGCCGCCTCGATGACGATTGCAATGCATTTGTGCGACTCAGCAACGGCTCCGCCGGCACGCTAGCCTGCTCGCAAGTGGCCGCGGGCGAGCTCAACGAAATGCGGATGCGGATCTATGGGGAAATTGGCTCCATTGACTGGCGCCAGCAGGATCCCAACCGACTCATCGTGAAATGGCTGGATGGACCGGAGGAAGTTCACCACGCTGCTGCGCCGTATTTGGGGCCGGATGCACTGGCTGTCGCGCGTGTCCCGTCAGGTCATCCCGAGGGTTATCTGGAAGCATTCGCGGTTCTCTACCGCGAGTTTGCTGATGCTCTCGTGGCCTGGCAACAGGGCAATGCCAACCCGCTGCCGCCAACGCTGCCGGGTATTGTCGCCGGTGTCC
>DASRLI010000190.1:0-5341 GCA_035648535.1 Occallatibacter sp. | reverse complement strand
GGTAGTAGCAAAATTCTTCTCCGCGGAGGCAGAAAGAGCCGCAGCGGAGGCCGTCGGTGAAGATGTGGCGGCAGTGGAAGCGTGCCGGTTTCGAGTTGGATTGTGTGTCGTGCATGTGCGCCCCCCTCCCCCGGGGGTTTTGGTGCAAAGTGTCTTATCGATGGGACTTAGCTCCGTACCCCTGGCGGGGTTGGGGGGCTTCGTCCGGGTTAAAAACTTCAGCCCGGCGGGTAGCCGGGCTGCGTGGTACTTCTGCTGGCTTAATTATAACAGAAAGGCAGTGGGTAGAGGGTAGAGGGTAGAGAAAAGGGGGGGCGATAAGCGGCGACAAGAGCGTTTATGCTGCATAGGATCCCCACTCATGCGCAAAGAGCAAGAGCGCGCATGAATGGGCCACCGCTACGTTTGTAGTGAGCGGGCCACCCGCCGCCACCAATCCCCAATACAACCCTCAGGATGCTACCCTCAAGCAACGCGATGCCGACCCACCTCAACAAGCTCTACTACGGAGACAACCTCGACGTCCTCCGCCGCTACATCCCCGACCAGTCGGTCGACCTCATCTATCTCGACCCGCCCTTCAACTCCCGTCAGGACTACAACGTCCTCTTTGCGGAAAAGGACGGCTCCCGTTCTTCCTCCCAGATCACCGCCTTCAAAGACACATGGGAGTGGAACATCGAAGCCGAGCGCGCTTACGTAGAGGTCGTCGAGGCGGGCGGCAGAGTCGCCGACGCCATGCGCGCCTTCCGCACCCTCCTCGGCGGCTCCGACATGCTCGCCTACCTCGCCATGATGGCACCACGCCTCATCGAACTGCGCCGAGTCCTCAAAGAAACCGGCTCCATCTACCTCCATTGCGACCCAACAGCTAGCCACTACCTGAAGCTGCTGATGGACGCGGTTTTTGGTCCGCAGTTTTTCAAGAATGAGATCATTTGGAAACGCACTACTGCCAAGAACGATTACGTTCAAGGAGCCACCAATTGGGGCCGAGTGCATGATGTAATCCTCAACTTCTCACGCAGCCAGAATTCGCATTTCAGCCAGCCCTTTGCGCCACTGAGTGAGGATTACATTCAGTCACATTACAAACTGAGAGATGCGAGTGGACGACCTTACCAACTTGATAATCTGACTGCACCCGGTGCAGGAATGCGCGGTCATCCAACATACGAATTTCTTGGTGTTACGCGCTTCTGGCGATACAACAAAGAGAAAATGCAAAGGCTGTATGAGGAAGGGCGTGTCGTACAACCAAGGCCCGGAGCAGTTCCGCGATATGTCCGCTATCTAGACGAGATGAAGGGGACAGCAATCGGGGACACATGGGTGGATATACCTGCTATCAACTCCCAAGCTAAAGAGCGGCTTCGTTACCCTACCCAAAAACCCGAAGCCCTCCTCGAACGCATCCTCAAAGCCAGTTCCAACGAAGGCGACGTAGTCCTCGACCCCTTCTGTGGCTGCGGCACCACCGTCCAGGTCGCGCAGAAACTCAACCGCCGCTGGATCGGCATAGACATCACGCATCTCGCCATAGGCCTCATCAAGACCCGGCTTAGAGATTCGAATGGCGCGGAAATTCGCAAAACATATCAGGTCGTCGGTGAACCGACCGACTTGGGTGGCGCTAGGCAACTTGCGCTCGACGACCGTTTTGGCTTTGAAAATTGGGCGCTCGGTCTTGTCTACGCGCGGAAAACCGAACAGCGAAAAGGCGCCGACCGCGGCATAGACGGCCGCAAGTTATTCCACGATGATCGGTCCGGCGAAACTCGCCAGATGATTCTCTCGGTCAAGTCCGGGAACGTCGACGTCACAATGATCCGTGACCTTCGTGGTTCCATGGAACGCGAAAAAGCAGAATTCGGTATCTTCATTACGCTGATGCCACCCTCGAAGCCAATGGTTCGCGAGGCCGCCGAGGCCGGTCTTTATTCATCGCCTCTCGGCGGGGCATCGGCCCGCATTCAAATATTCACAATAGAAGAACTGTTAAACGGTGCGGCGATCCACTTTAAGGAACTTTACGACGTGACGCACAAGCGCGCGCCGCGCAGCCGGCAGGCAGCAGAAACGAATCTAACGTTGCCGCTTGGCCAAGCAGAAACTGGGGATTGATATGCCTCGCATGACCCTCACGAGAGAGATCGCGCAAGCCGCCGGCTGGGATGCTGCCAACCGCGCCATGCGCGCCGGCGGGCGCAAAGCGTGGAGTGAAGAAGATGCAAACATCGCTTGGCGCGAATTCGGCCGCCTGTGGCCCCTCTGCACTCATAAAGTCGAACGCGATTGCTGCCCGTTTCGCGGCTGCATGAATTCGATTTTTACAAACGACGATGAATGAAGAACCTATCGAACTCTCACCCGAAGAATTGAACGCTCTCCCCAAAAAAGCGCGGCAGTCCAGCCGCGCCTTGGAGGAGGAGCTAGACTCCCTCAAATACGATTTGGAGCGCAAAACGGACAGGTCCGCAAAACAAATTGGGCTCGCTGGACAAAATGAACGGACACTGCGATTCACCACCTGTCGCTAACTATTACCGTTGAGTTTGTAGAACAGATCGTTCGAATCGATATCCAAAGTCTGTAGATCATTGGCGAGCGTCCAGACATCGGCCTCGGTCCACTGGATATTCCCAGCGTCGGAACTTCCCAGCAGTTGCTCTCCGTCGCTAGCCGTAAGACCTGTGGTATGCAGAAGATTCATATAGCGCTTTGTTACTTCGCTGAAGCGGGTCGAGATCGCCGCAAACTCTGGGAATCTTCCGGTTTCGCTAAGAAGATTGAAGTCGCGTGCGACCGCGCCAATCTCATCAACATCCCCGCGTGACACAAACGACGGAGCCGCAAGGCTCCCAAGATAGACCACATTCCATTGAGTGGTCGCGAAGTTATAAATCACTTGTCCAAGTGCTTGAAGGTAACTGTCAGCTACCGGAATACGGGTTGTGTACGGTCTCATGTCTTCTCTCCTAGCGAAACTAAGGCGAATATACACCATGTGGTTGTGCATTTTGGGACACGTATGCGGCGGGTGGCCCAATCATGATCCAAAACACAAGGGGTGCCCCGTTCATGACTGTTCCATCGTCATGAGCGGGATGAGGGTGCCCGGACTCTCCATCATTCTGGCCACTCTGGAGGAGAGCCATGCCCCAGGGGCTAAAGCCCAGATTTGTGGTGGTCTGTAATGTCTGGGCTAAAGCCCAGACCTACCTAGAAGCAACGGCAAGACCGGATGACGTCTTCACCGAAGCAAAAGCAGGAACCGGGTGACGTCTTCACCGACAAGAAGACGAGCGAGAAACTGTCCACCATGCATCGGAATCCTTATACGCGGGGACTGATCCAAGAGCGTGATGGATGGGCCTGGTCCAGCCGTCATCACTGGTGGACGGGTGATATCGGTACCGTCGAGATCGAGTCCAATTGGACTGCCCAAAGACGTGGAGGACTGCCTTTGCACCCTTCCCCCATCTCAGAATCGAGATGTGGGGCACCCCATTCGGAGGTGGTTTGAGCAGATATGAGCCACCCTCGCCACTCCACAAATCCCGCTCATGGACAAACAACGTCCATGAACGGGGCACCCGGCGATCCCACCTTAGGCGCAAAGAACGCGCCGAAGATGGGTCACCCGAGATTGTGCGGCTGTTGAGGAGAACAGGCAACGACAACGGAAGACGCAGATTCCCTGGGGGAATGACAACGAGAAAAACAAGTGCAGATGCGTAGCGGAGAACCGCTCTAGAAGGTGGTGCTGACGGTCAGGCGGAAAGTCTTGCGCGGCTCGCGCAGGATGTAGTCCGCGCCGTAGAACTGGAGCGCCTGCTGGTAGCTGAACTGGCCCGCGCCGGTGTTGGGGAAGAACGACTTGAATTCAGCCGGCGAGACGGCCAGTTCCTGGGGAAGGTCCTTGAAGAGACGCAGCGAGTTGTAGGCGTAGTAAATGCGGAAAGGCGCATTCACGATCGGCAGGATGACCTGCAGTTCCGCGCCGTTGGACATGCGCGGAACGTAGTTCGTTCCCGGCACGGTCTTGAGCAGCAGCGGGAACTTGACCTCCTGGCCGCCCGAGCACGTGCCCTCGTTCGGGTTCAGCACGGGGCAACCGTAGAGCGGCGCGTTGAGGATCGACTGGCCAAGCACACTCTGGCGCAACTGCGACGCCTCGGTGTTGAAGACCATGCCGAAGTCGGTGAAGAAGGCGAAGGTGACCTGGCTGACGATCGGAATGCGGTACTCGACGTTGGCGGTGACGCTGGTATCGCCGCCGATGGAGGCGAGGCGGTAGATGGGCAGCGGGATTTGCACGAAGCCCAGCGTGGAGTTGGTGGGGTCGCGCGGGATCTGCGAGCCGTCGGGGTTGACAAGGTTGAAGTTGACCCTGTTGGGCAGGAAAGCGTAGGGCGCGGAGGAGCGGATGTCGAAGCCGCGCACATCGTTTTCGCCGCCGCCGTAGGTGCGCTGGAAGGGAGGAGCGACCTCGCCGCCGAAGCCGGCAATGTTCAAAAGCTGGAGGCGATAGCCGAGGACGTTGTGGCCTTCGCGGTTGACCTTGAGGCCCTTCATCGGGAAGTACTGGCGGAAGGCCATCGAGGGGGCATAGAACTTGGTGTTGCCGCCCGCGCCGGCGATCTGGACGGCGATGCTGAAGTCCTCGCCGTGGTGCGGGCCGACCGCGCGGTCGAGGGTGGAGAAGGTGAAGCTCGGCGTGATGACCGAGGAGATGATGCCCTCAAGCTGGTTCTGGCCGGCGATGCCGGAGCGGAAGGCCAGCGACTGGAACACGTTGCGCGTGTTGTCGTTGAAGGTGGTAATGCCGGACTTCGAGAGCGAGTAGGAAAGGCCCACGCGGGCCACGCCGGAACGCCGGAAGAGCTTGCGCAGCGCGGTGGAACTGCTTACGGTAAGGCCGGTCGAAGACTGGTTGTAGTTGGTGAGCAGCGACTGCTGGGCGTTGGTCAGGTTGGTGGAAGCGGCGCCGGTAGCGGCGTAGCTCTTGGCCGGGTTGAAGTCGGTCTTGCTGCTGAAGACCTGCACGCCGAGCGAGACCGGCTTGTTGCGCAGGTAGGGCTCGGTGAAGCCGAGGCTGAGGTTGCGCGCCAGGTCGCCGATGTTGGCCGTGACGCTGAGGGTTTCGCCGAGGCCGAGGAAGTTGTTGGTCTCGTAATTGAGGCCGATGAACGATCCCGACAAGCCGGAGAGGCCGCCGTTGAGGCCGATGGAGTTCTTGCCCTTTTCACGCAGCTTGAGAAGGAGGTCGACGGTGCCGGCGTCGGCGTTCTGGCGCGTCTCGACGTCGTCGGCGGCCTTCAGGGTTTCAAAGTAGTTG
>DASRLI010000189.1:0-2100 GCA_035648535.1 Occallatibacter sp. | reverse complement strand
GCGGCATATGGACCACGCCGGTGTTGCCGCCGCTCAACCCGACGGCCAGCTTCGCAATGAGATGGAACTCGTCAAAGCGATGGGAGCAAATTTCATCCGCCTCGGCCACTATCAACAGCCGCGCCTCGTGCTTGACCTCTGCGACGAGCTGGGCATCCTGGTTTGGGAAGAGGCGCCGTGGTGCCGCTCCGGCGTCGTGAGTGATAAATGGAAGCAGCAGACGCGTGTAATGCTGGCCAACCTGATCGACCAACACTTCAATCATCCCTCCATTTTGATGTGGGGCCTTGGCAACGAAGACGACTGGCCGGCCGAGTATCCGTCGATTGACCACGCCCCCATTCGCAACTTCATGCAGGAGATGAACGATCTGGCGCACTCGCTTGATTAATCGCGAGTTACAGCCTTTCGTCGCTGCGATTTCGCGCGCGATATTCCCGACGTCTATGCGCCCTCGATTTGGAACGGCTGGTATAGCAGCGTCTACCCCGAGTCCGAGAAGTCGCTCCTGAATGCGCGCGACACCGTGAAGCACTTCATCCATATTGAGTGGGGTGCGGACAGCCATGCCCGCCGCCATTCCGAGTTGTCCGATGCCGCACTGGCCCGTGCTGCAACGGACACGGATCCCAAACAGCGCAGTCTCGATGAGTGCGGTTTCGATTTCGCGCCCGGCAGCCAGCCGAAGGTCTCGCGCGACGCCATCTGGACAGAAAGCTACGCATGCAATCTCTTCGACTGGCATCTAAAGGTCCAGGACACGATGCCGTGGCTCACCGGTTCGGCACAATGGTGTTTCAAGGATTTCACCACGCCGCTCCGTGCTGAGAACCCAGTGCCGCGCATCAACCAGAAGGGTGTGCTCGAACGCGATATGACCAGGAAGGAAGGCTACTTCGTCTTCCAGTCCTATTGGAGCGAACAGCTGATGGCGCACATCTATGGCCATTCCTGGCCAGTGCGCTGGGGCGCGGAAGGCGAATCGCGCATGGTGAAGGTCTACTCGAATTGTCCCACCGCCGAACTTTTCGTCAACGGCAAGTCCGCGGGAGTGCGCCATCGCGACAGCCAGGACTTTCCCGCCGCCGGTCTGCGCTGGATGGTGAATTTCGTCGCAGGAAGAAACCATGTGCGCGTAGTTGCAAAAAAAGGTGCCCCCGCTGTCACCGATGAAATTGACTTCGAGTACCAGACAGCAAAATGGGACAAGCCCGCAAAACTAGTGCTTGCCGAGATTTGCCGCGACGCGACCATGGCGACACTCGAAGCAAATCTATTCGATGCCAACGGCGTGCTCTGTCTCGACGCAAGAAATGCCGTTCGCTTTTCACTTGCCGGCGTCGGCAGACTCATTGACAACCTCGGCACCTCGACCGGTTCGCGCCTGGTCGAGATGTACAACGGCCGCGCACGTATTTCAATCGAACGCAACGGCGGTGCGTCCACCGTCAGCGTTGTAAGCGCGGGTATTGCGCCCGCGTTTGTTTTCATCTCCTGATTTTGGAGCCTCTGTCATGATGGACCGCCGCAACTTCTGTCTCACTGCTGCCGCTGCGGCAGTATCCGCTTACACCAGTACCCCGGCTGCGCTTGCTTTACCCCACAAGTCGCTGATTTCCGCACGCGAAATCGCTCGCCTCGACCGCGAGCGAATTCTCCGCGCCGCCAACGAATATCTTCCCCAGCCCCCAATCACCATCACCGCATCCAGCTCGCCGCGCAGCCATGGCGGCAAGCACGATTATTTTTCCGAGGGCGATTACTGGTGGCCCGACCCGAACAACCCTGGCGGGCCTTATATCCGCCGCGACGGCTACTCCAATCCAGGCAACTTCAACGATCATCGCGAAGCCCTCATCCGCCTCAGCCTGCACGTGCCCGCTCTGGTAGCGGCATGGATGATCACGCGAGATAAACGCTATGCGCAACACGCTGCCGTGCATCTGCGCGCATGGTTCCTCAATCCTGAGACCAAAATGAATCCGTCGCTCGACTTTGCGCAGGCCATCTTCGGCATCTCGCCCGGCCGCAGCACCGGAGTTATCGATACGCTCCACCTGGTTGAAGTGAGCCGCGCCGCACAGCATCTGGAGAGAGCCG
>DASRLI010000188.1:0-3376 GCA_035648535.1 Occallatibacter sp. | reverse complement strand
CTACGCGCTCGAGCGTCGGCACATCGAGCGCATGGGCGTCGATGAGATTGCTGGAGAGCTTGCGAAGGCGTTCCGTCAGCATTGCACCCGAACGGGGCCATCCGTGCCTGCCGATGTCTACGAGAAGGTAGTTCACGCGCGGCAGTGCGGATCGCAGATCCCGAGTTTTAGCGGCTGACACCAGACCGTGGTCATGCGTAAGAAGGCACCCTCGACACGGGCTAGAACTATGTCGACGCCCCAAAACTCACTTTCCGATAAGCGCTTATCAGGGCTTGAGAGAGAACAGACTTACCTTGATGTCCTTCTGTAACGCTGCAAGCAGGCAATGTTGGTTGGATACATCGCTGTCACCTCGCTTGATGGTGCCGCTTGACTCTCAATGATCGCAACGTTCTTGGTCCCGTAGGTTACAATTGAACCAAGAACGTATCGGAACAAATAGACCTTTGGCTCTCGAACGAAAGGCCAAGAACTCCGCTCCTGTGCGCTTTCAGCTTCTACGGAATCTGCTCGGATACGTTCGGCGTCCTGGTGAGCGATCCGGAACCAAGCCCGACATTGGAACGCCGCTCCCGTTATACACACCCGCAGACACGGCTCGCGCGGAAACGGAGAGTGACGTTTCTGCCGAGGAAATCGTGGCGGCCTACCACGAGGGAACCAAGCACCATTACCAGCGTTTTGCCGCGTCGCGTGCCTATCTCGATTGGGCTACGCAGCCTGATCCGTTCCGTCGCTACGAGGGAGCGCCGCTGATTCGCCTCCCTTTCCCTGAGTCAGGGCAAGCACTTCCGTATTGGCAGCTCTATGTTACGGGCAGCGTAGTGCCAGCCCCGCTTTCGGTTGACTCGGTCTCGTTGTTCCTTCGCTATGCCCTCTCGCTGACCGCTTGGAAATGTGCCGGCGAAACGACGTGGTCACCTCGCGCCAACCCCTCGAGCGGAAACCTGCACCCGACGGAGGGATATGTTCTCCTGCCTGCCCTCACTGCCATCCATGATGGTCCCGGAGTCTACCACTACGCACCGAAGGAACACGGTCTGGAGCGTCGGGCAGATATTGATCCGTCGGTCTGGACTGCCCTCATAGCCGGGTTTCCGGAGGGCTCATTTCTCGTGGGTCTCTCGTCCATTTTTTGGCGAGAGGCCTGGAAATATGGGGAGCGCGCGTTCCGCTATTGTCAACACGACGTCGGTCATGCCCTTGGGACGCTACGCTCGGCGGCTGCTGCACTGGGCTGGAAACTCTTCCTCCTCGACCATGTGGACCTTGCGTTTACGTCGCAGCTTCTCGGGCTCGACCGTGAGACCGACTGCGCCGGCGCGGAGCAAGAACATCCTGAACTATTGGCGCTTGTCGTCCGGGACGACTGGACTACGGACGGGGGCGTATGCTTGTCCAGGGCGGTGGTAGCGCAAGAAGCCGCCTCACGATGGTACGGCACCGCCAACGTACTGAGTCCGGATCACGGCGTCGACTGGCCGGTGATCGACCAGGTGGCTGCAGCTACTGCGAGTCCGACGCTTGCGATTGATGAGGATTTCTCGGGGTTCCCCTCGGAAGACGAACTCTTTGAGCCGCCAGTCCGATCCGGCGCCTCCACGGCAGAAAAGGTCATCCTAGGGCGCAGAAGTGCGGTAAGCATGGACGGATTCACTACAATTTCAGCGCCGACGTTCTTCAGGATGTTGGCTCGTCTCGTGCCCACCCGAGACCGGCGGTCCGTGCCTTGGGATTCTATTTCCTGGCGACCACGCATCCACCTGGGGCTCTTCGTACACCGGGTGGACGACCTTTCTCCTGGTCTTTACGTGCTTGCTCGTGACCCGGACAAGGTTGAGCCACTTCGGCAGGCGATGCGGCGCGAGTTCCTGTGGAGCCGTCTTCAATCATGCCCGCATGGGCTCCCGCTGTATCTGCTCCAAGAAGGGGACTGCCGCGCTCTGGCCGCCAGCGTGTCCTGCGGTCAAAGCATCGCCGGAGACGGGGCTTTCAGCCTAGGGATGATCGCGGACTACAAGGCCAGCCTAGCTGCCTACGGTGCTCCATTCTACCGAAATCTCTTTTGGGAGGCAGGTCTCGTGGGCCAGGTGCTGTACCTCGAAGCTGAAGAGACAGGTATTCGGTCGACCGGGATCGGCTGTTACTTCGATGATCCCGTTCACGATGTTTTTGGCATCTCTTCACGAGACTGGCAAAGCTTCTACCACTTTACTGTGGGTGGTCCTGTCGAGGACAGCCGCCTCACAACATTACCAGCGTACAAATTCGAAAAAATCGATCGGAACAGACGCTTCGAATAGACTACACCACCCCGGGAGTTATCGCGTGGTATCTCTCAAGACCTGTACCTACCAAAAACTCGATTCTCATTGACCCAGTTGAATTTGAACGGCCGCTGCGATAGTTTGCTCAGGCCATGTTCACGATCATTTTCTCGCTCTTTTCTTCGATTCGGCAAGGATTTCGAACCCGCGCAGCGCTGCACGCTGAGATTCTTGCCCTGCGGCATCAGCTCTTGGTTCTTCAAAGATCCAGTTGTGGTCATCGCCTCCGTTTGGCGCGCGCTGACCGGCTGCTGTGGGTTTGGCTCTCGCGTTTTTGGAGCGGCTGGCAATCCGCTCTGGCGATCATCAAAACCGAAACTGTGATCGCCTGGCACCGGCAAGGATTCCGACTGTACTGGAGATGGAAGAGCCGCCATCCGGAGGGCAGACCCTACGTGTCGTGCGAAGTCATCGATCTGATCCGCAAGATGAGCTTGGCCAATCCTCGGTGCGGGTACTGGAAGGACTGCGAGAACGACGTGGGGCACCAGCAGCAATCCAGGTCGACAACGGAACCGAGTTCACCAGCCGGGTCGTGGATCAGTGGGCCTATCAGAATCAGGTGGCGCTGCACTTCATCGAGCGCGGCAAGCCCACGCAGAACGCGCTCATCGAGAGCTTCAACGGGAAATTTCGGGATGAATGCTTGAACCAGAACTGGTTCGTGGATCTAGGACACGCACGGGCGGTGATCGAAGCCTGGCGGGTAGACTACAACACGGTACGCCCACACAGTTCGTTGGCGTATCGGACGCCGGAAGAATTTGCGGAGGCCAACGGCTGTGGAAAAGACAGTGGCTTCGCCACCTTGGATCCCGCTTCGGGGGACCCACTTTCCCACAGCCACGGCGACGGACCGCTGTCCACCGTTGCCGTTGAATCCACAATCCTGGAAGCTAACTTATGACTGGACCAAAAACCGGGGGCAGGTCACCACGATAAGAATCTTATTCGACATGCTTCTTTCCCTCGAGCCCGCGTGCGTCGGGACTTGCTTCAGTGGCTTTGGAGTGCTTCGCCGAAATAGCCAGCAATCCGTCTAACTG
>DASRLI010000187.1:0-2766 GCA_035648535.1 Occallatibacter sp. | reverse complement strand
ATTGCCTAGAATCTCAGTTCTTCGGTTCACACCACCCCAAGTATCCAACCCTCAATCGCGGCGACCTCTCGTTCGTCGGGCGTCAGCGGCGGATTGAAGTAGTTGCCAAGTGAGCCATTCTGGTCCGCACGTTGCAACCATGCCGCCACAGCAAAGGCCGCTTGTTCATCCCCGCCCCGGCCTTCCTTTGGGAACCGCCGCGTCCACAATGACGGGTAGACCTCGGCCACGACCGACTTGCCAACTGGAACTTCCCAACCGTCGAACAGCCAGAAGTGGATTGGCCGCTTGCACCAATTCCGCATGTAGAGGAGCCACGGCAAACCGGCGAAGGTGGACTTGGCGACCTCACCCTGAACCCCGAACCCGAAGACGGACTTTGCTGTGGGCGTCCATCTCTCCGTCAGCCGGAGCCAGCTTCGCTCCCCGGTTCTCTTCAAGCGTTGCCCAGCGTTGCCATCCCGGATGAAGGACACGTACGTGTTCCGGGCATCGGTCGGCCAATGCTTCTGGAAATCGACCAGAAAGTCTTCCCAGTCGCTGGAGAGCCGGTACTTCTCAAAGTAGGCCAGCGGAAACGAGAAGCCGTGGTCGATGCCGACGAGGGTCGGAATGTCCGCCCGGAGTTCGGTGGAGAGCCGCTCGGATACGACGACTAGGGAGTATCATTCCATATAGCCAGAGGCGGGGCTTGTTTGAGAGGTGTTCTAGATGCAGTGGAAGACGTTACTTCTCGGTAGTCTCGCGGTCGGCGGACTCGTATTCAGTGCGCTGTACTTCTGGATGCGATTTGAAGGGGCAGACCGAGCCAGCACGCATGATGTATTGGTAATCGGAATGCTTTGTTGCTTCAGTTCCTTTGCGTTGCGTCGATGGGGGCACAAGACTTCTCGCCAGTGACCCAATTTTCGGAACTTTTTTTGTGTTCATTTTGTGCTCGCATAGACTCCTGCTCACAACAGACCTCTTGCGAGAAGTCTCCTCTTCTTGACTCGGTGTTGGGCATGTCAACTCCTCCGGTCTCATCAATGGTAGATATTGGAAGCCGATGTTCAAACTACCCCCAGACTCCAACCCTCAGCGTCGGCAACGTCTCGCTCCTCCGGCGTCAGGGGTGGTTTGAAGTAGCCGTCGAGTGAGCCGCTTTGGTCTGCCCGTTGCAGCCACGCCGCCACGGCGAAGGCAGCTTGTTCATCACCGTCCCGGCCTTCCTTTGGGAAGCCTCTGTTGTAGAAACGGAAGGAGCTATTCAACTCTGTGTGCTGAGAGCGGCATCACTCCAAGCATCGCCTTCAGCAGGGCTCGTAACTTGCAATACCGTTTTGGTCACAGCGGGGCAACGGCGGTGTCTGGAATCTACGTTGAATAGGGAGCGCCAACTGAAAAGCTGATTTTTGTCACGATGGTGGTGGTCGGTCTGACTCTAAGGGTTCTTTAACAAGTTCCCGGTGCGGTCTCAGCCCTAGCAACTCCTCCACGACATATCCGGCTGTGGTGCCATCTGAGAACGTCACAATCAGGCCATCGTGGCTGTCCTTTTCAACTTTCAATATGTGTGTCGCCTTGTCGGTCATGGCGATGAGGATACCCCACTGCCAAGCTGCCGACTGTCCAATATCGCGCACTCTAGGAAACTCTCTTCGATAGGCATTCCAACAGACGAAAGCCCCTCGCCTCCCGCGAGGGGCTTTCTGGCAGACCGGAGAAAGTAAATAATCCACGACTGCCCTCTTCGCGCACGCACTCCGCCAGTTTTGACAGTGAGTGAATACGCTCTCTAGTTCAGTTGACCCGATTGTAGGGTGATGCATGGCTCAACGAAAGGTCACGAACGGGCAGTTTCTGCGAAAACCTTAGTTCAGATTAGGGGTTACTTCTATACTCGACGCCTTGCACGCTCCAAAGGGCTCAGAGCACGACCTGATGAATATGTCTGCAACTAGTTCAGGGGCGATACTGGCAGGTACGCGAGTGCGCGAGATTAGCTCAACCGACTCCTCGATGGCGTTGCCGTGCGGCACCACCCGCACATTCACTTGCCGTTCCCCAACGTGCTTTGACTGCGGCTTCCTACTGCAACTGGCGGTTCCTCTCATCTTGCGGACGGCATACATCTCGCTCGTTTGTGATGTGGTCGTCTAGCCCCGGCCTATCCTTGCCGAGTTCGCTCAACTGTTGCCGAGGATTTGTTTTCCTGAGCAGTTCATTAGCTATCTCAAGGGGCGTCTTCGGTCTCTGCGTCATGACTGATACCTCCGGCCAAACAGAGTATCACAGCGGTTCTAGGCATTCGCACGGTAGCAGGATTCCGCCACTTCCAAGAAGTAGAGCATCCTCCGATTGAGTCGCGGCATGTGAGCGTCGGGGTCGAACATCACCGGCCTCCGGCACGCTGCTGGCGGGTGACGAGTTGGTCAGGCCGACCCAGTATGACCTCAGAAGGTAGGTACCGGCGCTGCTCTTTGCACAACGGGCAGGTTACAGCTATTGACTTGAACGGGAACTCCTTCGCCCCGGAGGGAACAGCCCGGTGACAGTCTTTGCAGCTGACGATAAACTGCTTGCGCTCTTGCATCACGAACCCCAAGGAAGAATTGTTATGACCGAAATCATAGTTCAAGCCAAGAGCACGACTGCGAGTGCGTCGTGCTCATGGCTCAAGAGGCAATATGGGTTTGAGGTTGCCCCTGAAAGCAAGGACGGCACAGAATCGGCGTGCCACGGGTAGGCTTAAACGGAACCGTTGTGGCCGCTCCACATTTGGAA
>DASRLI010000186.1:0-4799 GCA_035648535.1 Occallatibacter sp. | reverse complement strand
GGCGCGCTCATGCTCGTCCTCTCAGCCATCGTCACCCTCATGTCGGTCGACGCGGCCCACCGCGTGCACCATCAGCCGAACCTCTACTTCGGCCTGGTTCTCGTCCTCGAGTCCGGCCTCTTCGGTTCCTTCACCGCGCTCAATTTCTTCCACTGGTTCTTGTTCTGGGAACTCAGCCTGATTCCCGCCTTCTTCCTCATCAAACTCTGGGGCGGCACGCGCCGCGGTCCAGCAGCCACTCAATTCTTCGTCTACACCATGGCCGGTTCCGTGGCCCTGCTCATTTCGTTCCTTGCCATCTTCCTCTCCACCGGCAGCATGGACTTCGGCTACCTCACCCAGCTAGCTTCCACCGGCGCACTTGAGCAGATGGTCACCGCGCACCTCGGCGCAGTCACCATCTGGCTCGCCATCGGAGTCCTTGCTGGGTTCGCGGTCAAGGTGCCTATGATCCCGTTCCACACCTGGCTGCCCGCCGCCTACGCCGAAGCCCCATCGCCAGTAACCATGCTCCTCACTGGCGCCATGTCGAAGATGGGCGTCTACGGTCTGTTGCGTATCGCGCTTCCGCTCTTCGGTCACCAGATTTCGCAGATGCGCACTCCGCTTCTTGTCCTCGCCGTCGCCACCGTAGTCATGGGCGCGTGGGCCGCCGCAGCACAAAAAGACCTCAAGCGAGTCTTCGCCTACTCCTCGGTCAACCACCTCGGCTATTGCCTGCTCGGCATCTTCGCACTCGCTGTTCCCGCGGCAGGCGCAGCCGCACAAGCCAGCCAGGCCGCTGCCCTCAACGGCGTCATCCTGCAAATGTTCAACCACGGCGTCACCGCGGCCGCGCTCTTCTGGTTTATCGCCATGCTGCAGGAGCGCACCAATGGCCATCGCGGCATCGACCAGTTCGGCGGCATCCGCAAGCCAGCCCCCGTGCTCGCCGGACTTATGGGCATCGTGCTCTTCTCGTCACTCGGCCTGCCCGGCCTTAACGGCTTCGTCGGCGAATTCCTCATCTTCCGCGGCGTCTTTCCGCTGGCCTGGGTTGCTGCAACGGTTTCCATCCTCGGCTTGCTGGTCACCGCGGCCGTCATCCTCACCGTCATTCAAAAAGTATTCACCGGCCCCGTGCCCGAGCATTGCGTCGGCTTTCCTGATCTGCACCACGGCGAGCGATTGGCAATGATCCCGGTAATCGGCCTGATGCTGATCATCGGCCTTGTGCCCCAAATTATTGTGGACAGCGTGAACCCAACGGTCGTTAACCTACTGGCTCACTGGAGATTTTAGATGTTGGCGTGGACGATCTATCTCTCGTTTGCCGGGGCGCTCGTCGAGGCCCTCTTGCCGAAAGGCAAGGCCGGTCTGGCGCGCTGGTTCGCGCTTTCTGTCGCTATGCTGGCCCTCTTGCACGCCGTTGGTGGTTTCGCCGCAGGCATGGGCCATGGCCGCCAAATCATCGTAGACATTCCCTGGGTCCCCTCCATGGGCATCCACTTCCTGCTCGCCGCCGACGGCATCAGCCGCGTACTCGTGCTGCTCACCGGCTTGGCCGCAGTCGCCGGCATTCTCTTCAGTTGGAACGTCGAACATCGCACCAACGAGTTCTTCGCCTTCTATCTCGCTCTCATCGGCGGCGTCTACGGCGTCTTCCTCAGCTTCGATCTCTTCCTGCTCTTCGTCTTCTACGAGATCGCCATCGTCCCCAAATACTTCCTCATCGCCATCTGGGGCTCCACGCGCCGCGAATATGGAGCCATGAAGCTCGCGATCTACTCCTTCGTCGGCTCGGCCATGGTGCTCATCGGCTTGCTCGCCGCCTACACCACCGCAGGCAGCCACTCCACCAGCCTCATCTATCTTGCGCACGCCGGCCTGCCCGTCAGCTTCCAGATGTGGTGCTTCCCACTGGTCTTCACCGGCTTTGCAATTCTCGCCGGCATGTGGCCCTTCCACACCTGGGCGCCCACCGGCCACGTAGCCGCGCCCACCGCCGCCTCCATGCTTCTCGCCGGAGTGGTCATGAAGCTCGGAGCATACGGCTGCCTTCGCGTCGGCATCTGGCTTTTCCCGCACGGCCTCGACCCCTGGGGATTCTCCTTCATCGGCATCGGCTCCTGGCGCGACGTCTTCGCAATCCTCGCCGTCATCGGCATCGTCTACGGCGCACTTGTCGCCCTCGCGCAAACCGACTTCAAATTCGTCATCGGCTACTCCAGCGTCAGCCACATGGGCTTCGTGCTCCTCGGCCTCATGACGCTCAACCAGATCGGCGTAACTGGCGCCGTTCTTCAAATGTTCTCGCACGGCGTCATCGCCGGCCTGCTCTTCGCCATCGTCGGCCGCATCGTCTACGACCGCACCCACACACGACAGTTGGCCGAACTCGAAACCATGCATCTGGCCAAGCGTCTGCCGTTTGCCGCGTGGGCCTTCGTCATTGCTGGAATGGCCTCCATGGGCCTGCCCGGTTTCTCTGGCTTCGTCGCTGAACTCCAGGTTCTCGTCGGCGCGTGGATCGCCAAGCCCTGGTGGACCATCGCCGCCGGCGTCGGCATTGTGGTCGGTGTCGCGTACACGTGGCGCGCCTTGCAGAAAGCCTTCTTCAGTGACAACCTGGCCACGCCCGATGAACATCCCAAGACTGGCTGGCACGATCTCGGCGCTATCACCTGGCCCGAAGTTACCGGCGTGGTCATGCTGGCCGGCGTCAGTCTGTTCGTCGGACTCTATCCAAGAATTCTTCTCGACACCATCGAACCAGCCGTAAAAGCTTTGCTTGCGGGAGGGGGACAATGAACTACGCAGATCTCTTCCGCGCAACACTCCCGGAGACAGCCCTCGAAATCGCGGCGCTCCTCGTGCTGGTCGTCGATCTCGGCTTCCTTCGCAAGGCCGCGCTCAAATCCCGCGTAGCCATTGCGGCTCTACTCGGCGTAGCCGGCTGCGGCGCTGCCTTGTGGGCCTTGCAGATACAAGGCAATGCCGGCCTCAATTACGGCGACCTCACACTCCTTGGCGCAGGAACCTACATCGCCGTCGCGCAAACCGGAATCTTGGTCCTCACCGCGCTCACTCTGCTTCTGCTCATCGATTCCGTTTTCACGCGCAACGCGGGCGAGTACGTCGCCGTAGTCCTCATGGCCGCCGCAGGCGGATTGATCATCGCCGCCGCGCAGGACCTGCTCGTAATCTTCGTCGGTCTCGAACTGCTGAGCCTCGGCCTGTACATCCTCACCGCATTCGCCAAGAGCTCAGGCAAGAGCGCCGAAGCCGCCATGAAGTACTACCTCTTCGGCGGCATGTCCGCGGCCTTCCTGCTCTTCGGCTTCAGCTATCTCTACGGACTTTCGGGTTCCACAAGTCTGCCGCGCGTAGTCTATGGCACCTACGTGGCATCGGCCCATGGCGCCACGCCGCTGCTCTATCTGGCGCTCGTCATGATCGCCGCCGGACTTGGCTTCAAAGTCGCGGCTGTTCCTTTCCATCTCTGGGCGCCTGATACTTACGAAGGCGCACCCGCTCCAGCGGCAGCCTTCATTGCGTCCGTCTCAAAGGTCGCGAGCTTTGCGCTGCTCATCACCATCAGCAGCGTTACCCTGCACTTCCTTGAGACCCTGCATCTACACGGTATCGCGGTAGCCATCATCACCAAAGCCGGGACCCCGCTCCCACCCCTGCCTATCGTCCACGGTTTCCGCTCCGCCTGGCCGCAGACACTCATGGTTCTCTCCGCGGCTTCCATGATCCTCGGCAACCTGGCCGCCCTCGCCCAGAGCAGCGTGCGCCGCCTTCTGGCCTACTCCGCGATAGCCCACGCCGGCTACATTCTGCTGGCACTCGCTTTCTTCACGTACTCTCCGCTTAGCACCAACGCCATCCTCTACTACATCCTCACTTACGGCCTCACCACCATCGGCGCCTTCGGCGTAGTCTCCGTCATCGAGCGCGCAACCGGCAGCGACCGCCTCGATTCCTTCCTCGGCCTCCACAAGCGCAACCCGCTGCTGGCCGCGGTGCTGCTCGTGCTCTTCCTGTCGCTTGCGGGCATTCCGCCGCTCGTCGGCTTCTGGGCCAAGTTCAACCTCTTCGCAGCAGTGCTCACGGTTTCAGCCGGCCCAGTCCCGTTCGCACTTGTCGCTCTGGCCATCGGCATGAGCGCCGTCTCGCTCTATTACTATTTGCAGGTCCTCAAGCGCGCCTACGTCATGGCCGCCATTGACGAAACGCCCATCAATGCGCATCCAGTCACGCTGATTGTCCTGCTCGCCATTGCCGCCGCCGTAGTCGTCCTCGGCTGCTTCCCGGCTCTCCTCCAAAACTGGATCGTGAGCTTCTATCGGTAGCGCCGGTCTCTAGACGGGCTGTGGTGCGGGTGTCCCGCCCGCACCCACGATTTCTCTTCGTACACCGCATCCACATAAACAAAAGGCCGGGTGCCCCAGGTTCGGCGCGTTCTTTGCGCCTAACCTGGGATAGCACTTCACATGGCTCATCGAGCTTTTGTACTTTGCTTTCCGAGAACAAATAAAAAGGCCGCCCAGAGTTCTCACTCTGGGCGGCCTTCTTTCCATCCGTGAATTAGTACTTCACTATCGCCGCAAACGAATCCGGCTTCAGGCTCGCGCCGCCCACCAACGCTCCGTCGATATCTTCCTGACCGATCAGCGAAGTCGCGTTATCCGGCTTCACGCTGCCGCCGTAGAGAATGCGTATCGCAGCCGCCTCATCCGCGCCCAGCAGCTTGGCCACTTCCGCGCGGATAATCTTGTGCGCGTCGACAGCAATCTCCGGCGTCGCCGTCTTGC
>DASRLI010000185.1:0-4503 GCA_035648535.1 Occallatibacter sp. | reverse complement strand
CGAAGCCCTGTTCGATATGCGTGATGCAGGTCTTCCCAGGTGAGAGCTGCAAGCCCCGCTCGAACATGAAGCGTTCGACCAGAGGCTTGACTTCATTTTCCAGTAGCTCTTTCGAGCATCCGGTGATAATGAAGTCATCGGCATAGCGTACGAAGTTCACCTTCGGATGGTGCCGCTACCCTTGGATCTTCCTTGTACGGAAGGTCTCCTTGAGCAGCCGTTCCAAACCATCCAGTGTCAGGTTCGCCAGCGTGGGCGAGATGATCCCGACCTGTGGTGTGCCTGCCTCCGTAGGAAATAGCGTTCGATTTTCCATGAAGCCCGCTTTGAGCCATTTCCGCAGTACCTCTTTATCAGTGGGGATGTGGTCGAGCATCCATGTGTGGCTGATGTTGTCGAAGCAGCCATGGATGTCGCCCTCAAGAACCCACTCTGCACTGTGCTTGTTGGCAAGTGCACAGAAGCACTGCTCGATGGCATCGGCGGTCGAGCGTTTCGGTCGAAAGCCGTAGTGCGCCGGCTTCTCGAAACTTCCGAAACTTCGACAATCCTGGCCCACTCCAATCGCTCCGCGGAAAAACTGGCTTCCCTGAAGGAAGAGTTCGGCGCCAGGCTCACCCTGCTCCAGGCCGATTTCTCTCAAGCCTCCGCTGTTGTGCAGATGGCCGAACAGATCACGCGGGACCACGGAACGCCCGCGAGTATCGTGCATCTCCCCGCCTTGCGGCTCACCCACGAACGCTTCACCAAGTTCCAGTGGGAGCGCTTCGACGAAGACCTCGCGGTCCAGGTGCGTTCGGCAATCATTCTGCTCAAGGCCTTCCTGCCGAAGATGGCAAAGCTGCCCCGGGCCCGGGTATTGTTTATCCTGTCGAGCGTAGTGCACGGCGTCCCGCCGAAGTACATGACCATGTACACAACGCTGAAGTACACGCAGCTTGGCCTCATGCGTTCGCTGGCTGCGGAATACGCGTCGACGCCCGTCCGCATCAACGCCATCTCCCCCAGCATGGTCGCGACCCAGTTTCTCAGTGAGATATCCGACATTGCCGTGCAAATGAGCGCGGCGGCGAACCCCCAGGGCCGCAATGCAAATCCGCAGGACCTGCTTGGCGCAATGGAGTTATTGCTTTCGTCCGCCTCCGACTATATACATGGGGTAGACCTCCCAATCGCAGCAGGTGGCGTGTGAACACTGCTCGTGTGAAATCGGTACAGCACCCCGGATTCACGGTCGAGAAATCGTCTGATGTCCTTTAATTCTTTTGTATTCCTCGGCTTATTTCTCCCGGTAGTCGCCGGCGGATACGCTGCCCTTCGGCGCTATAGGGGCGCGCGCGCCGCGCAGGTTTTCCTGCTTCTGTCATCGCTGTTTTTCTACGGATACGCCAAGCCGCCTTACGTCCTTCTCCTGCTTGGTTCCATCACGTTCAACTGGGCGATTGCCGCCGCCATGGGACCAGCCGAAGGTGTAACCCCCGCGCAGGAGACCAGCAGAAAATTCAATCTCCGCATCGGCCTTACTGGAAACGTTCTCCTTCTCGGCTGCTTCAAATACATCAATTTCTTCCTACTGCACTTTCCCAATATTCACGGTGTAAAGCTTGCACTTCCGGACTGGAGTTTTCCCCTCGGCATCAGCTTCTTCACCCTGACCCAGGTCATGTATCTGGTGGATACCTACCAGGGCCTGAACGCGCCAAACTCCTTCTTCGACCACGCAACGCTCGTGTCCTTGTTCCCTTATGTTGCCTCTGGCCCGCTGGTGCGTTCGCGGGCCGTCGTTCCTCAGTTCAAGACCCTCACCGCCTCGTCGGACCGCATGGACCTGGCCTGCCGCGGCCTCCTGATCTTCGCTATCGGCCTCGCAAAAAAAGTCGTTCTGGCCGACTCCTTTGCGCGCATCGCGGACGCCGGATTCGGCTCGGCACATCGCTTCTCCACCCTTGAAGCGTGGATATTTTCTCTCGCGTACACCTTCCAGATTTACTTCGATTTCAGCGGATACTCCGACATGGCGGTCGGTACCGCATGGATGCTCGGCATCGACATCCCAAAGAACTTCAACGCGCCGTACATCTCGAAATCGATCAGCGAGTTCTGGCAGCGCTGGCACATCTCGCTGTCCAACTTCATCACCAGTTATCTATTCACCCCCATCCTGCGCGCCATGGGCAAGGCGACCCTCAAGACATCCGTCGTGGCGGTGCTGCTGGCCATGGCGATTGCCGGGTTATGGCATGGCCCAGCCTGGACCTTCGTCCTCTTCGGCGTCCTGCACGGCGTTGCTCTGGCCGCAAATCAAATCTGGAAGAAGAAAAAGCTGAAAATGCCCGACTGGCTCGGGTGGATCGTCACTTTTGTTTTCGTCAACATGACGTTTGTTTTCTTCCGTTCCCCGAATGTCCCGTTCGCGCTGCATTTGCTCCACTCCATGCTGCCCCACGCAGGCTTGCTCGGGACCAGCGCGCTCAAAGGCGTCCTTCCCATCACGCCGGTTCTTATCGTCCGCCCGGTCGCCATCGGCATCGTCCTGGCCTTCTTCTTCAGGACATCCCAGGACATCGCCAAACACTCCACCCTGAATTACCGTTCCATGATGGTCACAGCTCTCCTCTTCGGGCTGTCCATCTTCTACATGAACTCGACAGTAGCAAAGGAGTTCGTCTACTTTGCCTTCTAGCCCTCCCATGACGCCCCGTGCCTGGCTTACCCGGACGATAGGCCTGACGGTCCTGCTCGTCATCGCGGTCGCAGCCGCCAACGCTGCGGTCGACATCTACGGCATTTTCCGCGACCCCAGGGGCCGCCATCTGCCCGGCTACGGAGACGACCGCGTCGCAAAGTATCTATTGAGCGAACGGTACGTTCCTGCAAACTTCAACGCACTCATCATCGGCTCATCCTTCTCCGGCAACTGGGACGCCAGCCAGATCGACGGCTTCAGGATGTACAACGAGTCGCTGAACGGCAGCAACATCGTCGAAGAGAAAACCATTTCCGACCGCGCGCTGGCCAGTGCGCGGATCAAGCTCGTCATCCTTGCCGTCCAGCCCTTCCTGACCGCCACGCATGAGTTTGAGACGGTCCACGTCACGCCCCGCGAAAATCTCGAAGCTCTGGGTTCCCAAAACCTGCTCGACGCCTACAAGGACAAGTTGCGCGCTCATTTTCACAAGGACGCGCAAACCTTCGACGCCACTGGAACCATCGTCCTTCCAGAGGGCCCTCGCGCGTTGAATCCGATAGCCGCCAGAGTCATGGACCCCGTCACCGGCTTCAAGATCGATCCCATTGCATTGCAGGCGCATCAAGACCTCGTCGCGGAGCTTCACGCGGCAAAGATCCCCATCGTCTTCGTCATCCCGGCAATCTCGCAGCCACTGCTCGCGTCCAGGGCCTCGCAACTGGCGGCCTACTCCAACCTGCTGCTACGGAACAAGTCTGCAAGCGACCAGGTCATCGATTTCACGGCACCTGAATTTGAAGCGTTTCGGGAAGATGGAGCAAACTTCAGCGACGGCATTCATCTGACCAAATCAGGCGCAGCAAAGGCAGTGACGTACATCAACGAACGGCTCTACAACTGGACGCGGACGCGCCAATTGCCATTCAGATATAGGTAGAGTTGGAGAAGTCCCACGCATACGGCATTTCCATGCCAATGAGAACCAACCTCATCGGTAACACTTGACCTTAGGCAAAACTGATCGAGATGAACGTGGCATACCAAGTAACGGGCTCGTTACGACAGAAAAAGCACAGTCCGATTAGGCATATCAGTTTGTTCACCGCTGGATATGTTGTCTGGTCTTGAGGATTGAGTCCGTAGAGTTCTGTAGCTTCTACAGAACTCTACGGACTCAATCGCTTCGCCTCCGACCCCAGATGCGGTGAGGCCGAAGTAAAACTCGGCAAAGTGGAGGACAATCGTGTAGCGATCACGGCTGTCGACTGGGATGGCATAGGTGAAATGCCCATACCGCTCTGCCGCGAATAGGTCGGGATCGGACGTTCCCGTAATTTGGGTCCCTCGTCGACGTGTAGCCATTTAGGAAGTCGTCATCGGGGCGCCAGAACTGGCCGTTGCGATCGGGGAAGGATTTTGGCTGCGTAACCAGCCGAATGGGAAGCCCCCGATGGGGTGTACCGGGGCAGGATTTCGATCGCATTCAGCATGGCTGGAGCTTGCTCACTTGTGAGGCCCAGGTGCAACAATCCATTGCTTGCGGGGCTAACATCGCGGAAGTCGCGTTTGTCAGCGACGTTGGCGCCCAATGCATCGGTTGCGCCGTTGGAGGACGCGGAACTGGCCTATAACGGCAAGCTGAAACATCAGACGGGCTAGACTAACGGCCGATTCCGTGTCCACAAGAAAATCACGAAGTCCTGCTTCCAGCACCATTTTGGGACAGTGGCCATCGTCAGAAACGAAGGACCGCACCTGCACCGAGTCGAAGAAGATTTTGCACATTGTTGGAGTTGTTCGGAAGTGTTGTGCGA
>DASRLI010000184.1:0-3684 GCA_035648535.1 Occallatibacter sp. | reverse complement strand
AGGCTCTGCTGCGAGAGATGCGCACGACGCGGCAGGAGACGTTTTATCTGGTGGGCACATCGCGGGCGAAGATTCGTGAGTATGAGGAGCAGTGGCTGGAACTGCCGTGGCAGAAGGTTCGCGAGTCGGTGGAAGTGAAGCTGTTTGCCCGGGAGGGCGAGTTATACGTATTGGCCAAAAGTGAAGGGCGGCAAGCCAAAGAGATGGCAATGCGGCGGAAGAAGCTGGCACGGCTGCTGCGAAAGTTGCGCGCCATGCGGCGGAGTTGTCCGAAGCGGGATCAGTTGCTGATGCGCGTGGGCGCCGCCAAAACGGATGCGGGGCGGGCTTTCGGATTCGTGAAAATCAACCTGCCGCAGGCGGACCAGGAAGTGACGAGGGAGACGTTCACGTTTCAACTCGACAAGGCGAAGCTGAAAGAGGCCGAGTTGCGTGATGGCCATTATCTGCTACGGACGAATCTGGTAGCGGAAGATCCGGCCGTGTTGTGGGATCGCTATGTGCAACTGACGCAGATTGAAGCGGCGTTCAAATGTCTGAAGAGCGATCTGGGCATTCGTCCGGAGGGTGTAAATTGAACTGTGTAACCGGCCATGGAAGGGATCAAAGAGCCCACAATGGCAATTGACGTCACACTCATCGACAAGTTACTGGCGGACTACAAGACGCCGGAAGCAATCATAGGCGAAGGCGGCCTGCTGAAGCAGCTGACCAAGGCGGTGCTGGAGCGGGCGATGCGAGCGGAACTGACCGAACACGTCGGTTACGAAAAGCACGACTTGGCCGGGCACAACAGCGGCAACTCGCGTAATGGCGTGACAGCCAAGACGGTGAAGGGCGAGTTCGGCGAGATCACGCTGGAGACGCCGCGCGATCGTAACGGCACGTTCGAACCAAGGATCGTTTCCAAGGGGCAGACGCGTTTTGTCGGTTTTGACGACAAGATATCTCGCTGTACGCGCGAGGGATGAGCACGCGCGAGATTCAGGGGCATGTGGAAGAGATTTACCAGGTGGAGGTGAGCCCGACGCTGATCTCCAATGTCACCGAAGCGGTGCTGGATGAGGTCAAAAGTTGGCAGAGCCGTCCGCTGGATGCGGTGTATCCGATCGTGTACCTGGATGCTTTGGTGGTGAAGATTCGGGACGCCGGCCACGTACGCAACAAGGCAATCTATGTGGTGATTGGCGTCAACATGCAAGGCAACAAAGATGTACCGGGACTGTGGGCCAGTCAGAACGAGGGCGCGAAGTTCTGGCTGCAGGTTCTGACCGAGCTGAAGAACCGGGGTGTGACCGATGTATTCATCGCCTGCGTCGACGGGCTGACGGGGTTCCCCGAATCGATTGCGACAGTGTTTCCGGAGGCGCAGGTGCAGTTGTGCATTGTCCATCAGGTGCGAGCATCGCTGAACTACGTATCGTGGAAACAGCGCAAGGAAGTGGCTGCGGACTTGAAGCCGGTTTACCGCGCCGGCACGGCTGACGAAGCTGGGCAACGGCTGGATGAATTCGCCGTAAAATGGGATGGAAAGTATCCGACAATCAGCCAGATGTGGCGCCGGAACTGGAACACCTCACGCCGTTTTTTGCCTATCCGGCCGATATTCGCAAAGTGATCTATACGACCAATGCGGTGGAATCGCTCAATATGTCACTGCGGAAAGTGATCAAGACCCGCGGCTCATTCCCGAATCAGGAGGCCGCCATGAAGCTGTTGTACCTGGGCCTGGAGCGTATCGCCAGAAAATGGACCAAGCCGGTACAGGACTGGAAGGCGGCATTACAACGCTTCGCCATATTGCTCGGCGACCGTTTTCCGAAAGGAGAACTGCCCAGATAAATCGCCAACGAATGAAGAATCGGAAGAAGAACATTTTCGGGATGGGGGCGCTGCCCCATAAGCGCTAACCTAATGATTGAAACATTACCATCTGTTCTTGTATTATGGGGACATGCCGAATGAAGCCGAAGAGGATTGGGCTGTTTTGGTCTCGTTATTTCCCGAGGGTTGGGAGCGTCAGGCTAAGGAAACGGGGGCGATGGAGCGTCAGCGTGGGATCACGATTCCGGAGACATTGCTGCGTTTGTTTCTGCTGCATGTGGCCCGAGGCTATTCTCTTCGCGAGACGGCGGTCCGAGCCGGCGAGTCGGGCTTGGCGACGATATCCGACGTGGGGCTTCTAAAGCGGCTGAGACGGTCGGAGGACTGGCTGCATTGGTTATGCGCGCAGTTAGTTTCCGAGAACGGTGTGCAGATGCCGCAGCAGAAGGACCGGGGCTCGGTCCGAATCGTAGATGGAACCGTCATTAGGGAACCGGGCAAAACGGGGAGTCAGTGGAGGATCCTGTACAGTATGCGGTTGCCGGATTTGCGCTGCGATTATTTCAACCTTACCGCCGCTACCGGTGTCGGCACGGGCGAATCGTTCGCTCGGTTGCCGGTGGCGAAGCACGATCTGATCCTGGGTGACGCGGGCTATTCCACGGCGGCCGGTATCGAATGGGTCGTAAGCCAGGGAGGCGATGTACTGGTGCGTGTCAACACGCAGACCCTGCCTCTTCAGGGGAAGAGTGGCGCCAACTTCGACCTGCTCTCCCACCTGCAGGCGCTGAAGCCGGCCGGTACGACCGGAGAGTGGCGGGTGCGCCTGAAGGACACGGCCATCGAAGGAAGAATCTGCTCCCTGCGCAAAAGTGAAGAGGCGATTCAGCAGGCCCACCGGCGGATTGAGCGACGCGCGAGCAAGAAGCAGACAAAGACCAAACCCGAAACGTGGGAGTACGCCAAGTATGTGGTGGTGTTCACCACTGACCTGTCAATGCCGACGGAGACGATCCTGGAATGGTATCGGGTGCGATGGCAAATCGAGTTGACTTTCAAACGCCTCAAGAGTCTGGCGCAACTGGGGCACCTTCCCAAATACGACGCGCAGAGTTCGCGGGCATGGCTTTATGGCAAGTTGTTGGTGGCCCTGCTGACGCAGAAGTTAGTTCGCATCGGACGTGAAATTTCCCCCTGGGGCTATGTTCTCGCGCGACACTCGCCAACGCAGTGAATGGCGTGAGTTCGGCTTTGCGCTGCACCAGATTCAGAACGTGATCGAACCCGGCCTGCCGCTTGCAAAAGTGCTGAACGGATGGAACCGCGTGGCCGCCGCATTGGCCGAAAGCCATCGTCACCGGACGGCCCAGAATAGAAACCTGCTGCCTGAATGAGGTTAACCAAATGCCCGTTGCCAAGCCGTCGCGAATGACAAATCCTGTGACAGTAAAATCTTCGTCACTGGTTCAGGTGGCTTACGATAGCCAGCGCGCCATTCTTCAAGTGGCGTTCCGGGACGGAACCGCATATCGATACGACGGCGTTCCCCTACGGGTCTATCATGGCCTGCTGCAGGCAGAATCCAAAGGAGCCTACTTCAATCGCTACATCCGAAGCTTATTTCCGCACAAGCCCTTCATGACGCCAAACCAGCCGAATCGGGGAGACCTTCGGTATAACTCCTGACCTCCAATTCCAGATTATTAGATTAGCGCTTATGGGGCAGAGCCCCCATCACGATCATGTGCGTTTCCTTATTGACCTGTGCGGGTACAAGTCCGCGGGTGTCTTGTATCCCAGCGCCTGGTGTGGACGCTGATAGTTGTAGAAGTGGAAGTAGCGCTCCAGCGCTGCGAACAG
>DASRLI010000183.1:0-3052 GCA_035648535.1 Occallatibacter sp. | reverse complement strand
AGGAGCTCTTCGCTTGGTATGGCCTCAGCGCCGCGGAAACCAAGGGTGGTACCGTTGCGATACTTGTACTCAACGAGCTGGTGAATATCGATACCCGACGCGTTGTAGAGGCCGCCATCTTTCTCGGCAATACCGACAATCTTGTACCCCTGCTCCAACATGAGGCGAGCGGCATTTGAGCCTACGTTGCCAAAGCCCTGAATAATGACCCGACAACCCTCGATGGGCATGTTGAGGTAGCGCAGACTTTCGCCGCAAACAACCAATACGCCGCGCCCTGTGGCCTCGATGCGCCCGCGCGAGCCGCCGATGTTCAGAGGTTTGCCTGTGACAACACTGGTGACAGTGTGGCCCACGTGCATGGAGTAGGTGTCCATTATCCAAGCCATGGTCTGTTCGTTGGTATTGACGTCCGGTGCTGGAACGTCTTTTTCCGGTCCGATGAAATCGATGATTTCGGATGTATAACGGCGGGTCATCCGCTCCAGCTCGCCCTGGCTCATTGCCTTGGGATCGCAGATGACTCCGCCCTTGGCGCCACCGAACGGGATATTGACCACAGCGCACTTCCAAGTCATCCAACTGGCAAGGGCGCGCACTTCGTCCAGAGTGACATCGGGCGAGTAGCGTATGCCGCCCTTGGCCGGGCCACGGGCGATGTTGTGTTGCACCCGGAAGCCGGTGAATATTTCGATGTGGCCGTCATCCATGGCTACTGGAAAGTGAACGATGATTTCGCGCGCGGGGGTCCTGAGCAGCTTCCACAAACCTTCATCCAAATTGAGCTTGCGTGCCGCGAAATCGAAACGCGCGCTTTGTGCCTCCCAGGGATTGATCTCCTGGTCTAACGTAAGTACGGGATTACTAGTTGACATATCTTTCTCCAATTCCGATTCTCGGCCGTCAGTTGAGGAATTCCCTCAGGAACTTCTCCTCACTTCGTTGACGGAGCAAGGTTTATCGCGGTGATCTGGCGCCGATTCATCTGTTGCGGCAGATCAAGCCACGATAAGCCCGATGTTGGCCAGCCTTTTCCGTGCTGGCCCAAACCCCGTTGAGTTTAGGCTACACGCAGTGGTGAGTCAAGCCCACCAGAACCAGCCAGGACATCACTTCCCGCCCCGGTCCGGGAGCTTCTCTTACGGTCCCGGTTAGGAATTCCCTCTCCGTAAGTACAATCGAGCGCACTGGAGGCGAGAGGAAAGTTCAACGATCGTGGAAACCATTGAAGAACGAGGACAGCTCCTGGTCAATTCGAAACATTTACACTGGAGCCTGTGAAAGCTTCATACCATTCCGTCCAGCCTAATCGCAAGGAGTTTCTGGCCCTTGCCAGGGAACATACCCTGGTGCCAGTCTGCCGCATCCTGACCGCCGACCTGGAAACACCAGTCTCGGCATTTCTGCGCGCCGCGTGGCCGGAGCGGGAGTGCTTTCTGCTGGAGTCGGTGGAGGGCGGCGAGCAGGTGGGCCGCTACACCTTCATCGGGCTGGCGCCGTTCAAGCGGATCGTGTCTCGCGGGCGCGAGGTCACGATTACCGAGGGCAGAAAGGTCGTCCAGATCGAGGATGACATATTTGCCGTGCTGCGCCGAGCGCTTGGCGGGCACAAACCAGCACGACTGCCCGGCCTGCCTCCGTTCACTGCCGGCGCCGTGGGCTTTTTTGCCTACGATGCGGTGCGCCAAATCGAGCGGCTTCCTGAGCTCGCCAAGGACGAGCTTGGAATCCCCGACGCCTGCCTGCTGTTTTTCGACGAGGTACTTGCTTTCGACCACGTTCGGAAGGAGATTTGGCTCGTGGCGACGGCGGACGTGACGCGCGGCAAGCCAGCCGATGCATATGAAAAGGCCATACAGCGGCTCGACAAGATGGAGAAGCGCCTGGCCCAGCCACTTCCCAAACTGCCACAACAAAAAGGATGGAACATCGGCAAGAAGTCCAGCGTTAAGGTAAAGTACCGGACCAGCAAAAAGGACTACTTGGCCGCAGTGGACCGCGTCAAGGAGTACATCGCCGCCGGAGATATCTTCCAGGCAGTCCTGTCGCAGCGGTTTGACGTGGAGCCCGAGACGGACAGCTTCCAGGTGTACCGCGCGCTGCGCACTGTGAACCCGAGTCCATACATGTTCTTTTTGCGCTTTGCACCGGAGGGTCCGCTGGGTGGGCTGCCAGGATCGGCAAAACCATCCTCTAAAAAATCAAAAGTGCCCCAGGCACCGATACTTCCGATTGAATTGGCGGGATCGTCGCCGGAACTGCTGGTTCGAGTACATAAGGGCAAGGTGGAATATCGGCCCATCGCGGGAACCCGGCCGCGCGGAGCCACCGAACAAGAAGACCAGGCGCTGGCCGACGAGATGATGCACGACGAGAAGGAGCGTGCAGAGCACGTGATGCTCGTCGACCTGGGCCGCAACGATGTGGGCCGTGTGAGCCAGTTCGGCAGCGTGAAGGTGGACAAGCTGATGTTTGTCGAGCGCTACTCGCACGTGATGCACATTGTGAGTTCGATCGAAGGCCGCCTCAGGCCGGAACTGACCGCCGTGGATGCCTTGCGGGCCTGCTTCCCTGCCGGTACCCTGAGCGGCGCGCCCAAGGTGCGAGCAATGGAGATCCTCGAAGAGCTTGAGCCGGCGCGGCGCGGAACGTATGGCGGCGCTGTGCTCTACGCGGACTTCTCGGGCAACCTGGATTCCTGCATTGCCATCCGGTCGATGCTGTCGGTGGGAGGCAAGGGCTACGTTCAGGCCGGCGCTGGGATTGTTGCCGACTCGGTTCCAGAACTGGAACATCAGGAGTCAATCAATAAGGCGCGGGCGGTGATTCGAGCGATTGAGCGGGCGAGAGAACTATAAGGCCAGCTTTGCTGCTCACTGCCGCTCTACTTCGGAGCTGAGGGCCGAACTACTCCGCCCCGAAAATACGGCGGAAGAACCGCCCTACTCTCTTCAAGAGTCCCGGCTTCTTCTGCGCCGCAGGCTGCGGAGCATTGGAATTTGCACTTCCGTTCGCCACTGGAGCTGACGCCGATTCCGGCAATGGCGCGGTT
>DASRLI010000182.1:0-16889 GCA_035648535.1 Occallatibacter sp. | reverse complement strand
GAGTTTCGACGGTCCTGGAGGTTGGCGCGCAAGGCGCCTTCCCGCTCCTCCGTCAAGACGGGTGCGTTCTGGATCTTCATCATGACTGGCATGATGTTGCTCTATCGATATGTGCAACCCAGCAACCATCAATCGGCTGGTGCCTATCATTTAGTCTTCTCGAGATCATCGTTCGTTGCGGCAGCAAACCGTGTCGCTTCCCTGTCGACATTCTCTGAGAGAGTTGGTCCGTTCCTGGTGCTTGCCGGCGTCTGGGTCCTCGTTGTGGGAGGGCTCGTTCCGCTGCGACTGCATTACATGTATCGCAAAGATCCTCGCATGCTCGGGCAGTTCAGCGTGAACATCACGCGCGATTCCATCACCACGGAAACTTCGATGGGAACCTTATCGAAGAGTTCCTGGAATGTCTACGACTATTGGTCCGAAGAAAAAGGCGTCATCATTCTCATATTCCATTCCGGCGCGTATTCGATTGTGTCGCTCGCGGGTCTCTCCGAAGCGCAACGGGATGAGCTGCGCGCTATTCTCTCGGCTGCGATTCCAAAAAGATAGCTCGCAAACCCTTCATCGACGAAGAGCAACTTCGCGCACGATGCTGTGTTTCTCCTTCTATTGCGGTTGGGAGATCCGCCCAACCCATGGAGGGGTCCGATGTTGACCACTGTGCTGAATACATTGGTGTTGATACGGATTGGGGGTCTCAGGCTGGTGCACGGCGGCGGATGGGACGGATTTGGACCGCTGCTGATCGGGCTGGCAATTATCGGCGTTCTCATTGACGCGCTTTCGCGATCTGGCCAGCAACTTCCTTTTACTGGCTAGGAGTTGGCAGCAAACAACCTACCTGCGCCGAGCCCGCCAGAACGAGGTGACCCCGAGGTAGAGAAAGACCGCCACAACCATGGCGGTGATCAGAAACATCCGGTGGTCGGGGCCGTGCGCCCAATTGGCTCGCATGCGCCAGAGGTTTGGAGTAAAGACAACCACCGGCAAAAGGAAAAAGACGCCCGTGACTTCGAGCCAGATAATGCCGCCAACGCGCCGGAAGGGGCGCAGAAAGCCGCCGACGCCACGGGCCACCCCTCCGCCGGCCTGGCCTCTGGTTTGCCTGGCCGCCTGGACCCGAACTGCCGCGTTCGCAAGCGGCTGGGCCTGATGCTGGGGCTGTTGCGCGGGTGCGGATTGTGCCGAGGCCGCCAGGCGCTCGCCAGCCATGCGGCCGGCAACACGCAATCCCGTGCCAAGGACGCGGCCGATTGTCTGTGGTCTCATTCCATTTATGATGGTAGCAGCGACGTGGGGTGAGGCGCTTTTCACCATTCGCCGCCGCAATCCGTTTGCGCCTGAACGGGGTTGGCAGTAAGGTAGATAAATCTCACGCCGCAACCCGCGCTTACATGTTCGCGCCGGCCGCCGCTCTGGAGGTATTCGTGACATCGCGTCTGCGCGAACTGATTCAACAATTGGGCGAGGCCATCCACGAGTCGGTCATTGAGAGCGAGCAAATCGCAGGAGTGGTGCAGGATATTCGCAAGCACGGCTTCGACGTGCTGCTGATGCTTGAAGCCACCATTGGCCTGAACGAAGTTGTGGCCAAAGAAGCCGAGTCTGCCGAAGGCGATGGCGCAGAGGAAGGCGCGTCCGCAGGCTCCTTCACAACCAACGACCTGCACTTTCTGCGCTCGCTGCGGATTTCTGTCGAAGGCGAAGAAGAAGGCGCATCGGAGTCGGACACCGAGTAGGCCGGCTGGACACAGCGCGGCTATCTCGCAAGAGCGCTATCGGAAAAAGCTTCAGCTCTTCAACGCCACCCGTATGTGCAGTTCCTTCAACTGGTGCTCGCTGACCGTCGTTGGCGCGTCGGCCATCAGGTCGATGGCTTTGGCGGTCTTGGGGAACGCGATCACTTCGCGCAGGCTGGGCGCGCCCGCCAGCAGCATCACAATGCGGTCGAGGCCGAGCGCGATGCCGCCGTGCGGCGGCGTGCCATACTCCAGCGCATCGAGGAAGAAGCCGAATCGCGCCTTGGCCTCCTCGTCTGAAATTCCCAGCGACTGAAAAATCTGCTGCTGCACATCCTTGCGGTGAATTCGGATGGAGCCCGAGCCGAGCTCGAGGCCGTTCATCGCCAGGTCGTAGCAGTTGGCACGCACACTGGCCGGATCAATGATCAGGTTGGCCATGTCGGCTTCAAAAGGCGAGGTGAACGGATGATGCGCGGGCATCCACTTTGCTGAAGCCAGGTCGTACTCGAACATGGGGAAGTTGACGATCCAGATGGGGTTGAACGCAGACGCCCCATCGACTGCTTTTCCGCCGCTCCGCGGATTCGCGTTTTGGACGGCCTCCTCGGTGATGCCGAAAGCTCCATGCCGATCGGCGTACTTCTTCGCCAGCTCGGTGCGGAAATTGCCCGCAGCCGAGTAAACGTTGATCTCGCGCTCGCTCAGGCGGCCTTCAAACTTGGTGTCGCTGGCCTTGATGTGGTGCGCGGGGTCGCCGGCCACAATGATGACGAAGTCACTCTCAGCCGCACCGGCCAGCTCGCGCACCTTCGCCGCGGCTTCAGGGAAGCCCTTAGCCAGCCGCTTGAAGTCATCGATGAACTTGGCGCCCTTCTTCTGATCGAAGATCGGGTGGTTTTCTTCGCGCTCCTTGCGGCTCAGCTCGCCCACCTTGGGAATGCGGAGCGCGACAACGGGCAATGCTGGATCGATCTGCAAGGTCGCCAGTGCGGCGTCAGTGAATGCCTCGCGCACATCGGTCAGCCCGGGCAGGCGCAGGTCCGGCTTGTCACTGCCAAATTGGCGCATTGAATCGTCGTAGGTGATGCGCGGGAAGGGCGTGGGAAGCGTAACGCCGGCTGCCGCAAAGCCCGCTGCCAGAAACTGCTCCACCACGCCGAAGACCGTCTCCTGGCGCGGAAAGCTCATCTCCAGATCGACCTGCGTGAACTCGAGTTGGCGGTCGGCGCGCTGGTCCTCATCGCGGAAGCAGCGCGCGATCTGGAAGTAGCGATCGAAGCCGCTGATCATGAGAATCTGCTTGAAGATCTGCGGCGATTGCGGCAAGGCGTAAAACTCGCCCGGATGGACTCGACTGGGAACGAGGAAATCGCGCGCGCCTTCGGGGGTGGACTTGGTGAGAATTGGCGTTTCGATTTCCAGAAATCCCTGCTTGCTGAGGCTCTCGCGGATGGCGAGCGTAATCTCATGGCGTAGCCAGAAGTTGCGCTGCATCTCCGGCCGGCGCAGGTCCACATAGCGGTACTTGAGGCGGACTTCCTCGTTCTGGATGGCTTCGTCAGAAGGCGAAAACGGCGCCAGGCGCGCGTCGTTGAGAACGAGCAACTGCGTCGCCTCAATCTCAATCTCACCGGTAGGCATCTTGGGATTGATGGCGTCCTTATCGCGCCGGCTTACCTTGCCCACGGCGGCGACGACATATTCCGGCCGTACCTGTTCGCCCTTCAGGTGGCCGTCGGGGGTCAGCTCCTTGTCCAGCACGATCTGGGCAATGCCGGAGCGGTCGCGGAGATCGAGGAAGATAAGATTGCCGTGGTCGCGGCGGCGGTTAACCCACCCCATCAGAACCACTTGCTGGCCAGCGTGGGCGGCGCGCAAGTCACCGCAAAGATGCGTCCGTTCAAGATTGCCTAAGAAATCGAGCACTACCTGTGTCCTTTACTCGCCTGCTGGTTTTGAGAGGAAGACAGCCAGATCCGCGCGAGGAACCTTGGTCTGAATGCCGGTGGCGAAGGTCTTCACTGTAAGGATACCGGATTGAAGCTCGTCTTCGCCCAGGATGACGATCTGGCGCGCGGTCTTGTCTGCGGCGTCGAAGGATTTTTTGAGGCGAAAACTGCCTTCGCCGAGCTCAATCCACAGCCCCTGGTGGCGCAATTCTCGGGCCAGGACCAGAGCGGCGGCATTCAGGTTTTCGCCGAGCGGAGCGATATAAGCATCCGCCATGAGTGCGGCAGCCCCTTGGTCCAGTTGGGCAAGGAGCGTGAGAACCAGCCTGTCCTCGCCCATGGCAAAGCCGATGCCCGGCGCCTTGGGTCCGCCGATGGCCTCGCTCAACCCGTCATATCGCCCGCCGCCGAGCAAGGCATTCTGCGCGCCCAGGCCGCCATGCGTGAACTCAAAGGTGGTGCGGGTGTAGTAGTCCAGGCCGCGCACCAGGCGGTTGTTGCGCGTGTAAGGAACACTGGCTGCGTCGAGGGCCGCCGTGACTGCAGCGAAGTGCGCCTTCGAGGCCTCGTCAAGCGAATCGGCAATCACGGGCAGCGTGTCGATGATGGGCTGATCGGCGGGAACCTTGCAGTCCAGCACGCGCAGCGGGTTGGTTACGGCGCGGCGCTGGCAGTCCGCGCACATCTGGCCGACCACCGGAACCAGAGCGGCACGCAGCGTCTCGTTATACCGCGCACGATCGGCCGCAGAGCCTACGGAATTCAGCTCCAGCGTCCATCCGGTGATCCCCAGCTCATCCAGCAGTGTGGCGAGCATCTCCAGCACTTCTGCGTCGCGCAGCGGGCTTTCGCTGCCCGCTGAAGGCGGTCCCAGCACCTCAGCGCCAATCTGCGAAAACTGGCGGTAGCGTCCCTTCTGCGGCCTCTCGCGGCGGAACTGCGGGCCGATGTAATAAAGCTTCTGCAACAGGCCGCTCTCGCCTAACTGATGCTCGATGTAAGCCCGCACCACGCCGGCGGTGTTCTCCGGCCGCAGCGTGAGCGACTGCGTCTTCTCCGACTGCGCGCGTGCGCGGTCCTCCCACGTGTACATCTCCTTCGAGACGATATCGGTCTCCTCGCCCACACTGCGGGCAAAGAGCGCCGTGTCTTCAAAGACAGGCGTACGGATTTCGCCGAAGTTGTAGCGGGCAAAGACGGCGCGAGCGGTAGCTTCGATGCGGTTCCAAAGTGCCGTTTCTGGCGGCAGCAAATCGCGGGTGCCGCGGATGGCTTTCAGTGTTTGACTCATGGTGATAACCTTTGGGGCAACTTCTTAGGATACTAGGTGGGAGCGATGAGCCTCTATGCCGTCTCGATAGCCGCGTTTTTCGTGGATCAACTAGCGCAAGCGCCGGTTGTGGTTCAGTGCGTCGGTCCCCCCAACGCGGACCCGGGGTGGAAACAGTGGATACCCACAGCCGTTAGCCTTTTATCCGTTGGTATTGGCTTGTGGATTGCTAATCGTACAATTCGCAATGCGAGGGAGCTGACAGAGTGGTCTTTTCGTGCAACAAGCGAAAAGGATCATAAGCGTTGGCTTCTCGATCTGAAGAGAGCCGAATGGAGTGTGTTATTGCGCGGCGTCGCGCATGTTTTTCATATCACGAATTTCACTACATTAAATGGATGGAATGGAAAGATAGCAAACAGAATCGCCACTGAACTAGAACAGGCTCTCGAAGAATTATCGATAGCATGCGCAAATTGTATTTTTCTTGATAATTTTCGCCAGAACAAAGAAGGTGACAAAAAGATTAATGAATTTCTCAAGAATACAAAATTGCAGGCACAAAAGCTCAAAGGAAACCTTGGTCTATTTGAGGACATAAGCGATAGAGTCGACAAACCGGGCATTGCGACCGACATAGACAGCAAGAGCCTCAAAAGAAACATAGAAGTCGTTTCAGGCCAAATTTCCGATCTTGCCAAGCAATCACGAACCTTATTGGATTGGCTTCAGGTTGAAGCCGCACGCGATCTTGGTGTTACGGCAGAAGGTGAAGAACACCAAGCAGCAAGAAGAGGGACAAGGCAATTCAACTTCACAAGGAAGAAAACAGGGGTATAGCGAAGGCGTGGCTTTGAGCGCCATTACGCCCCGCGCTTGATCGACTCCAGCAACGTGCTATTAATCCGCGTCTGCCAACCACGGCCGGTGGATTTGAAGTGATCGACCACTTCGGGAGAGAGGCGCAACGAGACGAGCTTCTTGGTCGGAGCTTTTTGCGGGCCGCGCTTGCCTCTGCGAACCACCTTTCCCTTGCGGATCAGATCGGCCTGGGCGAACCAGGCGCGCGCGGCTTCGGCGTCGTTCGGATCGTAGGGGCCGTCTCCCGGCTCATAAGGGATGCGATCGCCTTCTTTGTAAGCCTGGACGCGCTTCCAGTCGGTTTCAGATTTTGTCTTGTTCATACTGTTCGCGCTCCTCTCGTGAGGCGGGCCGGAATGAGTTGACGCGGACATCGGCGTCGCGTTCGGTATAAATCAGCGTCAGCAGCCTTCCACGAACCACTACCGTGGCAATGTCCATCAACCGGCGTTCACCCTTGTAGCCGGCTTCATAGGTGCATTTGTCCGGGGTTTTCGTAGACCAGGTACGCGTCTTTGAAGTCGAGCCCGTGCTTCTCCAGGTTGGACTTCCGTTTTGCCTCATCCCAGACGAACACTATTTAATTGTAGCTACAATTAAAATAAAATACAAGCCAAACCGTCGCAGTTTCACTAGCCAAGAATCGCATGCGCAATTCTGACCCACCAAGCCGAGGCGCCCAGATCGACATACATCATGAGGCCCTGGATCACGACTAAAACAGGTAGCGTATAGAGATAGGCTTTGTGCACCCGATGGTCGACGATGACGTCGCGGGCCACGCCCAAGAGGATCAGCGAATCTACACAAACGTAGTTGTAGTCATTCTGAATAGCCACGATGGGGAACCGGGCGATGGCAGCTGTGGTGAGCCCGCAAGTCGCCATCAGCATCAGCCTGCGGTGCAAATCGGGCCTCCGCCGCCAGTACACGGCGAGGCCGAGCAAGATGCCAAACGCGGCCATGTCATAGAGCGGGGAGATAAGAGGCGCCTCGTAGCCTGAGGCAGCCTCATGGAGCTGATGGATGTGAAATCGGCCCATAATCACCGCGATCGCCACGCCCAGAGGTACCATGACCGCGCCAAGCACCGCGCCAAACCAGCCGAGGCTGCGGTGCAGGCGCACATGGTGTGTGCGAATCAGCGCAGATTGGACGATATAAAAGACTATCCACGCCGAGAATGCGGCTCCATGGAACCAGAGGAGCAGTGGCCGCGGTTTCGCCGCATGAAGAAGGTTCGCATCGATTGTCAGACTGAAGCCGTACACCGTGATGGCGGCAATCACCAGCGACATTCCAAAGTAGAAATATCGATCCACAAATCCGTTGTGCCCGGTGATAGAACGTGACCGATCTGCAACGACGCTTTGGGACAGCGAGGTCATAGATAGACCTTCCACCTTCATTTTTCCGGATTGCCAGGTATTTTGCTTTCCCGCTATCCCAGAATTGCGTGGCCGATTCGGACCCACCAGGCGGAAGCGCCCAGCCATGTGTAGGTCACAAAGGCTTGCACAGCAATCAAAGGGGCCAGCGCATATAAATACACCTTGTGGATGCGCCGGTTCACGAAGAGGTCGCGCAGGACGCCCAGAAGAATGACCCCATCCAGGCACCAAAAGAAGAGGCCGTGATCGTAGATATAGTCGTAGCGGCCAAAGGCCGCGTCGAGCAGTCCACAGGTGGCCAGGAAGATAAGCCGCCGATGCAACTCGGACTTTTTGCGCCACAAGATGGCGAGCCCAAAGAACATGCCGAAGGCAAGCATGTCGTAGAACGGGACGATGAGAAAGGCCTCCGCTCCGGGCTCGTGTTTCTGATAGGTGTCAAAGCGCCCCATGATGATGGATGTGACCACACCAAGCGGAATCATCACGGTGCCCAGCCCCGCGCCAAACCATCCGAAGAAGCGATGCCACTTCACGTTGTGCGTGCGCACCAGCGCAGACTGAAAGATGAAGAAGGCCACCCACCCGGAGAATGCCGCGGCATGGAACCAGAGAATCAGAGGCCGGGGCACAGAAGGATGGAGGAGGTTGTCGTTGACCGTACGACTGAAGCCCGACGCCACAATGGCCGCAATCAACAGCGACATGGCGAAATAGAAATACTTGTTCACCAGCCCTTGAAGCGGGGTCATCCTGCTTGTTTCTCTGCGGTGAGCTGAGATTGGTACAACTCGTCCTGGGATGGCGAGGGTAGGTTGCGGGGCCATGGCGCATTCCTCCGTAGCGTGTCTGCAGCCTTAACGAGCGCGCAGGTATGCTTCAAAAACAAAAAAGACAAATGATGATTCTGGCGTGGGGAGAAGGGAAGTTACCGAAGGAATGCCAGAGTGTGGGCAGTGTAGCATGCGCGCGTTTTGGGGCTCAACGTCAAAATGCGCAGATCTCAAATCCCCGCATACCACGAATACCCGTAAGCCGGACTGATCGAACCTTTGCCGTCCCCGACATTCTTCAACGAATCGACCAGAGTAATGCGCGACAGAAATTTCACGCTCTTGTAGCCCAGCTGTCGCGCAACACGCAAACGCAGCGGCGCGCCGTGTGAAGCGGAGAGATCATCGCCGTTGAGTGCGTAGGTCAGGAACGTCTGCGGATGATAAGCGTCCGCCAGGTCGAGCGAGTCCCACACACCGTCGTAGGCGTAGACAACAACAAACTTAGCCTTCGAGCTCACTCCCACCAGGTTCAATACATCCGAAAGCTGAACGCCGTGCCACTCGGCGATGAACGACCAACCTTCCTCGCAGGCCTGGTGCGTTATCTGGCTGCGGACGGGCATGGCCTTTAGTTGATCCACCGAAAATGAAGATGGGCGGGCCACCAATCCGTCGATGGGCAATCGCCACCCCTTGAAGCCGCTGGAAAGCATCTCCGGATAGGGGCCCTTTGTGGGTGGATCGCCGCTGACGGGAATGGCTTTTGAAATTTCGCTGCGGCCGAACTCGCGCGCCATCGAGTGGTGCGCCATGAGCATCCGCTGGGTTGCGTAGGTGAGCGTTTCGCCCACGCCCCAAATGCCGCCGTCATCGGGCGGGATAAGGCCGTAGCTCTTGGCGACGCGCTCGGCCGTGGCGAGGCCGGCCACTCCGGCCGCGGCTGCCAGACCGGTGGTGATGAGTTTGCGCCGACTTATGGAATTGCCAAGGATGTTGCTCATCGCGTCTCCTTTGGTGCGGCGGGCCGGCCGGTAATCATGGCCATCATTCTCGAAGTGAATCCGGCCAGAACAATCATTGCGACGTGCACAACAAGGAAGAGAACGAGAAGATTGGCGAGGAAAAAGTGAATCGTACGCGCTGTCTGGTGGCCGCCGAAAAATTCAACCATCCACGGAAACACCGAAGTGATGGACGGCGACATCGCGAATCCGGAAAGGATCGTGAAGGGAAACACCACGAAGACGATGCCGAGATAAGACAGGCGTTGCAGAACGTTGTAGTGCTCTTCGGCAGCCAGCCCGGAACGCTTGAAGTGCAGATGGTCAGCGACGCAATTGCGGATCGAACTCCACGAAAGGTCGGACGCGGCAGGCATTAGCTCCCTGCGGAAGTGCTTCGACAAAACTCCCGACACGATGTAGAGCAGGCCGGACAATACTGCGAGCCAGGCGGACTGGAAGTGCAGCGAGCGGCCCCAGCCGGAAGGCCCGCCGAGCATGGTCGGCAGGGGCAGGCTGAAGAGCGGCGGAGTGAGGATGTTGCCGGTTTCTCCCCAATAAAAATGCGGATGGGACAGGATGATCGCAAACCCGCTCACCACCAGCCCGAAGAAGCTGAGCGTGAAGGTCCAGTGCGTAAAGCGGACCAGCAGCGGAGGCCGCGGCACAGTTTGAGCCTCGTCCGCCTGGAGCGCGACCTCGGGGATGTAGGTCAAGTCGGCCATCGGGTGTCGAGAGTGTAGCACCCTCAAACTTTCACTCTCAACCAAAAAATGCGAACTCAGAGCGGGGAATGGCCTGGACGGAGGCTGGCAATGGGGTAGTCTCGCCGGGGTTTGCATCCTCGCGCGTCACGACGCATCCAAACGGGCATGGAATATCGTCTTCTCGGAGGCTCCGGCCTCAAGGTTTCCGAACTGGCTTATGGGACTGCCACGTTTGGCGGTACCACGGGTTTCTTTGAAGCAATGGGTACAACCGAAGTGGACGAGGCGAGGCGCCTGATCGACATCTGTCTCGAGGCCGGCGTCAACCTGTTTGACACGGCGGATGGGTACGCGGACGGGCGTTCGGAAGAAGTGCTCGGAAAGGCGCTCGGAGCGAAGCGGGACAAGGTCCTGATCTCAACCAAATCGGGCTTTCCGACGGGCGACGGAGTGAACGATCAGGGATCGTCGAGATACCACCTGCGGCGGGCGCTCGAGGGCAGCCTGCGCCGCCTGGGCACGGACTACGTGGACATCTACCACCTCCACGGTTTCGACGCCCTGACCCCGATCGAAGAGGTGCAGGACACGCTGAACAAATTTGTCCGCGAGGGCAAGGTGCGTTACATCGCGTGCTCCAACTTCTCCGGCTGGCACCTGATGAAGTCGCTGGCCGTTGCCGATCGTTACGGCTGGACGCGGTTCGTCGCACACCAGGCGTATTACTCGTTGATCGGCCGCGAGTACGAGTGGGAGCTGATGCCGCTTGCGCTTGACCAGAAGGTCGGCACGCTTGTGTGGAGTCCGCTGGGATGGGGCCGGCTTACAGGGAAGCTGCGCCGCGGCCAGCCCATGCCGGAGGTAAGCCGCCTGCACAAGACAGCCGAGCAAGGCCCGCAGATGCCCGATGAGTTCCTGTACACGGTGGTGGATGCGCTGGACAAAGTGGCAGCGGAGACCGGGAAGACGGTTCCGCAGGTGGCGCTGAACTGGCTCCTGCAGCGGCCTACGATTTCGTCAGTGATTGTGGGCGCGCGGAATGAAGAGCAACTGCGGCAGAATCTTGGAGCGGCGGGGTGGAACCTTACCGCGGACCAAGTGGCTGCACTCGATAAAGCGAGCGAACGGCCGGCCGCTTATCCATACTGGCATCAGCGTAAGTTCTTCTCAGGTAGAAACCCGTTGCCGGTATAAAAGACAGGGGTCAGAGAACAGGATTCAGTCAAAAGCGCCGATCCTTGCGTGCTCAATCCAGTTCGTCAATACCCTTCGTCATCAAGAGACTGGTTGTGGTGCTTGTGGTAGACGTAGTGGCCGACGAACCATCCGGCGGCGCTGCCAACCAGCACGTCTGAGGGGAAGTGCTGCTGGCCCAGAACGCGCGTCAGGCTTATGCCGGTTGCTGCGGAGTAGAGAAACAAACGGACCCAGCGGGAGTGGTACTCTCCGGCGAGCTCCGCCGCTGCCGCCCAGGCAACTACGCTGTGGGATGAGGGAAATGCAGAGTCGATGCCCGCGCCAGTCTGAAAAAACTTTCCCCTCGAGCTGTCGACGTCCGGCCGCTCCCGCCAGAAGATCAGCTTCATGCCTTGTTCCACGACGACGCCGTCGATCATCGCTTCGGCACTCAAAATGCCGGCCTCGCGCGCATGCGCACTCTCCCGGAAATGGCCATATCCATACAAAGCGACAGGAGCCGCAATAAATCCGCCAATCATTACATTGGATGCGTCGATGTTCTTCTGGTTGAAGCTGAGGTTTTTAGAGACCGCATGCGTCATGGCGCTCTGGTCGGTGGCGATTGCCGCACCGGTCGCCGCGGCAAGCGGGACAAACCACTCAAGGTCGCCCACACGAAGGCGGACAGGGCTGGTCCAGATGGCGGCCTGATCCCGAAGAATGTTCCTGGGAGTACCGCTCACTTTTACTTCATCCGAGTCTTTGGCCTTGCTGGCCTGCGCTGCGGGCATACTGCCGCTCTCCGCGGCTTGCGGCAGTGGCGCATCAGGCAATGAGCCGGCGCTGTTCTCTGAAGGTGGCTGCAGGCTTGCGCTGTCAACGGTTTGTCCACTGGCCGATGCGCAAAGGCCCAGCGTCAGGATGGAGAAGACCAGGGTGCCAGAGAGCAAGGCAAGCAAGCTCAAGCGCTTGAAGCGCATCCGACTGACGAAATTTAGCGTGCAAGTGCCGGAAATAGGAGACTCCAGGATTCGTATTTAGTCCACACGCAATTCTATGTGAAGCGCCGCTGCCGATCAGAGAAATCTAGCTCTCTAGCTCCTTGAGGTAAAAATCCACGTAGTCCAGGTAGTTCTGCGCGTATTCGCGAACCAGCGCGAGATCCTTGTCGGTGATTTCGCGGCGGAGCTTGGCGGGGACGCCGGCCCACAGCGTTCGGGGCGGAACGACTGTGTGCTCGGGAACCACGGAGCCGGCGGCAATGATGCAGCCCTCGCCGATGCGGGAGTTGTTGAGGACCCTGGCGCCCATGCCGATGACCACCATGTCTCCAACCGTGCAGCCGTGCACGGTCGCGTTGTGGCCAATGGTGACCCAATCGCCGACGATGACCGGGTAAAGGTTGCGCTGGCCGTGGAGCACGGCGCAGTCCTGCACATTCGAGCAGGAGCCGACACGGATGGAGTTCACATCGCCGCGCAGCACGGCATTCATCCAAACCGAGGAGCGCTCGCCGATAGTGACGTCGCCGATAAGCTGGGCAGAGACATCGATGTAGCAACTGGGGGGAAACTGGGGCCGATGCCCCTGGTAACTGCGGATCATGGTTGTGCTACCTCGCCGGGAGCGTGGAACCCCTTGTTGAGAGTGTAAAAGAAAGGCCCTTGCGAAAGGCGGGACCAGGTTTCTTGCCTAAGTTCAATCAACGGACGGGATACGGCATGCAATTTGTGCATCTTTATCCACGCACTGAACACGAATCCAGTAAATTTCTTGGCGGACGACGAAGTTCTATCGTAAATCTCCTCTTTCGAGTATCCTAGAAGAGCCCCTTGGCATGTTTGGAGGTGGGATTTTTTGGCAGAGGTTCGCGTACAAGAAGGCGAGCCGCTCGAGAATGCGCTACGCCGGTTCAAGCGGAAGGTACAGCAGGAAGACATCATCAAGGAAGTAAAACGTCACTCCTACTATCTGAAGCCCGGTGAAAAGCGTCGCGTCAAGGCAGCTTTGGCGCGCAAGCGGAATCGCAAGAAGGCTCGCAAAGAGCAGGACTAATTCTCTAACAAGTCGTGATAAATGCCGTCCCGGCGACTCCCGCTGAAAGTTAGCGGGAGTAGCCGGACAGCCCAGGCAGGATCGGGATGGCTGGTCGCGATTGATTTCGGCTCGATTTCTTCGCATAGGCCGATGCGTTATAGTGCTTTATGCCTTTCCCGGATCATCGGGCAGACATGGTAATCGCCGCACCTTTTGATGCGGCCCGGGCCCTTGTTGAGTATCACGAACGGAAACAGGGAGCCGGGACCGGCAGGTCATTTCCCCCATGGCCGATTTCGGTGCACGTCCCTGTTTTGGGGAAGCCGGCCATGGAATTCACGGATCGAGTACTGAAGTGCATCGACTGCGGCGCCGAGTTCGTTTTCACGGCCGGCGAGCAGGTCTTCTTCAACGACAAACAGTTCAAGAACGACCCCAAGCGCTGCAAACAGTGCAAGGCGAAGCGCGTTCGAGGCAATCATAAGGTTCGCCCCGAGACCCGAACTACCTGTTCGGAGTGCGGAGCGGACACCACGGTGCCCTTCAAACCCACCCAGGGCAGGCCTGTACTTTGCCGCACTTGCTTTCAGAAGCAGGGCAAGCTCGCACTGGTGCCGGAAGCCAATGTTTAGGGCGGCTCACAGGCCCTAGCGAAGCGTCTGGCTGAAGAGCAGGTCACCCTTGAATCCTGAGGGAAACCCTGCCGCGCGCACCAGTGTGGCCAACTGTGCCCAGTGGCGCTCGCTGTGGAAGAGCGCATGCAACGCAATCTTGCGGCGGGATACTGTTCGCGCCTCCAGTGGCACCCAGTCCATATCCAGAACGTGGGGCTGGTCCCAGCTTTCGTCAGCGGCGGCCAGCAGGCCACGGAAGATCTCGACGGCTTGGCAGTGCAGGTCGAACAGCGCGGCGAGAGGCCCGGGAGGCACCTGCTCCTTTGCCGTCACAGGCAGTCCAGCCAGCAGCTGGTTCCAGCGCAGTTCCACGCCCCAGATGTGGCGGACAAACTGCTGCACGTTGGCGGTCCCGCCGATGTCGCACGGCAACTCCAGCAGATGCGGATTGTCATCGAGATGGGCCTTCCAGAAGTTGGATGACTCCTGGTTCCAAACCAGAAGTTCCTGCAGCGTGATTCCAACGCTCATGGTTCCTCCTCTCGTTCAGAGATTGGGTGTGAGAACCCCCGAATCAGACTTTAGATTTCAGCGCGCGGTGGCCAATATCGCGCCGGTAGTACATTCCTTCAAAGTGAATTTCAGCCATCGCCTGGTAAGCTCGCGCCAGTGCTTCTTTAAGCGTCCCGGCGGCGGCTGTCACGCCCAGCACACGGCCGCCTGCAGTCAGCAACTGTCCGCCCACCTGCGCGGTGCCCGAGTGGAATACCTGCACACCCGGAACCTGTGCTGCGGCGCCAAGGCCGCCTATGGGCAGCCCGGTCTTATAGCTACCCGGATACCCGGCGGAGCTGGTCACGACGCAGGCTGATGCGCCCGGGGTCCAGCGCATCGTTGTCTGGTCAAGCTTGCCGTCGATGCAGGCTTCGAGCGCTTCCAGCAGGTCGCTGTCAAGGCGGACTAACAGTGCCTGCGTTTCGGGATCGCCGAAGCGGGCATTGAACTCCAGCACCTGGGGGCCGCGCGCGGTCATCATCAGCCCGCAGTAAAGCACGCCGGCGAAGGGTGCGCCTTCCTCGGCCATGCCGCGAATGGTGGGCTCGGCGATGTGGTGCATAATCCACTCCGTCATGGCGTGGTCCAGCAGCTCATCGGTCGAGTAGACGCCCATGCCGCCGGTGTTGGGGCCGGTGTCGCCCTCGCCAATGCGCTTGTGGTCCTGCGCGGGGACCAGCGGCACCACGTGCTTGCCATCGCTCAGGCAAAGAAAGCTGATCTCGTCGCCCTCGAGGAACTCCTCGATGACCACCTGGTGCGTCGCTTCGCCCAGCAGAGTGCCCGTAAACAGCCCCTGCGCGGCCTCGACGGCAGTGTGTCGCGAGTTGCAGATGATCACGCCCTTGCCGGCGGCCAGCCCGTCGGCCTTTACCACGATGGGCGCATGAAAGAAGTCGATGGCCTTTTCCACTTCGGCCACGGTAGAGCAGACGGCGAAGTTGCCGGTGGGAATGTTGTGGCGCTGCAAAAACTCCTTGGCGAAACCTTTGCTGGTTTCGAGCATGGCCGCCGCGCGTGTAGGGCCAAAGGTGCGCAGTCCGCGCTCTTGCAGGGCGTCCACGATGCCGAGCGAGAGCGGCAGTTCCGGACCCACGATAGTCAGGTCAGGGCGCTCAAGCTCGGCCACGCTGATCATCGCGGCGAGATCCTTAAGGTTCACCGGAACGCAGCGCGCCAACTGGGAAATGCCGCCATTGCCGGGCGCGCAAACCACCTCCGTCACCCGCGCGCTTCGCTTTACCGCCCAGGCCAGCGCATGTTCGCGGCCACCGGAACCAAGGATCAAGACTTTCATGAGGGCACACCTTCCATAGGGGCATTGCCAATGCCCAAAACGTTATGGTCAGCAATGCGGGGGGGTGAAGTCAAACATGCAGGGTGGAAATGGGCAAAGCCGCCGTTCCCCTATACTGGGGCGTGGTGAATAGCGTCTCCGTCGCCGAATGAATTCCACGAGCCAGACTATGGTTGAAACCCGCATAAAGCCTTATCGCGAGCAGGTTGCCGAAGAGACGCGGCGGGCCGAGCAACTGCGGGTTTATCGGCGCAACCAGGTGTTCGGCGTGCTGCTGGTGGCGGCGGCGATTTGCGCATGGTGGCTCTTCCACACCAATCCCAAATGGATCTTTCCGCCCGCCTGGTGGCGTCCATGAGTCCTTTGAAGGGTGCGGGCTTCAGCCCGTACATAAGCTCAGCAAAACCGGATTGGGCTTTAGCCTCTGAGGGAAACGCCCCAAGCAACGAACCTCTCGTAGTGCTCGTGCTTGGTCCGACGGGCAGCGGCAAAACTGCACTTTCGCTCGCGCTGGGCGAACGCTTCGGCGGCGAGATCGTCAGCTGCGACTCAGTCGCCGTCTATCGCGGCATGGACTTGGGCACGGCCAAGCCAACCAGGGAAGAACAGGCGCGGCTGCCGCATTACTTGATCGATGTTGCCGAGCCTGACCAGCCATTCACCGCCGGCGAATACAGCAGGCAGGCCCGCACCGCCTTGCGCGAGATTTCCGGACGTGCCCGCCTGCCCATCGTGACCGGCGGAACCGGGCTTTATCTGCGCGCGCTGACCGACGGACTATTCGCTGGGCCTTCCCGCCAGGAGGACCTGCGCGTGCGATTGAATCGCAGCCGGCAAACCCACGGCGAAGCCTGGCTACACCGGCTCCTGACGCGGCTGGACCCGGCTTCCGCAGCCCGCATCCACGCCAACGACGCGCCCAAGCTGATTCGCGCCATCGAGGTCTGCCTGGCAGCGCGCAAGCCGCTTTCCGAAGTCATGGCGCGCGACCCGCTTACTGGCTTCCGCCTTTTGCGCATCGGCCTCAACCCGCCCCGCCAGCAGTTGTATGAGCGGCTTAACCAGCGGGCAGCTGCCATGTTCACCGCCGGTCTCGTAGAGGAGACACGCGGGCTGCTCAATCGCTACGGCCCCGTGAAAGCTCTCGACTCCCTGGGATACCGTCAGGCGCTGGCTGTGCATGCAGGAACGTTGAGCCTGGAGGCCGCAATCGAAGCCGCGAAGCAGGGCCATCGCAACTACGCCAAGCGCCAACTCACTTGGTTCCGCCGCGAGCCAGAAGTGCATTGGCTTGAAAGCTTCGGCGATGACGATCAGACGCTACGCCAAGCTGGGGAGCTGGTTCAGCAAAACCTGTAGGCATCTGTCCCGCATGATGGCTCGGTGCGGAACTTGCTGCGCAGTGATGCCAACACGCATCCATTAAACTGGATGCTGAAATGCGGTGCTTGCCGCGGCAGGACAAGCGCCCCGGAATGGAGTTCCCCTTGGCAGAGACGATCCCAAC
>DASRLI010000181.1:0-26501 GCA_035648535.1 Occallatibacter sp. | reverse complement strand
TCCGCAGTTCTACTTCCGCACGACGGACGTGACGGGCGTAGCGGAGTTGCCGGAAGGCGTGGAGATGGTGATGCCGGGCGATAACGTTTCGCTGCAGGTGGAGCTGATCACGCCGGTGGCGTTGGAAAAGGGCCTTCGGTTCGCGATCCGCGAAGGCGGACGCACGGTGGGCGCGGGCACGGTTGCGGAAATTGTGAAGTAATAGCTGACGGCGCACAGCTGGCAGTTCGGAATTGAGACTGTCAGCTGTTCGCTGAAAGCTGTAGTTCAAGGATGGGAAGCTCATGGTAGGACAGAGGATTCGAATCCGGTTGAAGGCATATGACTATCGCGTGCTGGATACCTCTACGGGCGAGATTGTGGAAACGGCCAAGCGCACCGGGGCAACGGTTGCGGGCCCCATCCCCTTGCCGACGATCAAGAACAAGTATTGCGTGCTGCGTTCGCCGCACGTGGACAAGAAGTCGCGCGAGGCGTTCGAGATTCGCACGCACAAGCGGCTGATCGACATTCTGGAACCGACGCAGCAGACGGTGGATGCACTGATGAAGCTCGATCTGCCGGCCGGTGTCGATGTTGAGATCAAGGCTTTCGAGAAGTGAGCTAGCCGCTCGGGCGTACGCGCTCTCCGAGCGCAAAAAGCCTGGCAGTGAAGACGCGAAGCCAGAAAAAGGTCCGGAAGGGCCCGGCAGTGCGGTGAATTCAACATCGCATGATGAGGCGAGGAAGATATGGCAGTTACAGGAATTCTTGGAAAAAAGATCGGCATGACGCAGGTCTTCGATGAAAAGGGCGATGTGCACCCGATTACGGTGTTGCAGGCAGGCCCGTGCGTGATTACGCAATTGAAGACACTGGCCAAAGACGGCTATGAAGCTGCACAGATCGGGCTGGTTGAGTTCGTCAAAGCGAAGAATGTGACCAAGCCGCAGGCAGGGCACTTTGCCAAGACCGAGGCGCCGCCGGTGAAGGTCATCAAGGAAGTCTCACTCGAATTGGACGCCGAAGGTGTGGTTGCGGTGAAGGCCGGCGATCGGGTTCTTGTGGACATCTTTTCCGAGGCGCGGTTTGTGGACGTGATCGGCACCTCGAAAGGTCGCGGTTTTGCTGGCGTCGTCCGCCGGCACGGATTTGGCGGCGGGCCGAAGTCGCATGGACACATGTTCCAGGTGCAGGGTTCGATCGGTGCCTCGAGCTTTCCGTCGCGCGTGTTTCCAGGCCAGCGTATGCCCGGACACATGGGCGCCGAGCAGGTCACGGTAAGGAATCTGCGCATTCGCGGCATCGACCTGGAGGAAAATCTCCTCATGGTTGAAGGCGCGGTGCCCGGATCGCGCGAAGGGTACGTGCTGATTTCGAAGGCCAAGACACCGCCGCGTGAGCGCCGTGGATTTGCCGGGTCCGGAACGGTCGATCCGTTGAAGGCTTCGAAGAAGGCCGGCGGCAAGCGTAAATAGGGCTGGCCGTACAGTTCGCCGCGGCGAACGCCTTACGGCGCATGAGATTGGCGCTCGAGTTTGACGGGCGCAAAAGATTGAAGGCTGGCAGGAACACGTCGCCGGCAGAAGAAGAAGACGATGGCAAAAGTGGATGTATTGAATCTGAACGGCGACAAGGTAGGCTCGATCGAGCTGGCCGACGCAGTGTTTGCGCCCGACCAGGTGAACGAGGCCCTGCTCTGGGAAGCGGTGAAGCATTATCGCGCCGCTCAACGCCAAGGCACGCACAAGACCAAGAGCCGCACCGAAGTTGCCGGTTCCGGCAAGAAGCTCTGGAAGCAGAAGGGCACAGGGCGGGCTCGTATCGGTTCCGTGCGTTCGCCACTGTGGCGTCACGGCTACACCGTGCACGGCCCTCAGCCGCGCAGCTATGACTACGCGTTTCCGCGCAAAAAGCTTCTGGGCGCGCTGCGTGCGGCGCTGGCCTCCAAGCTCGCCGACGGCACGCTGACGGTTGTGGATTCGCTTGAGATTAAGGAAGCCAAGACCAAGCTTTACCGCACGGCGCTCGACAAGCTGAACGTGACGCGCACGGCGCTGCTGGTGGAGAACGGCAAGACGCTGTCCCAGGGTCTGATTCTGGGCGCGCGCAACCTCGAGGGCGTGGAACTGGTGCTGAACAACGAAGTGCACCCCTACGATCTGCTGCGCTATGAGCGGGCCATCTTTTCCAAGGCTGCCATTGAGCAGTTGACCGAAGCGCTTGAGAAGTCCGTATCGAAACGCAGCGCTGCCGCACGCAAGCTCGCCGCGCAGACGGAGGCCGCATAATGCCGACTCTTTATACCGTAATTCGCCGCCCGCTGATCACCGAAAAGGGCCTGGGCGTGAAAGAGACCGAGGGGACGCTGGTGTTTGAAGTAGCGCCTGGCGCCTCCAAAACCGAAGTAAAGCAGGCGGTCGAAGCGTTGTTCAAGGTGAAGGTAGCAACGGTTCGGACAGCCAATGTCGTGGGCAAGGAACGTCGCCGCGGCAAGTTTGCGGGCTTCCGGCCGGACTGGAAGAAGGCTTACGTAAAGCTGAAGGCCGGCGAGAAGCTGCCCGAGTACGTGAGCAATTTGTAAGGCAGCTGACAGTCGGCCGTGAATAGCTGACAGCTCAGTTGGACTATCGTAGCCCCGGAACGATTGAACGGGCCGCGGAGAAACGGGGAGAACGGGGCTTGAGTTTGGGCACCGATGCTCCAGGACAAAGACGATGGCAATCAAGACATACAGACCGGTAACGCCGACGCTGCGCTTCAAGACTTCGCTGGTCAACGACGACCTGACGACGGATACGCCGCACAAGCCGCTGTTGACGGTCCGCAAGCGCACGGGTGGTCGCCGCAATACAGGCGATCTGACGATCCGCCACCATGGTGGTGGACACAAGCAGAAGATGCGCCTGATCGATTTCAAGCGCGAGAAGTACGGAGTGCCGGGACGAGTGGCGACGATCGAGTACGATCCGGGCCGGTCGGCGCGCATTGCGCTGGTCCACTACGCTGACGGCGAGAAGCGCTACATCCTGCAGCCGGTTGGGCTGAAGGTTGGAGCTACGGTGAGCTCAGGCCCTGAAGCCGACATTCTGGTGGGCAACGCGCTGCCGCTGAAGAACATTCCTTCCGGCACCACGGTGCACGCGATCGAACTGAAGCCGGGCAAGGGCGCGCAGATGGCGCGTTCGGCCGGAACCCAGGCGCAGTTGGTGGCCAAGGAGGGCGATTACGCCCTGCTGAAGTTGCCCTCGGGTGAGACCCGCAAGGTGCTTGCCGAGTGCATGGCGACGATTGGCCAGGTGGGCAATACAGATCATGAGAATGTGTCCATCGGCAAGGCGGGACGCAACCGCTGGAAGGGCATCCGCCCGACCAACCGCGGAGTCACCATGAACCCGGTAGACCATCCGCACGGCGGCGGCGAAGGCAAGACCTCGGGCGGCCGTCATCCAGTCACGCCGTGGGGCCAGCCGACGCGTGGCTTCAAGACGCGCAACAACAAGCGGACCGATGCGTTCATCGTCAGCCGCCGGGTGAAGTAAGAAGAGCAGCTTTCAGCTATCAGCTATCAGCTTTTAGCTAAAGGCGGCACGGAAAAGGTTAAGGCAATCGCCAGCAGACAGTTGGAGCAACAACAAGCTGAAGGCTGAGAGCTGAGAGCTAGGAGCTGAGTTTTTATGGCACGTTCGACAAAGAAGGGCCCGTTCGTTGATGCGCACCTGACCGTAAAGATCGAGGTGCTGAACCAGGCCAACGACAAGAAGGTAGTCAAGACCTGGTCGCGGCGTTCGACGATCTTTCCCGAATTTGTGGGCCACACCATTGCCGTGCACAATGGCAAGAAGTTTGTTCCGGTGTACGTGACCGAGAACATGGTGGGACACAAGCTGGGCGAGTTTGCGCCGACGCGGACGTTCAAGGGACATACCGGTGGCAGCAGCAAGGCGGCCGAAGCCGGCGCCAAGCCGCGGTAGAGAAGCGGCTTTTAGCTGTCAGCTTTCAGCCTTCAGCTTGACCGAGGTGGAACGGGTGGCGGATGGAAAGCGGAAGTATCCGGAGCTTGGCGGATTGAAGCCAGATTTCGGCAGGACGAAGCGGAGAGCTGAAAGCTGAAGGCTGTTAGCTCGAGTTTGAGGAAGGCATAGTCATGGCAGTCGAGACAAAGGAATATCGGGCCGAAGCCAGGTTTCAGCGCGTGTCGCCGCAGAAGGCGCGGCTGGTGCTGGAGCTGATCAAAGGCCGTGGAGTCCAGGAGGCGCTGGAGACGGCGGCCTTTACCAAGAAGCGCATCGCCCCGGTGATTTTCAAGCTGCTGACATCGGCGGTGGACAACGCGAAGTACGTGGCCGGCGAGCAGGGCACCGATCTGGACGTGGACAACCTCTACGTCAAGCTTGCAGTGGCCAACGACGGACCGCGCATGAAGCGCATCCGCCCGGCTCCGATGGGCAGGGCCTACCGGTACCAGCGCAGGCTGACGCACATTGTGCTGTCGGTGGCCGAGCGCCAGGCGACCGCAGGTCTGGTGACCAAGGCTGAAGAGCCGGTGGCCGGGACGGCAGATGCTCCGGCGGCGAAGAAGGCTGCGAAGACCGGCAAGGCCAAGGCAGCAGCAAAGCCGAAGGCAGCGCCCAAGGCGGAAGCGAAGAAGGCGGCCGCAAAGAAGTCCGCGCCGAAGAAGAGCGCGAAGAAGGACGAGAAGTAAAGCTGATCGAGCGATCGGAGGAGATGCAAGTCCCCTTCGGATTCGCTCAGTAAAACAGGGTTTCGGGAGTGGCGGGCAGGGATTGCCACACCGAAGAGGGTTTGAGAGGAAAAGTATGGGACAGAAAGTCCATCCTTACGGATTCCGGCTGGGAGTGAACAAGCCGTGGCGTTCGCGCTGGTTTTCAGAGCGCGAGTTTGACAAGCTCCTGGTCGAGGACGTGAAGCTGAAGGCGGAGTTACGCGAGAAGCTGAAGGCGGCAGGTGTCAGTTCGGTAGAAATCGAGCGGCCGGGCAACAAACTGCGCTTCCTTATCCGCACCGCTCGTCCGGGCATCGTGATCGGCCGCAAGGGCGCCGAGATCGAAAAGCTCAAGACGGAGCTGGGCAAGCGCACCAGCCGCGACGTGTTCATCGACATCATCGAGGTGAACAAGCCGGAGTTGGACGCACAGCTGGTGTCGGAAAACATCGCGTTGCAACTGGAGAAGCGCGTCAGCTTCCGCCGCGCCATGCGCAAGAGCGTGGATTCGGCGCTGCGCTTCGGCTGCAAGGGGATCAAGGTGAGGGTTTCGGGCCGGTTGAACGGCAACGAAATCGCGCGCTCGGAGTGGTATCTGCAGGGCCGTTTGCCACTGCACACGCTGAGGGCCGATATCGATTACGGCTTTACCGAAGCACACACCACCTACGGCGTAATCGGCGTGAAGACCTGGATCTATCGCGGCGATATCTACGAGCAGAAGCGCCGTCAGGTGCCGCCGGTGGGAACGTCGGTGTTTTAAGAACAGCCTTCAGCTTCTAGCCCCTAGCTTCTAGCTAGTGCGTTGGAAAGTGAGGTTGTTGCAGGTAGGTTTTGAAGCTAGAGGCTAGAAGCTAGCAGCTAGTAGCTGGTTTTCGAGGTTCTTCGTTATGTTGATGCCAAAGAAGGTGAAGTTTCGCAAGCAGCAGAAGGGCAAGCGCCGGGGCAAGGCGTGGCGTGGCTCTTCGCTGTCGTTCGGTGAATATGGGTTGAAGGTGCTGGAGTGCGGTTACATTACCGACCGGCAGATCGAAGCCAGCCGTATCGCGATGACGCGGTTCATCAAGCGCGGTGGCAAGATCTGGCTCCGTCTTTTCCCTGACAAGCCGATTACCAAGAAGCCGGCCGAAGTCCGCATGGGCTCGGGCAAGGGCGCGCTGGACCACTGGGTTGCAGTGGTGCGGCCGGGCAAGATCCTGTTCGAGATGGAAGGGGTATCCCCGACCGTTGCAGAAGAGGCGATGCGGCTGGCGTCGAACAAGCTGCCGCTCAGAACCAAGTTTGTAATGCGGCCGGGCGCCGAGAAGGTTGTTGCTGAGGCGAGCTAGTTGCGCCTCGCCTGCCTTGACGCAAATGGCGCGTCAGGGATGGGGCAGCCAGGACCCGCCGGATGTGAAAGTTTGACGCGCTGTGCGCCCCGAAAACTGGGCGCGAGGAGCGCCGGAGAGAGAAACAGAGATGGAACTCGCAAAGATTCGCAATTTGAGCGACGAAGAGCTGGCGCACCAGGAGACGACAACCTCCGAGCAGCTCTTCCGGCTTCGCTTTCAGGTCTCCCTGGGGCAGAATGACGGAGTGAAGAAGCTCCGCCAACTGCGCAAGGAGATCGCACAGATCAAGACCGTGGCCCGCGAGCGCGAGTTGGGCATTGGCGGCGCTGCCACGGAGACTACCGACACTGCGGAAACCAAGGTCGGTAAACGGAAGGGAGCCCGCTAAATGCCGGCGACAACAGAAGCAGTGCAGGCGCCGGCGACTGGCGCGCGACGCAACGAGAAGGTTGGCCAGGTAGTCTCGACCAAGATGCAGAAGACGATCGTGGTTGAGGTCGAAATGCGCAAGCCGCACACCAAGTACAAGAAGATCATGCGCACCACCAAGAAGTTTTATGCGCACGACGAGCAGAGTTCGGCGCGGATGGGCGACGTGGTACGAATCCGCGAGACCCGGCCGTTGAGCAAGCTGAAGCGCTGGTCTCTGGAAGAAATTGTCCGGCGTTCATCGCTTGGCCAGATTGAAGACGCTGCGCAGGCAGCCGTCAAGTAGCGCGAGCGAATCAGCAATTTCCGGATTGCCGTGTTTGAAGGCATAAAAGCCGAGTGGATTTTTCCTTAAGAAAAATCCACCTTGCAAAAGACTTCGATACGGCAAGTGAATTCGGAAAATGCTTTGAGAAGGAGAAGAACCCATGGCTGTGCAAATGAGAACCATGCTCGCGGTAGCCGACAACTCCGGCGCGCGCAAGCTGCAAGTGATTCTGCCGCTGGGCGGCGGATTGGGCAAGAAGGCCGGTCTTGGCGACATAGTGACGGCAGCGGTAAAGGAAGCCTCGCCCGACGGCACCGTGAAAAAGGGCAAAGTGGTGAAGGCGGTAATCGTTCGCACCCGTAAGGAGCATCGCAGGCGTGACGGAACCTACATTCGCTTTGATGAGAATGCGGCTGTGGTGATCGACGATGCGCACGAGCCGGTGGGAACGCGCGTCTTCGGACCGGTTGCCCGCGAACTGCGCGAGAAGAAGTTTCTGAAGATCGTTTCGCTGGCCCCGGAAGTTGTTTAACAGCAGTTCGAAGTACATAGTTCACAGTTCTCAGTGGCATTGCGGAAAACTACGAACTGCGAACTGAGAACTACGAACTGTATTTGGAGAGATTGATGCCGAGTTTGAATATTCATCGTAACGATACGGTCAAGGTGCTGACAGGCTCGGACCGCGGCAAGACGGGCCGCGTACTGCGCGTGTTTCCCGACAAGGGCACGGTTCTTGTGGAGCACGTGCGGGTAGTCAAGAAAACAGTTTCAGGCAAGACCGGAAAGCGGACCAAGGGCGGTATCGCAGAGCAGGAATCGCCGATCAATGTGTCGAACGTAATGCTTGTTTGCCCCAACTGCGGGCCGGCACGCGTCGGACACAAGATGGAAGGCGACATGCGGGTTCGTGTGTGCAAGAAGTGCGGCCAGACGCTGCCCACGAAGAAGAATTAGCGGGAACCCAAGCCGGCCTTTGGCGCAATGAGCCAGGACGGTGAACCCCTTCCGCAACGGTAAACGGTCAGCAAGCGTGGGCCACTCCGGGCGCCGGAAGAAAGAGAGCGAAGCGACATGGCAGCAAGATTGAAAGAGAAGTATCACAAGGAAATCAAGCAGGCTCTCCAAAAGGAGCTGGGTCTTGAGAACGCGATGGCAGTGCCGACTCTGAAGAAGATCGTCATCAACATGGGTCTGGGCGAAGCCACGCAGAACACCAAGCTGCTGGATCCGCTGGTCGCCGATTTGACGATGATCGCCGGGCAGAAGCCAGTTACGACCAAGGCGAAGAAGTCGATTGCGGCCTTCAAGGTTAGGGCCGGCATGTCGATCGGGGCCATGGTCACTCTGCGTTCCGACAAGGCGTACGAGTTTCTTGACCGGTTGATTTCGACCGCATTGCCGAGGGTTCGCGATTTCCGTGGAGTGTCGACGAAGAGTTTTGACGGGCGCGGCAACTACACGCTCGGCCTGCGCGACCAGCTGATCTTCCCGGAGATTGACTACTCGAAAGTGGAAAAGCTGAAGGGCATGAACATCACCATCGTGACTACCGCGAAGGACGACAACGGAGCGCGGGCGCTGCTCAAGCACTTCGGCATGCCCTTCCGGCAAGGCGCGTAGGGCGGGATAAGAGGATTATGGCAACTACTGCAAAAAGGGTGAAAGACGCGCGGAAGCCGAAGTTCAGCTGCCGCAAGCACAACCGGTGCCAACTCTGCGGACGGCCGCGAGGTTTTCTGCGCAAGTTCGGCGTTTGCCGCTTGTGTTTCCGGTCGCTGGCGCTCAAAGGGGAGATCCCTGGCGTCGTGAAGTCGAGCTGGTAGTAAGCCAGTTGTCAGTGAACTGTTGTCAGTGGTCAGTTGCCCCAAGTGCAATCTGACGGCGGGCAAAGGAACTTCAAGAACTGTTCACTGTGCACTGACCACTGATCACTGTAGCAAGCATTCCCGCGGGTTCCCGCCATGGTGGCGGGCGAACGGGGAATGAAGGAGAAGGAATGAGTCTGACCGACCCAGTAGCAGATTTTCTGGCGCGGATCCGGAATGCGATCCGGGCGCGTCATCAGAAGCTGGATGTTCCGGCTTCGAAGCTGAAGACCGAGATAGCCCGCATCCTCAAGGAGGAGGGGTATATCTCGAACTACAAGACCCAGGAAGAGGAAGGCAAGCTGGTGCTCCGTGTGTACCTGAAGTACGGCGGCACTGAGGCGGCTATCCGCGATCTGGCGCGCATCTCGCGTCCCGGCTGCCGTGTCTATATCGGCCACGACGAGATCAAGCGGGTTCAGGGTGGCCTTGGCATCTCGATCATGACCACGCCGAAGGGCGTGATGACGGGCCGTCAGGCGCGCCGCGAAGGTGTAGGCGGCGAATTGCTCTGCGAAGTTTGGTAGCTGCTGTGATCAGTGCACAGTGGTCAGATACAAACTGTTCACTGTCCACTTTTGACTGTTCACTGTTTTTACGGGCTGCAGTGGAACGAGCGAGCGAAATGCTCCTTCGGGACTCGCAAGCCAAGAAGGATTGAAACGATGTCGCGTATTGGAAAAAAGCCGATCCCGCTGCCCGCGGGCGTGAAGTACACAGTTGAGGGCAACACGGTTCTGGTCGAAGGTCCCAAAGGCAAGGTTTCGGCGTTGATCGCTTCGGGCATTTCGCTGGAAACCAAGGACGGGATTCTGAATGTGAATCGCGACAGCGAGAAGAACGCCGCAGTGCACGGTCTGACGCGGGCGTTGGTGTTCAACGCGGTGCAGGGTGTGACCAAGGGCTGGACGCGCGAGCTGGATATTGTGGGCATCGGGTACCGCGCCGAGTTGAAGGGCAAGGGCATGGTGGTGTTCACGCTGGGCTATTCCCATCCCATCGAGTTCCCGCTGCCGACAGGAATTGATGTAGCCATCGACCCCAAGCAGACGCACCTGACCATCAGCGGCATCGACCGCCAGAAGGTGGGTCAGGTAGCTGCCGATATGCGTTCGCTGCGCAAGCCCGACCCGTACAAGAACAAGGGCGTGCGCTACTCGGATGAGAAGCTGAAGAAGAAGGCCGGCAAGACGGGCGCGAAGTAAGCTGACGGCTGAAAGCTGTCAGCTGAAAATAACCGAACGGGGTCGCTGGGCGGCTCCGCTGATAGGAATGAGAGACCAATGATTACCGAAACCAAGAGAAACGCAATTCGCCAGCGCATTCACAACCGCATCCGCGCCAAGCTGGCCGGCACCGGGGAACGGCCGCGGCTCAACGTTTACCGCTCGCTGAACCACATTTATGCGCAAGTGATCGACGACCAGAAGGGCGAGACGCTGGTTTCGGCCTCGTCGCTTTCGTTGAAGCTCAAGACCGGCGGGAACGTGGCGACGGCCAAGGAGATCGGCAAGGCTGTCGCCGAGTTGGCAGTGAAACAGGGCATCAAGAAGGTGGTCTTCGATCGCGGCGGCTACCTTTATCACGGGCGCGTCAAGGCTCTGGCCGACGCAGCGCGCGAAGCAGGATTGGAGTTTTAACGGCAGCTGCTAGCTTCCAGCTACTACCTTGTTGTGTTAAGTGGAGTGACTTTTCATCAGCGGATGAGCTAGAAGCTAGGAGCTAGAGGCTAGAAGCTAGCAGGAAAACGAGAGAGCAATGACGATCTTGAAGAAGAAACTCGATGCCAACCAGTACAACCTGAAGGATCAGGTGGTGGCCATCAATCGCGTGACCAAAGTAGTCAAAGGCGGCAAGAACATGTCGTTTGCCGCGCTGGTGGTGGTGGGCGACGCCGCCTCGGGCGTAGTAGGTCACGGTTCCGGCAAGGCCAAGGAAGTTCCCCAGGCGATTCGCAAGGGGATCGAAGCGGCCAAGAAGAATCTGATCCGGGTCAACCTGACCGAGACCTCGATTCCTCATCTTGTCCTGGGCCGCTACGGCGCCGGACAGGTGCTGCTGAAGCCGGCTCCCGAAGGCACAGGCGTGATCGCGGGCGGCGCAGTGCGCGCGGTGATGACTTCGGCCGGTGTGCAGAACGTGCTAACCAAGAGCCTCGGCTCTCCCAACCCGCACAACGTGGTCAAGGCCACGTTCAACGCGCTGGTGCAATTGCGCGATCGGGCCGATGTTGCCAACATGCGCGGCAAGACCGTGGAGGAGATGTAAGCCATGGCTGAGACCAAGACGAAGACTGCGGCCAAGACCGCGACCAAGGCCAAGATGATTCGCATAGAGTACTATCGCTCGAAGAACTCCACGCCGGCCAAGCACAAGGCCGTGGTGAAGGGACTGGGGTTTACGCGGCTCAACCAGATCGTTGAGCGCGTAGACACAGAATCCACCCGCGGCATGGTGAAGGCCGTTCCGCACCTGGTCCGGATTCTGGAGAACTAATCGGGCCGCAAGGCCTGACGGCGACCGGCAAATAGCTGGAAGCTCACAAAGAACGCGAGTCGGCAGGGATCAACCCTTCCGGCGCTACAGCGAGGAAAAAATGGCAAAGAATCTATCGAATTTGCGCGCGCCCAAGAAAGCCAACACCGGGCGCAAGCGCGTGGGCCGGGGCATGGGATCCGGCATGGGGAAGACCTCGACCCGCGGCCACAAGGGCCAGGGATCGCGCTCCGGCTTCAGCCTGATGCGCGGCTTTGAGGGCGGCCAGATGCCGCTGCACCGCCGGCTTCCAAAGCGCGGCTTCACCAACATCTTCCGCACCGAATACACAGTTGTGAACCTGGACCGGATAGCAGAGTCGATTGGCGATCTCAAGGTCACCGAAATCGGCTTGGACGACTATAAGAAGCTTGGTCTGGCATCGAGCAAGAAGGCTCTGATCAAGATTCTCGGCTCGGGCGAACTGACCTCGGCGATCACCATCCACGCGCACAAGTTTTCCAAGTCGGCCGTCGAGAAGATCGAAAAGGCCGGCGGCAAGGCCGTGGTTCTGGGTGGCGCGCCGGCGCCGGCAGCGGCCTGATCTCAGGGGTATGTGGGTATCGAATGAGAGCTGGTTTTCGCCAAATTATTCATTCGATGCTAGTTTCAACAGGTGACCTCCCGAGAACACATGTGATGCAACGCACCTACCGTATTTGCTGGGTTTCTGTAAGCTCATTGAGAATCCGGAAGTGCACTAAGATTGATGGTGTAAGTTAACGATTCCAGTGGCGGCCAACGCCTGAAGCGGATAAGCAAAGATGCTTGAGAAATTTCTCAATATTTTCCGGATTCCCGATCTGCGCAAGCGCGTGCTCTTCACAATGGGCATTCTGGCCGTATATCGGCTGGGCGCGTTTATTCCCACGCCGGGCGTGAACACCAACCAACTGGAGCTGCTCTTCAATCAGCAGAATGGTTCGGCGCTGGGACTAATGGATCTGTTCGGCGGAGGAAACCTGCGCCGCATGACGGTCTTCGCCCTAGGCATCATGCCCTACATTACCGCCTCGATCATCTTTCAGCTTCTCACTGTGGTTTATGAGCCACTGGCGCGCATCCAGAAGGAAGGCGAACTTGGCCGGCGCAAAATTACCCAATGGACCCGCTACCTGACCGTGATTCTTGGCGCGCTGCAATCGATCGGCATCGCCGCCATTCTCACCCGGCAGGGCCTGGTTCTGAATCCTGGCGCAGGCTTCGTGCTGATGACGGTAATTACGCTGACCACAGGCACGGCCTTCATCATGTGGCTGGGCGAACAGATCACCGATCGCGGTATCGGTAACGGGATGAGCCTGCTGATTTTTGCCGGCATTGTGGCAGGACTGCCCCGCGGCGTGGCCGAACTGGTGCAGAAGATTCAGACTGACGCATGGGGCTCGATGTCCTTCCTGGTCGTGTTGGCGCTGGTGGCGGGCATGATCGCCGTGGTGGCCTTCATTGTTTTTGTAGAACGGAGCGAGCGGCGCATTCCCATCCAGAGCGCGCGGCGCATCATCGGCCGTCGCATGATGGGCGGTCAATCCAGCCACTTGCCGCTGAAGGTGAACTCCGGTGGCGTGATGCCGGTCATCTTTGCCAGTTCCATCCTTTCGGCTCCGATGCTTTTTGGCCAGGTGGAGTGGGTGCAGAATAGCAAATTTCTCCAACCCATCATGCAGGCGCTTGCGCCTGGATACCCATGGTACGAACTGCTGGACATGCTGGGCATCATCTTCTTCGCGTATTTCTACGTGTCCATCATCATGAAGCCGGACGATATTGCGGATAATTTCCGCAAGTCGGGCTCGTTCATTCCCGGCATCCGGCCGGGCAAGCGTACGTCGGATTTCATCAACGACATTCTGACCCGCATTACGCTTGTGGGTGCGCTCTATCTGATTGTGATCTCACTGGTGCCGACCTTCCTCATTTCCGGCATCCGCTTTGACAAGATATGGCTCATCGGCCGGGTCTTTGAAAGCCTGCCGACCTGGGCGATTCACGGTATGGGGGTCAACTTTTACTTTGGCGGCACCTCACTGCTAATTGTTGTGGGTGTGGCCATGGACACGGTCAACCAGATCGAATCGCAGCTGATCATGAGACACTATGACGGCTTTTCCCCGCGCTCCGGTCGCATACGCGGAAGGAAAACCTGGTAATGTCTTCATTTATGACTGCAGTCGCACAGGGCCGGGAATCGGGTCGAAAGACTCTTCCCGGCCCAATTCTTTTATTGGGCGCGCCGGGCGTGGGCAAGGGGACCCAGGCTAAAGAACTGGTCAAACTGTGGGGTATCCCGCAGATTTCGACCGGCGATTTGTTGCGCGCCAATGTGGCCCAGGGCACTCAGCTGGGCCGGGTAGCCAAGGAAATCATGGGCCGAGGGGAACTAGTTCCAGATTCTTTGGTGGATGAAATGGTGGCGGTGCGGTTGCAACAGCCCGACACGGACAACGGATACATTCTGGACGGGTTTCCGCGCACGCTTGGCCAGGCTGGCTGGCTGGACGGGCGCCTCGCGGCACAGCCCGATGGCCTTCCGGTGGTTGCTGTCAGCATCCAAGTGAACTATAATCAACTCTTGCGCCGAATTACCGGGCGCCGGAATTGCCCTGTCTGCCAGACCATCTATAACGTCTACGTGAATCCGCCTAAGAAGGATGGGTTCTGCGATATAGAGGGTGCGGCGCTGACCCAGCGAGCCGATGACACGGAAGAGGTCTTCAAGGAGCGCATGCGCGCTTATGGAACCCTGACCGCGCCGGTTGTCGAGCGCTACCGGGGTTTGGGGCGTTTTGCGGAAGTGGATGGAGACCGGCCGATCGCAGCAATTGCGGCTGGTATCGTTGCCGCCGTGGAGCGGTTGCGCGGATAACGCAACTGCACGGCGAGTTTGTGCGTTTGAGACAGTTATCAGCATTCAGCTATCAGCCGTCAACCCGAACGGGTGCGGCAGAGAACTGAGAGCTGATAGCTGAAAGCTGAAAGCTGGGTTACGTTGGCGGTAGTACTAAAGTCGTCCCAGGAGATCGAGAAGATGCGCCGCGCGGGTCAGATAGTCCGCGAGGTGCTGGAGTTGGTGCGCAGCAAAGTGAAGCCCGGTGCTACGACTCTTGATTTGGAAAACGCCGCAGTAGCGCGGCTGACCGAACTGGGCGTGAAGGCCGCATTTAAGGGATACCACGGATTTCCGTGCGTGCTGTGCACTTCAGTGAACAGCGAGGTGGTGCACGGAATTCCATCGTCGAAGCGGGTTCTGAAAGAAGGGGACATTGTTTCGGTCGATTTCGGCGTCGTGGTGGATGGGTTCTACGGGGACGCAGCCATCACGGTTCCTGTGGGCGCGATCGATGAGAACGCCGCCCGCCTGCTGAAGGTGACTGAAGCTTCGCTGCACGCGGGCATCGCGGCGGTTCGGCCGGGGGCGACCCTGGGCGATGTTGGCGCGGCAGTGCAAGGGGTTGTGGAAGGCGAAGGGTTTTCGGTGGTAAGGGATTTTGTGGGCCACGGTATCGGGGTTCATATGCACGAGGATCCGCAGGTGCCGAACTTTGGCGAAGCCGGCCGAGGTATGAAGCTGAAGACCGGAATGGTGATCGCCATCGAGCCCATGGTGAATGCCGGTAAGCCTGACGTGCTGGTGTTGGACGACGGCTGGACGGCAGTGGCCAAAGACGGAAGCATGAGCGCTCATTTTGAGCACACGGTGGCGGTGACGGCCACCGGGGCGAGAGTCCTGACTGAGTAGTGCACTCAGTCCAAAACACAAAGGCGCGGAAGCGCCGGAAGCGGGATGCCGTTTGTCGAAGGAAGACGCGATTGAGGTAATGGCAGTGGTTGTTGAAACACTGCCCAATGCCATGTTCAAGGTCAAACTCGAGAACAATCACGAGGTGTTGACACATGTCTCGGGAAGAATGCGCAAGAATTTTATCCGCATTTTGCCTGGCGACCGCGTGGCCGTGGAACTGAGCCCTTACGACCTGAATCGCGGCCGGATCGTGTACCGCTACAAATAGGCTTTTTTGAAAACCCCGCGCCTGGATTTTGAGCGCGGAGAAGGGCAACAGACAATGAAGGTTCGTGCATCGGTAAAAAAGATTTGCGTGAAGTGCAAGGTCATCACCCGCCGCGGTGTGGTGAGGGTGATCTGCGAGAACGCAAAGCACAAGCAGCGCCAGGGCTAAGCGAGCCTGGCATACGCTGATACCTCCGATTGAACGGGGCTAGTTAGCCTGAGTCAAGGCTTGCGATGAACCCCAGGAGGCGGAAAGCATAACCCGTGCGAACCGGTTAAGACCGGAGGCACACAACCTGAAGCGGCAAAGGAATTCAAATGGCACGCATTGCTGGCGTTGATCTGCCTCGCAACAAGCAGGCACGGATCGCGCTCACATATATCTTCGGGATCGGAAACCCGCGCGCGCTGAAAATTCTGGAGAAGGCGAACGTAGACGCCTTTAAGAAAATCCAGGATCTGGGCGAGGACGAGGTGAACCGCATCCGTCAGGTGATTGAGGACCAGGGGGACGTCGAGGGCGACCTCCGCAAAGACGTCCAGATGCACATCAAGCGCCTGATCGACATTCAAAGTTATCGCGGTAACCGTCACCGGCGTTCCCTGCCGGTGCGCGGTCAGCGTACACACACAAATGCCCGCACCCGCAAGGGCCCGCGCAAGGGCACAGTTGCCGGCAAAAAGAAAGCGACGGGTAAAACCTAATGGCGAAGCCAGAGCAGAAAGCCGGCGCGGGCAAGGCAGGCAAGAACAAGAAGTTCAAGAAACGCGAGCGCAAGAATGTGCCATTCGGCATTGCGCACATTCAGGCCTCGTTCAACAACACCATCGTTACCATCACCGACCAGGTAGGCAACACACTGAGCTGGAAGAGCTCGGGCTCGTTGGGCTTCAGAGGATCGCGCAAGGGCACGCCGTTCGCGGCGCAGCAGGCGGCCTCGAATGCAGCCAGCATGGCCCGCGATCACGGCCTGCGCGCGGTCGATGTACGGGTAGCCGGACCAGGTTCGGGCCGCGAGTCTGCGATTCGCGCCCTGGCTGCGGCCGGAATCGAAGTACGCTCCATCCGCGACGTGACGCCGGTGCCGCACAACGGCTGCCGTCCACCGAAGCGTCGCAGAGTCTAAGAAGCTAGTGAACAGGGAACAGTGGACAGTGAACAGCCTCCGGGCACTTACTGACTACTGTTCACTGATCACTGTTCACTGAATTGGGCCGGGACGAAGCGCACTGCGCGTAAACCGGCCGTCATCCGAAGTCAGGAGAAGAAGAAGAAATGGCACGTTATACAGGACCAGTCTGCCGCCTTTGCCGTCGCGAAGGCACCAAGTTATTTCTGAAGGGCACCAAGTGTCTTTCTGATCGTTGCCCGATCGAGAAGCGCAACTTTCCCCCCGGCCAGCACGGCAAGGACCGCAAGGCAAAGATCGTAGGCTACGGCCTGCAGCTGCACGAAAAGCAGAAGGCCAAGCGCATGTACTTTACGCTCGAGGGCCAGTTTCGCGAGTACTACGAGAAGGCCAACCGCGCACAGGGCGTGACGGGCGAATTGCTGATCCAGCAACTGGAGCGGCGCCTCGACAACGTGGCGTTCCGGCTCGGCTTTGCTATCTCGCGGCGCCAGGCTCGCCAGGTTGTTCGTCACGGCCACGTCACGGTCAACGGCCGCAAGGTGAACATTCCTTCCTACCAGGTGAACGCGGGCGACGAAATCGCCATCCGCGAGAGCGCCAAGAAGTTGTTGATTGTGGAGCAGGGCGCGCAGTACGCATCGCAGAACCCTGTGCCCGTATGGCTGGAGATGAACTTCGAGACCCTCACCGGCCGCGTGCTCTCTCTGCCCAAGCGCAAGGACATTAACCTGCCCATCAACGAGCAGCTGATCGTCGAACTGTACTCGAAGTAAGTAAAAACAGTTCTCAGTTTGCAGTTCACAGTTGTCAGTTAGAACACTCCGAAGTAACGCGGGAATGGCTACTGAGAACTGTGAACTGTGTCCTAAGAACTGAACTTCAACCGAAGGAGAACTTGCGCGGCCGCCGCAAAATGCATCGCGACGTACATGCCACGCGGGAAACGAGAGACTTATATGTTGTGGAGAGGATTTCAAAAACCGAAGCGGCTGGCAGTGGATGCCGAGACGCTTACCGACACTTTTGGCAAGTTCAGCGCGCAGCCGTTTGAGCGCGGGTTCGGCACCACGATCGGCAATGCTTTGCGCCGTACGCTGCTGAGCTCAATCGAAGGCGCCGCCGTAACCGCGATTCGCATCGAGGGCGTGCTGCACGAGTTCCAGTCCATTGGCGGCGTAGTCGAAGACGCGACGGACATCATCCTGAACCTGAAGCAGGTTCCCTTCAAGCTGGCGGGCGAAGGCCCGAAGGCGCTGTATCTGCGTGCCGACCAGCCCGGCGTTGTGACCTCCGGCATGATCGAGGCCGACGGCGACGTGGAGATTCTGGACAAGAACATTTATCTGGCGACGCTTTCAGAAGGCGGCAAGCTGGATATGGAGATGCGCCTGAAGCGCGGGCGCGGCTACATCTCTGCCGACAAGAATTTCGACGCCGACCTCGGATTAGGCTTTATTCCCGTGGATTCGGTTCACTCGCCGGTGCGGCGCGTGAACTACGTGGTTGAGGCCGCCCGTCTGGGCCAGATTACCGACTACGACAAGCTGACGCTTGAAGTGTGGACCAACGGTGCCGTTTTGCCCGCCGACGCTGTGGGCCTGGCCGCGAAGCTGCTGAAGGACCACATGAACATCTTCATCAACTTCGAAGAGGAAATCGAAGCGGAAGCGCGTGGCGAAGAAGGCCGCGTCCTGCTCCGTAACGACAACCTCAACCGCTCGGTCGAAGAGCTTGAGCTGTCTGTCCGCAGCTACAACTGCCTGAAGAACGCCAACATTCAGTCGATCGGCGAGCTGGTGCAGAAAACCGAAGCCGAAATGCTGAAGACCAAAAACTTCGGCCGCAAGAGCCTGAACGAGATCAAGGAGATTCTTGCCCAGATGGGTCTTTCGTTGGGCATGAAGATCGACGAGAACGGCAACGCGGTTCCCGGACCCACGAGCATTCCGCCCGCCACCGCTCTGGCTGCCAGCTACGGCCGCTACGACGACGAGGACGAGCCCCTGGATTCAGTGGACCTGCAGTTGCCCACTGAGACCGAGAACTTCTAAGGCCGGCAAGAGGCGGGCCGGATTGCAATCCGGCCCGTCGCCGGCACAGATTCTGCCGCAGAACAAACGCGGCGAGAGTATATCCCGAAAGAGAGTTGCATCATGCGCCATCGCAATGCAGGATTCAAGCTCGGACGCAACACCAGTCACCGTCGCGCTTTGCTGCGCAATCTGGTCACGTCCGTAATAATTGAAGACCGCGTGGAGACCACCATCGCCAAGGCGAAGGCGGTGCGTCCGCACGTGGAAAAGATGATCACCCTGGGCAAGAAGGGCGATCTGCACAGCCGCCGCCAGGCGCTCAGCTTTCTCATGACCGACAAGGCCGTGACGCGGCTGTTTGAGACTGTAGCTCCGCGCTACGGCGACCGGCAGGGCGGCTATCTGCGCATCGTTCGCACCGGCTTCCAGCAGGGCGACGGGGCCGAGAAGGCGTTCATCGAACTGCTTGGCGCCGAAAAGCAACTGGATGCCAAGCGCCAGAAGCGCGAAGACATCAAGGCCAAGAAGCGCGCCGAGCTTGAAAAGCAAATGGAAGAGGCGAAGAAGGAAGACAGCAAGGAAGATGCTGCCTAGAACGGCGTCTCTGTAACTGTTTCTTCGTTCGCTCAGAAGGTCACACGGGCGTCCGCCGCGGCGGACGCCTGTGTTTGTTTTTGGCTTCTACGGGACTCGCCCGCGTCGAAGCTGCTGGAATCTCACTGTCCGAAAAAACGAAAGTCTATTTAGCCCTTTCAAGGCGCTTGGGACGAAAGATACGCATACAGACGTAGACCAGCAATTGCATCGCAAGCGCGCCACAGCAGTCGATCAGAACATCCCAGGGCGAGGAAGTACGGTTGGGCAGGAAGGATTGGTGGTACTCATCGGCGCTGGCGGTCATCGCGGTTCCCAGCAGTGCGAGCGCGGTGTCCTGGAGGAACACGGAGCGGGGTAGGGTCATCCACCAGGCGCGCAACCATGTCAGCCCGAGCAATCCATAGCCGATGAAGTGGCCGGACTTGCGGATGAGGTGATGAATGTTCTCCCACTCAACGTTGCTCACGTGTCCGAAGATTGCCTGGAAAATCAACCGCAAGGGACCGGAAGTGTGATCGGCCCCGAGAGCCTCGGTGGACTCGATCGCAATGATGCAGAGGCCCACGGTCACAGGCCACCATGCTTTGATCCAAAACCTGGGCTCGCGGCCGTTACTCGACATGGTAGTTAGGCGCCTCCCGGGTGATGATCACATCGTGCACGTGACTTTCACGCAGTCCGGCGCCGGAGATGCGCACGAATTGCGCCTTCTCCTGCAGTTCCGCAATGTTGGCGCATCCCAGGTAGCCCATGCCGGAGCGCAGGCCGCCGACGAGCTGGAAGACCATGGACTCGAGCGGTCCACGATAGGGGACGCGTCCCTCAATGCCCTCGGGAACGAATTTTGCCAGGCGGTTCTGGCTGGCTCGCTCGCGCTGCACCACGCCCTCACTGCCCAATTCCGCGCTGGCCAGGTCAGAGGTGCTTTGAAAGTAGCGCTCGCCAGATCCCTGGCTCATTGCGGTCAGCGAGCCCATGCCTCGGTAGCTCTTGAAGCTGCGTCCCTGGTAGAGAATGGTTTCGCCAGGGCTCTCGTCTACGCCGGCAAACAGCGAACCGATCATTACCGAGCTCGCGCCGGCGGCAATAGCCTTGGTGATTTCGCCTGAGTACTTGATGCCTCCGTCGGCGATGACGGGAATGCCGCGCTCGCGAGCTGCGCGGTACGCTTCAGCAATGGCCGTAATCTGCGGCATGCCTGCGCCGGTGACCATGCGGGTGGTGCAGATGGAGCCGGGACCGATGCCGACTTTGATGGCGTCGGCGCCTGCATCGATAAGTGCCAGCGCACCCTCGTAGGTGGCGATATTGCCGGCCAGCACGCCGATATTCGGGAATGCCTTCTTGACCTCGCGGACCGCCTCGAGCACGCGCGAAGAGTGGCCGTGCGCTGAGTCGATAGCCAGCACGTCGGCGCGGGCGCGAATCAGTTCAGCCGCGCGTTCCAGATAGTCGCCGGTGGCCCCGATGGCTCCCCCCACACGCAGCCGGCCCTGATCGTCCTTGCTGGCGTTGGGATATTTGAGTTTCTTCTGGATGTCCTTGACGGTAATCAGGCCCTTGAGCTCGTACTGATCGTTGACCACCAGCAGCTTTTCAATGCGGTGCTTGTGGAGGATCAGTTCAGCCTCTTCAAGTGTGGTGCCGACGGGGACGGTGACTAGGTCCTTCTTGGTCATCACGTCGCCTACGGGTATGTCGGTGCGGGTTTCAAAGCGCAGGTCGCGGTTGGTGAGGATGCCGACCAGACGCTTGCCCTGCGTGACCGGTACACCGGAGATCTTGTAGCGGCGCATCACGTCGAGGGCGTCGGCAATCATCTGGTCGGGGCCGATGGTCACGGGATCTACGATCATGCCGCTCTCGGAGCGCTTGACCTTGTCTATTTCGCCAGCCTGGTCAACGATGGTGAGGTTCCGGTGCACTATGCCAATGCCGCCCTGCTGCGCCATGGCGATGGCCATGCGCGACTCGGTCACAGTATCCATGGCCGAGGAGATGAGCGGAGTGTTGAGCGTTATTTCGCGCGTCAACTGGGTCTGGGTGCTCACCTGCACGGGCACCACCTCGCTGTAGGCGGGAACCAGCAACACATCGTCGAAAGTGAGGGCTTCAGTTAGGTTTTGTGCCAGCATAATGCTCTGATGCGCCTGGCGGCCAGGAGACTATGATCCCCGGCGCGGCAGGCGCTTAATGACTATTGTAGCGGAGGGGGCTCAGAGTGGAAGCACTGCTCCCTCACACGCCCACGGGAAACGGCTTGGGGCTGGACTCGTCGGTGTTGGCGGCGGTGCCGGTGCGCCAGCGTTCGAAGCGGCCTTGCAACAGGCTCATCAAGCCGGTGTACCAGTAGCCGATGACGAACAGAATCAGGAACGGAGCGGTGAAGTAGTTCCGGTTAGAAAACGTATAGAGAATGGCCGCAAAGAAGTACGCGCCAAGGAACAGCTCAATCCACGGCGCGAGCACAAGGCGCTTGCGGTACTTGGCGGCCTGTGACTTCTCGCCCTTCTTGGCGACGCGGTACTTGGGGGTGCGGACAAAGGCGCTCTTGATGCCGAACAGGGCTTCCATCACTGCCTTGGTATTGGTGACGGTGAGGCCGATGCCGAGAGCCATAAGGAAGGGCAGATAGAGAAAAGTCTTCTTCCAGTTGTTGGGGAAGAGTTCGCGCTCGCTCATCACGTAAAAGACAGCGATGGAAAACGTAGACGCCGTGAACAGAGGCACGTCGATGATCAGCATCTGGAACCAGCCCTGGTAGAAGCGGCAGATCATGGCGGGTATCAGGGCTGCGGACATGATGACCATGAGCGGATAGCTGAGGTTTGCTGTGAGGTGGTAGACGGCCTCGATCTTTATGCGGCGTGGCACGTCGGACCTGAAGACCCTAGGCAGGACTTTGATGCTGGTCTGGATCAGTCCCTTGGCCCAGCGCGCCTGCTGGGTTTTGAAGGCGGTCATCTCGATCGGCAGCTCGGAAGGGCACTCGACGTCGGGCAGGTATTTGAACTTCCATCCAGCGAGCTGGGAACGGTAACTGAGATCCGTATCTTCTGTGAGGGTGTCGTGCTGCCAACCGCCGCCGTCCACGATGGCTTGAATGCGCCACATGCCGGCGGTGCCGTTGAAGTTGAAGAAGTCGCCGGTGCGTGCCCGGGCGCCGTGCTCAAGGATAAAGTGACCGTCGAGCAGGATGGCCTCAATCTGGGTCAACATGCTGTAGTTGCGGTTGAGGTGGGACCAGCGCGTCTGGACCATGCCGATTTCAGGCTCGGCGAAGTGGTGGATGACCTTCATCAGCCAGTCGGTCGGGGGCACAAAGTCTGCGTCGAAGATAGCGACGTACTCACCCTTGGCAACGTTGAGGCCTGCATCGAGCGCCCCGGCCTTATAGCCGTGGCGGTTGGTGCGGTGGATGTAGGCAATGGGGTGGCCCATGGCGGCATAGCGCGCCACGATGCTGGATGCTACCTCGCAGGTCTCGTCGGTGGAGTCGTCCAGAACTTGAATCTCAAGCTTCTCGCGCGGATAGTCCATGGCGCAGACCGCTTCAATGAGCCTGTCGATGACGAACTGCTCGTTGTAGATGGGCAGTTGCACTGTCACCCTGGGCAGTTCGTGGAAGTGGCGTGGCGGATTGGGGTTGTAGTTCTTGCGGTGCTTGAAATAGAGGTAACACATGGTGTAGCGGTGGACGCCGTAAAGGGCCAGGACGATCATCACCGCGAAATAGGGCAACAGCACCGCTGCGTCAAAAAGATTCCAGTGGTAGAGCCCCTTGAAGGTCTGGTCCTGGTACTGCATCTTTAGGTAGTGGCGGAGGCCACTCTGGGGGGCAAAGGCCAGATACACAGCCGCCCGGGCTGACAACTCCCCAAGATTCGAATGGAGCGAGCCTGCAGCAGGGTTCAGTCGGGTCAAAAGCGCGGCGAACAGGGCGAGCCTCCACAGTCTGGATAACGCCAATTGTAAGCGATGGAGGGCTCTCGGTGCCCTGCCGCTCGCCGGTTGGCAAAGTCGAGCGATGGTTGGGGTTCGGACCGCGCTGGCGCTACGGTTCCGTCAGCCAGCGGCCTGGATCTCCCGACTTTGTCCAAAAGCGGCGGAATTATGTGCATCTCCGCATACACTCGGATTGCGCATGTTTTGCGCATTTGATCGTCTCTATCTTGCTGGCGTACTGTCATCTAACAGTTGGAGAAAGTTCTGATATGAGCACGCAGACCGTATCCCCCATCGTTGCCGCACCGGGCGGCAGTTTCTTGCTGGAGACTCGAACGTCGGCTGAAGTTTTTACGCCGGAAGACCTGAACGAGGAGCAGCGGCAGATTGCAGCCACCGCGGTGCAGTTTGCGCGCGACGAGATTCAGCCGGCGATTGCGGCGATCGAAGCCAAGGAACCGGGAGTGCTGGCGGGTCTGATGCGAAGGGCAGCCGACCTGGGGTTCGCGGCCGTCGACATTCCCGAGGAGTACGGCGGGATGGGGTTGGACAAAGTCAGCTCCACGCTGATTACAGACCACATATCGGTGCTTGCGAGCTTTTCAACGGCGTTCGGCGCGCACATTGGAATCGCGACGCTGCCGCTTGTCTGGTACGGGACTGAGGAGCAGAAACAGCGCTACCTGCCCAAGCTGGGGAGCTGCGAATGGATCGGCTCTTATGGTTTGTCGGAGGCCAGTTCGGGATCGGACGCCATGAACATCCGCACCCGCGCAGTGCGCTCGGCAGACGGCACCTATTACACGCTTAACGGCGAGAAACAGTGGATTACCAACTGTGGCATTGCAGGACTCTACACCGTATTCGCAAAAATCGTAGATGCCGCGACCGGAACTGAGAAATTCTCCGCATTCCTAATCGAGCGAAATACCCACGGCCTGAGTGTGGGCTCCGAGGAGCACAAGCTCGGAATTCACGGCTCCTCCACCTGCCCCCTCGTACTTTCCGACTGCAAGGTGCCGGCGGCAAACCTGCTGGGCGAGGCGGGGAAGGGACATCACATTGCTTTCAACGTGCTGAACGTGGGCCGCTTCAAGCTGGGGGTTGCTTGCGTAGGCGGGGCCCGGCACGCACTGGGGCACATGATCAAGTACGCCAAGGAGCGGCGCGCCTTCGGCAAGTCGATCGCCGAATTCGGGATGATTCAGCGCAAGATTTCCGCGTCGGCTACGAAGCTTTATGCGGCCGAAAGCATGGCGTACAGAACGGCTGGACTCATGGATGCGAGCCTGACGGATTCAGGCTTGGCGAAGGCGGATGGGGAACCGGCGCACACGGCCCGCGAAACCCAGAATAGAATCGAGGAGTATGCGGTTGAGTGCTCCATTCTGAAGGTTTACGGTTCGGAGATGCTGAGCGCGGTTGCGGATGAGCTCGTGGCCACAATGGGCGGATACGGGTATGTGGAGGAGTATCCCGCAGAGCGGTTCTACCGGGATGCGCGCATTAACCGGATCTTTGAGGGGACCAACGAGATCAACCGGCTGATTATTACCGGCTGGCTGATGAAACGTGCGATGAGTGGGCAACTGCCGCTGATGGGCGCCATCAAGCGGGTGATGGACGAAGTGATGGAGCCTCCCAGCCTCGACACAGGGACGGACCCTGACGAGGTGTTGGGTCGGGAGAGTGTTGTGCTTGCTGCGGTCAAGAAGATGGCGCTGTTTGCGGCGGGCGTGGCCAGCCAGCGCTTCATGACGGCGTTGCAGGAAGAGCAGGAAGTATTGGCGGACCTGTCCGACATGATCATGCAGGTGTACGCATTGGAGTCGGCGCTGCTGCGGGCGCGGAAACTGGCCCAAGGCCACAAGAGCTCGGCGGAGGCGGCAGCGGCGATGACTGGCCTGCTGGCAGACGAGACGATGGGATTAGCCGAACAGGCTTCGCGACGGGTGCTTGCGGCTTGCGCAGAGGGTGACATGCTGCGGACGCAACTTGCAATTCTAAGGCGGTTGGCACGGTTTGCTCCGGGGGATGCGGTGGGATTGAGCAGGATGGTGGCTAAGGCTGCCATTGGGTTGGAACGGTATCCGGTATAGAGGCCTGCTTCAGAAATCAGGGACCGGTCGGCAGGCGGGGTGGTATGCCTCGGTTACTTTGGTTTGGGAGAGTCCTGCGAATTATTTCAAGCGTAGGTAAGCCCGTGAGCTACACGCTCGTCTAAGCTGTCGCCATATCATCGGCAGTTTGTGTTTCAAGGACCTCAGAAGCAAGCTGGAATGCACGTACCCGCCCATCCGGCTGAAGCCGGGAAATAGCTTCTTCCAATGTACATTTGCAAGGAGAACGACATGCAAGGCAGAACGCGGAAAATCACACAGGCCATTTCCATAACTTTTGCAGCCGTGCTTGCGACGGCCGGACTCATCGTGTCTGGTTGCTCGATGACGGGCTCAATCGCCAACAACATTGCGAATTCGGGCGCGACTTCGACCGTGGTGCCGGTGACGATTACCGATGCGCCAAGCGACCAGGTAATTGCGGCCAGCCTTACGTTGAACTCGATTGTGCTGACCAACTCGGCGGGCAAGACCACAAGCATTCTGAGCGCACCGCTCACGTTTGAAGCTGCGCACCTTGACGCGGTACAAGAGCCCCTGTTTTCGCCTTCAATCCCGGAGGACACATATGCGAGTGTCCTGCTGACCTACTCGAATGCGCAGGTGGCGTACATCGATCCGGTGACGAAGCAAGTGGTGCTGGCTACGGCGACCCTCGCGAACAACTCGCAGACGGTGACCTTTGCGACCCCGATTACTGTGAACAACACGAGGACATCGTTGCTAGTGGACTTCCTGGTGGCGAATTCAGTTGCGATCTCAGGCTCGACAGTTACGGTTACACCGGCCTTCCACATTGCAGCCGTTCCGATTCCGCCGCAGCCGACAAATGGGACTAACGGATTGGATTTCGGCGTCAGGGGCAAGGTTACATCGCTGGGCACGAATAGCTTTACGCTGACCAACCCCGCGGGCATCTCGATGAAGATTACGGTGAATACAAACACGCAGTATCAGGGGCTGAGCGGATTTTCGGCCCTGGCTCTTGATGCACTGGTTGAGGTGGATGTCCAGATTCAGAGCGATGGGACCCTGCTGGCGCTGCGGGTTGAACAACAGGTTGCGCCCAACGCAACCGCGCATCTGCTGGTTGGACCGGTGACCTCAGTAACGGGCGCGCCGGCAACTTCATTCACAATGATGGTGAGGCAGCACATTGGGCCCGCCGCTACAGCGACTCCGGTGGAGAAAGACACAATCACCATCGACGCGTCGACGAAGTTCCTGATGCCGGGACGGTTCACGAACTTGTCCATTGGCGGGTTGCCGTTTACGCCAACCTTCTCAGCGGCGACGCTGTTTGCCGGACAGGCTGTGGCCGTGGCTACAAACGGCGTGACCAACAGTGCGGCAACTGCGACCGCCGTTGCAATGGCTCCACAAACTATTGGTGGAACGATTGCCAACCTCGCGGCGCCGACCTGCATGGCCTGCTTTGCGCAATACACACTGACGCTGCCCGCCGGGAGCTGGCTGGCCACGCTGACCGGCCAGTCCACGGTGACCGTCTACACCAACGGCAGCGTAC
>DASRLI010000180.1:0-3985 GCA_035648535.1 Occallatibacter sp. | reverse complement strand
TTGGCATTTGCTTTTCCTTCTTCGAATCAGTTGAAGAGTTCTAGTTGCGCGGTTTGGGTCGTTCAAGAAACCGAGCTGGGTTCAAAACAAGCAACGGCAAAGGCAACCGCAGGTCCTTCGACTCCGCTTCGCTTCGCTCAGGATGACAGCTGTTTTCGAAATTCGAGATTAGATCTTCTTGCGTAGTTGCCAATGAATCCATGAACGAAATCAATTTTCCGCGGAGTGGAGGCCGCCGGAGCCCGCTTTGAATTCTATGTTTGAACTTTCGCCGTCGGGGGACTCGGCGCAGTTCCACAGGCAGGCGCCGCAATGAACGCACTTCTCGCGCTCGAAGGCGGGCAGGCCGTCGGGGCCTTGCGTGATGGCCTGACCGGAGCACATGGCTACGCATGTCTTTTCTGTGCAGGCGGTGCATAAAGCCAAGTCGCGGAAGACGACGTGGTCGGCAAAGCCGGGCATGGCCTGCACCTTGCCGCCGATGAGCAGCGCGTCCTGTTGCGTGATGAGCAGACGGCCGTCGTACGGAATCTCTGGCCAGCCGCGGACGGAGAGCAGAGCGTCGTGAAGCGGGCGGCCTTCATCATTCGATTGCGACATGGCTTCGATCAATTGGAGGGCTTCGGCTGAATGCAAGGCGGTGAGGCGAATCTGTTTGCTTGGGGGAGGGATGTGCGAATTGAGTGAGAGACGGCCGCCGGTGAGGCCGGCGAGTGCCATGCCGATCATTCCTTTTACTACGCCGTCGTGGAATCCGTTGCGGGCATTTTCTGCTTCGCGTGCGCCGCGCTCGACCCAGCTTTTACGGCGACGGGTTTCGTAGGTGGCGGCGAGGTTCTCCTGCGTGAAAGGTTTGCCAGCGCGGAGCAACTCAAGTACGGCTTCGCCGAGTTGTGCGCCGGTGGTCCAGGCCTCATCCACGCCGGAGCCGGTGAGCATGTTTGTGGAGCCGGAACCTTCGCCGATGCGGGCATAGCCGTCGCCGGTGAGAGCTGGCTCGCTGTGGCGGCCCGATTCTTCAAGGGATTTCGCGCCCCAGGAGCGGAGAGTTCCGTTTTTGAGAATCTTCCAAAGCGCGGGATGCTGGATGTAGTGCTGCAGGTAGCGGTAGGCAGTACGTGAGGGATCGCTCAACCACGAGGGGACGAAGATGCCGACGGAGACGAGACGGTTGGGATGTACGTAGAGGAAGCCGAAGATCTCGGGCTCGGGATAGCCGAAGGTGTGCAGGACGGCACCCGGAATCAGCGCATCGGTGTCAGAGTCTTCCGGCAACTCGATGACGAACTTCATGCCCAGCGCCCAGTCCTTGCGCTCCGCGCTCTTGAACTTTTGGTCGAGAGCTTTGCCAACCTGACCGACGGGCCCATCCGCAACGACTGTGAGTTTTGCACGGACATCCATGCCGGGCATGAAGCCGTCGGAGGGCGCACCGTCTTTGTTTACGCCCTGATCGGCGAGGCGTATGCCAGTTACTGCTTGACCGTCTAACAGCGGAGCACTGACGGGCGTACCGGGCCAGATCTGGACGAGGCCACCCGCCATAAGTTGCGAGGCGACCCATTGGTTGAACTGGCCGATGGAGAGCACGAGGCCGCCGTGTTTGTTGAGGAATGCCGGGGTCCAGGGCAATTGGAAGGCGTGGTCTTTGAGTCCCAGCAGCGGGCCGAGAGTGCGAAGGGCCTTGTCGGCGACGCGGAGGATAAGGGAGCGGCGGCTGGCGCCAGCGGGGTCGAGCAGGTAAAGGACACGCTCGCTGGTCACATTGGCAGCCATGGGGATTTCTGCGGGGTTGAGCGCGGGAAAACTTGCGCCAATGCCGCGCGCCTGCGTGACTACGCCGCTCACACCGGCTGCAAGGTCGTCGGCGCGCTCGTAGCAGAGGATCTGAAGGGGCATTCCCGGCGCGACCTTGCTTTCGAAGGCGGGATCGGCGGGGTTTTTATTCCAGGCTTGGGTGAGCGTTGTGAGAAATCCGCCGGTGGCGGGGCCAAAGCCGACACAAGCGATATCGACTTCGATGGATTGGCGGTCGATTTCGAGGGCCGGGGACACCTCGGTCATGGCTTCTTCGCTCATTCTGAGTTCCTCATCAAACTGGCCGGTTTAGGGTCCAGGTATCCCACCCTTGAATCAAGAAGCGATTCAAGGATGGGGCACCCAGGTTCTGGAGGAGGGCTGAGTTCGCGGATTCCCACCTTTGCCGCGATGAACAAGCGGCGAGAGCGGGGCACCCGGCATTTGTGGCTGGCGCTCATGCGGGGCCCGCCGAGGGATAGTCGAGGGCTTCGGGGATCATTACTTTGCTGACTGTGTCGGCGGCGCGGTCTTTGGCGAGGCGGCAGCCGCTGAGGCAGGTGGTGAGTTTGCTTTGCAGACGGAGGAACTCGGCGGAGCCGATGCAACCTGCGCAGGGGCCTGCTTTGAGCGGATGAGTGCCGTCGGCGCCGAGCACATCGACGGCCATGGCCGTGATGCCGGGCATGGTCTCTTCGTACTCTTCCAATTCGCTGGCGAGGAAGCAACTCTTGTGCTCTTCTTCGTCCCAGGCGGGATGACGGTTGTAGCCGAAGACCAGTTCGCCGCAGATGCGGGAAACCTCGCCGGCGGCTTGCGCGGCTTGCGTGTGGCAAAGGTCGCTGAGGAACTGGACGGTTCCGGCGAGACCTTCTGAGGCAACGGCATCATTGGCGCCGCGGTCTTCGAGTTCGAGGACGTCGAGAATCTGCGCGCGCGAGGCGAGCAGCCAGCAGAGCGCATCGGCGAGGGCGAAGGTCACGCCCTGGCGCTGGCCGTGATAGAGCTTGTTGCCTTCAGGGTCGGTGGAATGCTGCAGGTAATTCATCGTCCAGAGCCACAGGGTCATGGCAGAGGCGAGTGTGCACGCTCCGGTTCCGGGGCGATCTGAGGCAATGCGGCGCATGGCGATTGTCCATGCGCGGAACTCGGCGAGGAATAGCTCGGAGGTCATGGTGACAGTGAGCTGGCGGCGCTGGACAGCCTCAGGGCCTTCGTATGTGGCTTCAAGCTGCGCGTCCATCCACTTGTTGGCGAGGAAGCCCGGGCAGTCCTCGGTGATGCCGTAGCCGCCCATGAGGCTGACTGCTTCGCGCATCATGTTGGCGCCGTGGCCGGTGTTCCAGAGCTTGGTGGCGGGACAGATTACGTTTGCCTCCGCGTCCATGAGGACATATTGAACGAGCTGATCCGCTTCGAGTTCGGCGCGGCGGGGATCGCCATTCTTGAGCGAGAGAAGCAGGATGGCGCGCTGTTCGCTTTCCTTGAGGGCTTTCATCTCGGAGCGGCCGCCCTGGATGCCTTGTTCCTTGAGTAGCGCAGTCTTGTGCTTTTCGAGTGGGTCGAGGTCGTCGAAGAGACGCGCGGCAGCAAAACCGAGCGAGGTAGCAGCTTCGCCGGTGGCCCATACATCAACGAGGCGGTGCAGTGCGTCTTCGCGCTGCTGAATGCCTTGCTCATAGCGGACGGAGCCGGGACGGGAGCCTTCAGCACCGCGGAAACGCTCGCGCTGGTAGCGGATGACCGGCTCGACGGCGGAGAGCAGCTTGGCGGCGGTCATGAGGCCAACGGGAACGCGAGTGCGGCGGAAGACGGCTTCAATGATTTCGCCGTGGTTGTAATTGGGGACGATAACGCCGTCCTTGATGGTGTAGCCGCCGACGATGCGGTTGGCGGGCACCTTCATGGTGAAGATGGGATCGCCGGTGGAGGAGAGCTGGTGAACCAGCTTCCTGGTCGGGGTTCCGCGATCGAAGGTGCCTTCGTCGCCGTCTTCCATGATGACGACGCAACTGCCCTTGATGCGCGGATCTTCAGACATGACAGCGGCGGTGACAAAGTTGGCGAAGGCGATGTTGGTGATGAAGCGACCGCGCTTGTCGACCTGGAGCATGGGCTCATCGCCGGGTTTCCACTCGGCGATGCTGATGCGGCCGCTGAGCATTCCAGTGTCGACGCCAACGTAGGG
>DASRLI010000179.1:0-7499 GCA_035648535.1 Occallatibacter sp. | reverse complement strand
CCAACAACCATACGACACCACCATCTTTCAGAAACAGGAGGAGCGCCGGCAACACCAAAAATCGGCCAGGCTTCACGCACAAGCCAGAGAACTCGGGTTCCAACTCATCCCCATCAATGTTGTTCCTTAGGAGAGCCGGAGCCTTTATGATTGGTGGCCCCTCAAAGGGGCCTGTGTAGTAGGGCTCTATGCAGGCAGCGGCCCGTCGCCTGCGCCGTAGGCGCAGTGGTTGTTAGCCCCGCGCTTCAGCGTGGGGTCGGCGAAACCAGAAATTCATCCGGAGTCCCGTAGGGACGGCGCTCATGCATGTAACGTTTTTGCGAGAAGTATGGAATAAACCTAAAAGGGAGCGACTCCCGTAAATGTCAAACTTCTACTGCCAACCGGCAAAGCCGGGGGTTCTCCCAATCGAATAGCCCCGGATGAAGTCCGCCGCAGCGGACGTAATCCGGGGAAGGCGTCCAAAAAGGAGCAATCCGCCCCGTCGGGGCGGAGCGAACCCCATCCATGATCTCAAACGCTGTTCATGCGATTGCCCTGTTGACACACCCTCTGCATAGTCTTGCGGCCTGCCGGAGCGATATAGTTGTTCTGCGCCCGAATTGGGCGTCTTTCCGGGCCAGACATGCAACGCGCTCTTATAAAGATGGGTACGGTCGGCCGCGGCAAAGTCCGTCGCCTTAAATCCTGCCCGGGCAACCTATCGAAATAACCTGCATTCGACACCGACGGAGATTCAAATGCAAATCAAGAGTTTCTTTTGCCGGATGGGAAGCGCGGTATGCCTCCCAACTCTCGCCGCAGCCGGCCTTTTTGCCTTACTCTCGCCTCTTACTGTTCAGAGCGCACATGCGCAGAGGGAGAACGTAGCACCCCCGGGAGACAGTCTGCCCACCGCTGGACCGCTGGCAGAGAATCTTTCCCCGAAATTTACGAAGGCCGATCTCGCCAAGGCCATGAAGATTGTTGCGGACTGGCAGCTCATGCGCCAGCCTGCCGTGCCTCAGACCGACTGGACCTGGGCCGCGCTCTACACCGGCTTTATGGGAGTCCCGGACGCAGTGGCTGGGGACAAGTACAAGAAGGCCATGCAGGATTTGGGCGACAAGCTGAACTGGCAGCCGGGTCCGCGCGTGGAACACGCCGACGATCAGGCTGTGGGGCAGATGTTCCTCGAACAATATTTCATCCATAAAGACGCCAAGATGCTGGACCCGATGAAGGCACGGCTCGACCAGGAGATTGCCACGCCCGACGATCCGGCCAAGCCGCTCTGGTGGTGGTGTGACGCGCTCTTCATGGCTCCGCCCGTCTATGCCGATATGGCCAAGGCCACAGGCGACAAGAAGTACCTGGACTTCATGGATCGCGAATGGAATATCACGACCGATCTCCTTTACGACAAGGACAAGCACCTCTACTCGCGCGACGCCACGTTCCTCAACAAACATGAGAAGAATGGCGAGAATCTCTTCTGGTCTCGTGGAAACGGCTGGGTGATGGGCGGCACCGTTCGCGTGCTGAAGCAACTGCCGAAAGATTCTCCGCTGCGGCCCAAGTACGTAACGCTGCTCAAAGAGATGTCCGCCGAAGCACTGGCCATTCAAAGCAAGGACGGCTTGTGGCGACCGGGTCTGCTCGATGCAGATTCTTATCCGCTGCCTGAAGTTTCTGGGAGCGCCTTCATCACCTACGCTCTTGCCTACGGCGTGAATGAAAAGATTCTCGACAAGAAGACTTACTGGCCCGCTGTTGAGAAGGCCTGGGCCGGCATGTTGACCCACGTTTATGCAGATGGCCGCCTGGGCGCAATTCAACCCGTAGGCGCAGCTCCCGGCGCTTACACTGAAACGTCGAGCTATAACTACGGAGTCGGTGCCTACCTGCTGGCTGGTTCTGAAATCTACCGCACAGCCAAGTGATTTGAGCTGATTCAACAACGCCCCAGCGAGGCTTTCAACGGCTTCGCTGGGACGTTCTGTTTGTGCTGTTCATCAGCCGGAAGCGTTACTATTTACCTATATCAGTTCACTCAGTGCTACAGCATTTTCGAGTTGAGTGTTAACACAACTTCGGGTGCCCCATCCTTTGTGCGTTCTTTGCGCAAAGGGTGGGAGACCACTGACATCCATCGCAACTGTAAACACCCCGGCCGAAAGCGCTCTAATGAGAAGCTCGCTGTGCCACAGGCTTTGCTCCGCTGTGAATGACCGATGAAGCGCCGTTCAGAAATGCAGGGTCCATTTCTTCAATATCCACTCGATTGCTCACTGTGGTCGCTGTTGGAAAATTCGCCGGGACCTTCTGCGTAACCTTCCCCGTAGCAGCCCACTCCGTTCCCCGTTGATAGGTAGTGATGAACCCCACGCAGCTTAGCGCCGCGACGTCGTGGCCCATCACGGTGTGAAAGATCCGGCCCTTACCGTAGTGCAAGACCATCAGCATGGGCTCATCATGGCCAGTGCCCTTGTTCTGCGGGTCGGAATGCGCGGTGGCCAGCACGGTCATGTTCTTTCCGGGGCCGCGGAGCGTACCGTAAAGCTCGTCAGGGAAATGCATCCACACCGGTGGCAATCCCCTCATGATGGGGTGCTGCGGCTGCCGCGTCACCACCTGGTATGGAAGGCGCGCACCGTGCATTCCGGTTGGTCCTGGAGAAGGATCGGAGACCAGTTTCCCATCTTTGAAGTACCAATAGGGCCCCGCCTCTTGCGTGCGGTTTCTCCACCCGCCGATGCCGATCATTTCGTTATAGGCCGGCCAGTTGGGAAACCCATTGTCGGCAGCGTGAACCACCACCAGTCCTCCGCCATCGCTCACGAATTGCTCGAAGCGTGTGCGTATTTCCTGCGGCCAGTCGGGACCGTCGTAATTCATCACGATCGCCTGATAATGGTCGAGGTCCGGTTTGAAATTGCTGAAGTCTCCGTTCGACTGTGGAGCAGTCAAAACCGTCACCGAAAACAGTCCGGTCTCTTCAAGCTCCTTCTTCAGCACCGGGGTCGTCAGCCTCCAGTTGTGGTAAGTGCCTGCGCTCTGCCCGTCAAGAATCATCACCTTGATGAGGCCGTTAGCGTGGTCCATAACGTGACCTGCCCCGTGACCTGCAGAGAGACCAGTACCGTGGGATGTGTCCTGGCCGTTGGCCGCCGGAGCAACCAGCGCGCAGAGCAATCCGCCAAGGAGAAGAACAAATGATATCTGTTTCATCTTTTACCCTCACCGCCAGATCATTTACGTCGTTGCAGCGGCAGAATTCTTTCCGAAGAGGAGAATACTCCTGTCACCCGCGAGCGCGGAAAGCGGAGCGCGGGACAGCCGCCATCGACGCATGGAAGTAGCCGTCTGTCGCGGCGACTATCGAGAGAGAGTCAATTCCTCTTTTCGTCAAGACAACTGCGACGAAGATGGTCTAGAATTCCGCCAATCTCATTCGCTTGCGGGCTGAAGCACCTGTGCCGCTCCGCCCCTGGCCGCGCAATCGCCGGGTCGGCGTCGGCCTACCGACGAGAGGCAGGTGCTTGAGGGAACGAAAGGGAGGACGCAATGATCGATGAAGTGGCGAGAGTTCGGCAGAACTATCTGGCCATCACCCTGGCAGCCGTAGCATGTTTCCTGTTTGAAGCCGCGTGGTACTCATATTTCCTGCAATCCTGGCTTGACGGCATCGGCCGCACCCGCGAGTGGGTTGTGAGCAGCGGCGTCAACCCGGCCTTGCAGTACGGCACTGCCCTGCTCTCCGCAGCCGTAATCGCCGGAGCCATCTCGTGCGTCACCCAGCTCACCGGTCCGCAGACGGCTCTGCGCGGTATGAGGGTTGCTGCGCTGTTGTGGCTCGGGTGCGTGCTCACCACCTGGGGCACCGAATACGCCTTCGAGGTCCGTACCTACAAGCTCTTCGCGATCAATACTGGTTTCTGGCTGCTTGGCATGGTTCTGATGGGAGCGATTGTCGGCGGTTGGAAAAAGAAGTAGCCGAAAGGCCGCCCACTCTATTCCGGTGGCGGATAGAAGGGCAGCTTTCCGTTCTTCTCGTTGGCCCGGCGCACGGTTGCATCGTCCAGCAGCATCGCCGGAGCCAGAACCGTCTGCGGAACATCGCCAAAGTAGTTGGCAACAAACAGGTCCTTGCCCACTGCCGACAAGCTCGAACGCAGTGCGCGCTGGTCAATGTCGTCGAGCACTGCGCCGCGCACCAGTTCGCGTTTGCCATCCGCACTCACGCGGTAAAGCAGCCTCGGTGTCATTTCACCGCCCAGCGTTTTCACAAAATAAACACTCTTTAGGCCGCGGTCCTTTGCGAGGGCCAGCAGTTTGCTGTTCAACACATCATCCGAAGAGCCATTTTCCGCCGACACCTTTAGAACGCCCAACGCCGGCCGCGCCGCACCGGTAATTCCGGCGCGTCCGTGTCCGTTCGACTGAGGAAAGTCGCGCACCGGTTCGCGCCCGAGAAGATAGCTCCCAAGGCGTCCTGCCTTCACCAGGTTTACGGCTTGCGCCGGCACGCCCTCCTCATCAAAATCGTATGCGCCTATCAGTCCCCTGCCGTTGTAGCTTTTCAGTCCCGGATCGTCCACCACGTCAATGAACTCGGGCAGCACCTGCGCATGAAAGCTGGAGGCAAACGGTCCATTGGTGCGTGCCTCGGTTCCCAGCCTTGGCCGCGTTGCTGTTACACCGCCAGCCAAAAGACTGTGCAGAGTATCCGCGCCGGCGTCGGAACTCAATAGAATCGGGCCATGGTATTCCTCGTCGACCAGCGGGGCCTTGCGTAACTCGGCAAGTGAGGCGATCAGTTCCTGCGCATGTTTCTCGAAAACTTCCTGAGCGTCAAGATCCTTGAGCGAGCTTCCGGTCGACGCATACGAACGGTCCAGCCGCATGCCGTCTGCAGCCTGCGTGCCTACACCAAATGTCTCCTGGTATTCCTGCGCCGCCTTGCGCATGATGGTTCCTTCACTGGTGACAAGCCAGGTTGTGGTAACCCTGCCCTGGAAGTTCGCGGTCGCGTACTGGATGTTGCCCTCGCCTGCCCTTGCCGTCGCGTCGTTCTTGTAGAGGCCGCTGGCCCGCGCCACGCGTAGTGTCCATGCAGCTGCATCAAGATTCAGGCTCACCGGCACGGCAAGAGAAATCACAACTTTCTCGTGGCTGAAGTCATCGGCCTGCGGCGGTGTCTGCACCTGCTTCAGCGCTGCCTGTTTTACCGCATAGGCTGCGAGCGCAGCCTTGTATGCCTGGTCGGTGGCCGCCCACAACGCAGTCCGCAGTGCGATCGGATCGCCGTCAAGCGCCGTGAGTCCAAGAGCTCCATCCCCGCGCCCACCTGAGCTGTCAGTCTTGTAGTCGCCCACACGCACCGTTACCCGCGCGATCCGCTGGTGAGTGCGCTGCGAGCCTTCGCTTGCCCCAAACTCAGCCTTTGTCGAGTAGTCGGTCACGTCCTCAACCCGGTACTGGATAAAGAACGGCTTCGCGAATCCCTTCAACTGAAGCTGGCTCATGCTCCGGTCCAGTTCCTCGAGCATCGCCTTCAGTACCGGATCCTTCTCGGCATCGGCGCGGGTCTGCTGCGCGGTTGCTAAATTCGGCGCAGCGATGCAGGCGGCAAGAAATCCAACTCCGGCAAAAAGCGCAATCGAACGAATCGGATTCATTGCGCCTCCTTTGTTGCGGGCGCGGGCGCTTCCGCACCAGGAATGGGCAAGATCGGCGGTCGTGCTGTGCCCTGCGGCTGGCGCTGCGTTTCCATTTCGCTCACCAGCATGGCCGGAGCTACCGCGCTCACCGGAACCGTGCCCGACTCCGCGCCGCACTCGCCGTTGAATACCTCGCTCTTGTCCCCGGTGGCTACAATGCGCTTCATCGCCGCCAGCGGCGTGCCCACAATGCTCACTCCGCGCACCAGTTCATCGGGACGGCCATCGACATACACTCGCCACACAACCAGAGGAATCACTTGAAACGCCTGCGGCGAACTGCGAGTTGTTACCGCGAAGCCCGAGGAGATGTCCTCGAAATAGAGTCCGTACGGCTTGCCCTGCTTCTTCGCTTCGTCGATCAGCTGTTTGCGCAGCTCGGACTCCGGCACGCTTTTGGTGGAGGTCACAATCAGGTTGCCTTGGCGCCCGGTGGGGACGTGACCGGTCTCCGCACGGCCGTGGCCGTTTGTGGAACTGAAACTGGCAATCGGCAGTCGCGACATGAGAAATGTCTTCAACACTCCATCAGAGATCAGGTCGACGCGGCGTGCTTTCTCGCCCTCGTCGTCGTACTCGTAGCTTCCGCTGAGCCAAGTGTCGCCGAACTTCGACACCGTTGGATCGTCGGACACGGACAGAAAACTCGGCAGCACTGGCTTGCCCACATCCTTTGTGAACGTCTGCCCTTCCTCGTCGCCGCGCTGGCGCTGGCCTTCGAGCCGGTGCCCAAGCACCTCGTGGAAGAACACCGCAGCCGCGCGTCCCGACAGAATTGCCGGGCCGTTGAAGGGCTCCGTCACCGGCGCCTTGCGCAGCGCCTCGAGGCTTTTGCCCAGCTCGCGTATCGCCGCCTCCAGTGCGGCCTGCGTGGGCAATCCCTCCACCGTCTCCGCTTCGAAGGTCTGCTCTCGGAACAGGTCCATGCCGTCATCGGCGCGGGTTACCGCAATCGCCACCAGCCGCGCAGACTGGTGAGGCGTTACCAAACGCGAACCCTCTGATGAGGCAAAGTAGTCGGTCTCGTTCTGCGCCGTCATCATCACTACGTTCTGGTACACATCAGGAAATTCACGGAAGATCTTCGAAAGCGACCGCACCCGCCGTTCCCAGGCAGCACGGTCTATCACCACTGCCGGTGCCGGCTTGCCGATGTACGACTGCGGCGACTCCTTGCTGAAGTCGGGCGACGTGTCCTCTTCTTTGGCCCTGACCTCGGCTTCGGTTTTCACCCGCAGGTAGTTGTCCAGCGCCGTGCTGTAACCAGTGTTGGTGGCTAACCACAGTGACCGCCCCAATGCCTCGCGGTCGTCGGTAAGCGGCAGTTGCAAACTGTTCACTGCGGATCCGCGATGGGCCCCATGCGTGTTGTCGAGCCCGGGGCTCCCCAGCCGCACCTGTACGTCGGCTACACGCGCGTGGTTGGCCGAACTATCAACCAGCGCACCAAATTGCGCACGGACAGATACGCCGCTCGCGTCGCTCACCGAGTAGCTGAGGAAGTAAGGCGGCATCTGCTTGTCAGAGTCCGGTTTGCCGGGTCCCTGCTTGCCAAGCGAGGTGAAGGCGCGTTGCAACTCCGTGGTCATCGCGTCGAGGAGAACCGGGGTGGTCTGCTGCGCAGTGGCCGCTGCCGGAATCAGCAGGACTGAAGCTGCAATTACCGCGCATAGACACGGACCCGGTGCGAATCTTCCTGGGACTGCTGAACTTTTCTGTGGCATAAGTCGGGCGAAATCGAGTAAAAGCATCTGTATTCAAGATTGTCTCAAAGTCGGCTCCAAACAAGGAGATGTC
>DASRLI010000178.1:0-12201 GCA_035648535.1 Occallatibacter sp. | reverse complement strand
GCAGGGTTCTATCGATGCCAAGGTTGGGCGGGCTGCATCATCGCTACGATCTGGCAGCCTGAGTTGTTGTCGCAAGAATCTCTCGTCGAAGTTGAAGATGAATTGCGAGTGAGGTGTGCCTAAAGCCCGCTTTGTGCCCTCTGCGGTCACACAACGAGCCGTTCCGAAAGGAAAACGCCTGCCAAAACGATCACCAGGGCCGATACTCAATCTCATTTCTCTCCCGGGTGGAATTTTGGCGATCCACAGGAGACGCGGAAGGCCCCATCTGTTACAAACATCTTGATAAGACAGTGCCTGATGGACAAAATAGTGGCAAGATTGCCGACGCACTGAGAGAAATCTCAGAACGCGTACTTCAGTGAAAGTTGGATAAAGCGCGCATCCGGAGTCAGTTTCTGGAAGCTGCGCGGGCCGGTGATCTTGCCCCCGGTGCTGTCGATCGTCATGTCGCTGGGCTGGCCAAGGGAGGGTGTGTTGAACAGGTTGAAAATGTCAGTGCGGAACTGTACGGTCTGCTCGCGGGGTACGTTGAAAGTTTTGAAAACTGACATATTGATGCGCTCATAACCGGGGCCATAGACATCATTACGCTTGCCTCCCAGGAACCCGAGGGCCGACGCGAGGCTGGTCACGTAGACAGGCTGCGAAGCCGTGGCATAGTGTGGATCGGAGGTACCGGTCGGGATGTAATGGCCTGGCTCATACGCCCAGTCGTTGGGATTCCAGGGGTTTTCAAAGGAGCATGGGTTGTACCAGTTGTTGCGATTGCGCGTCTGGGCGGCGCAGGCCACCCGGATATTTGGATCGGGGCTAGTGAAAGTGCCGCCGCTGGCGTAGGGGTTCTTGATCTTAACAGCCCCCGCTGCATAGCCTCCACTTGTCAAGCGGATGGCGGTCGGGTTAACAGAGAAGGGGTTGCCGGTCTGAGTCGCGAAGGTGGTGTTGGTTGACCAGCCGCCGACCAAATCGTTCAGCACACCCTTATCGTTGAGGAACTTACGTCCCGACCCGAAGGGCAGATCGTATAAGGCATTGAAGGTGAAGCGTTGACGGGTATCGAAGGCGGAGTTGGAATAGTCCATCTTGATGGGAATCAGATTAGTCTGTCGGTATGCTGCATCCCCCGGCGCGAGCATCATCGCAGGCGCATCGTCCAGGGAGTGCGACCAGGTGTAAGTGGCCAGCAGGCTGTTGCCGTGGGAGTATTGCTTTTGAACCTTGGCTTGCAATCCGTTGTAGTTACTGCTGGCAATGTGGCTGGTATATTCCGTACTACCAAAGTCCGGTAGCGGACGGGCGTTCTGCGCGCTGTTACTGGGATTCTCAAGCGCCAAAGGGCTGTTCGGATCAATAAGGGACCCCAGGTGATGCGAGGAGTCCCCCACATAGCTGATAGTGGCAAAAATGCCCTGGGCAAGGTCGCGCTGAATTGAAAGGTTGTAGTCCTCCGTGTAGGGCGTCGTGACCGTCGCCGTAGCGCCGCGAAGCGTTAAATCGCTTATATCGTTGGCAAGACCGTTGGCCAAGACGGTAGAGAAGCCGTTGCTTATGGTAATACCATCGGTGGGGCAGGAGGTTGCGGAACAACTCTGGGACAGGAAGGTTGAATCGTACTGGAAGGGATAGTTTTGCCCCAGATTGGGGAGGTAACCGGCGCTCTCCAAGCCGCCGTAAAAGAACCCATATCCAGCGCGAATGACGGTGTTGGCGTCCGGCGAATAGGCAATGCCGAGACGCGGCCCGAAGTTACTCCTCTGCGCCGTGAGGAGGTGCTGGTCATCGTCGTACTTCAAGGCGATGTTGTCCTGGGCAAGAACATTGGGGAATGCATTCGAGGTCTGGGCAAAGATGGATTGCACATAGCTCTCGGCTTGACTGGGAATCTCGAAGACAGCCGAGCCGCTGCCATATCCGGTCGTCGTATTGAGCGAGGACGGGCCGGTCAAGTGGTAGGAGGCCTGGTAGCCGCCCACATCCTTATAGGGCTGGAAGTATTCCCAGCGTAGACCCGCATTGACGGTGATCTTCTTCGTGATACGCCAGTCATCCTGGAAATAGGCAGCGCCATACCAGCGAGCCTGCCCGCTGACAAACTCGCTGGAAAGAACCGCACTGTTCTGGCTGTCCAGCAAGAAATCGGCCGGGGCGAAGCCCGTGTTGGGGGCATTCAGGTCGCTCGTGTATTCACCGTTGTACGTAAACGTGCCGCGAGAAGCCACCGGCTGCAACGTGGAGAAGCGGATGCTCTGGATGTTTGCGCCTGCCTTGAGATCGTGGTTGCTAACAATCTTTGTGACATTGTCAAGGAACTGGTATACGTTCTGTTTTTCATTGGCAGGCGAATACCCGCCGCCGCCAAAATTGGCAGTGATGGAAGCCTCCCCCTTGAACGTAACCTCTGGCAATCCGCCGTTCAATAGGCCACCCGGTATGCCGCCGAATCCGAGACTGGCGGCGAAGCCCGTATTCGTTGCATCGAATTGCAGCTTCTGTGCGTGGATGTAATTGAAACCCATTCGGGATTCGTTGGTCAGCGTTGGGGTAAAGACGTGAGTCTCACTGAGCATGAAACTTCCGCTCAGGTTGTTGTTCACTCCCCCGCCGCCATCCAGAATGCCAAAGGTCGGTGCCTGGAACGATGGCTCATGCCAGTAACTGAACGCGGAAGATGCAGTGTCCTTGGTGCCGATGTTCCAATCCAACCGTACATCCCACTGCGTGGTGTCGTCGCTCGATGGAGAGCCGAAAAGATAGTTGTTATAGAGCAGTCCACCGTTGGTATTGGGTTGCGGAAGCATGTTGAGGATCGCCAGGGCGGTCGCGTTCGGCCTGACCCCTGAGATGCCCGAGGTGAGATTGTTATCCGGAAATGGCTGAGGCGCCCCGACAGAACTTTGGTGATACAGCTGAATGGGTCCGGACGCCCCCGTAAGCGCGGGGTTCAACAACTCGGAGAAGTCGCCCGTGCGCTCCCGTAGCGAGGGTACGGTGGTGATAATGGTTTGGTGGTAAGCGATGCGATTGGCCTGCACATCCCCAAAGAAAAACAGCTTGTTGCGGATAATGGGTAAACCGAGGGTCGCGCCAAAGAGGTTTTCGTGATACGGAGGCACGGACGTTGCATTCCAGTCCCTGGCGTCGAGGGCCGTGTTGCGCAAGTACTCCCAGGCGCCGCCATGCATCTCGTTTGTGCCCGAATTCAAGCTGGCGTTGATGATCGCTCCCGCGGAGTGTCCAAATTCGGCCGAGTAGTTTCCACTTTGCACACTGAACTCTGCCAGGCCTCCGGGCGGAGGCTGGGCCACAAAGCTAGCGCCGGTACCGAGATCGACGAGATGATTGGTGTTGTCCACGCCGTCGAGGATGTAGTTATTCTGTTCCGCGCGCTGTCCGCTGGAGTTGAAGTCCCCCGTGCCGGCGCCGTGCGTGCCCTGCGACGGAGCGGCTCCGGCCGACAGTTGGGCAATATAAACCCAGTTACCCCCGCTGAGAGGTACCTTGTTGATGGATTGGGCGTTCGTCACCTGACTGATCGAACTCTCCTGCGTCTGCATCTGCGATGCCGTCGCAGCCATCGAAATGGTTTCTGGTGCAGTGCCGGGCTTTAAGGGCACAACCACATTGAGATGCTGCTGCAGGCTGAGATGCAGATTGATCACCGTGGTGGTTCCGAAGCCCGGCGCACTGGCGGTTATCTTGTAGTTGCCGATTCTGACCGGCGGGAAAACGTAGACACCGGAGCCGTCCGATTTCGCTTTCAACACCTGCCCCGTATCCACACTTGTGAGGGTTATAGTGGCGCTTGGAACGACGGCTCCGGATGGGTTTTGGATCACACCTGTAATCGTGCCTTGATCTGCCTGTCCTATTGCTAAACGCCCCGACCCAAGCAAAACAATAAACGCAAAGACGGTCATTTTCAGTTTCATCGTGTTGTCTCCAAACCCATGGAAAAGAATTTTTCTGAACGGGTTGCAGGGCCGGCAATTCGATTGCTTCCTGCGTAATTCTCGACTTTCTCGCGAGTGCTAGTGCGCAGAAGTGTTGAATATCGTCCATCTGTTCTCATACACCGGCTCTCTGGGAACGGGGAAACTCGCGTCAAATATCGATACCGTTTCGAGCTACTCCAGCCCGTACCATGCCTTTTGTCACTGTCTGGTGGCGCGGAACGATGCGCGCTTCAGACGCAGTGCTCTAAAAGGCGAGTCTGTCCGGATTTGCGCCTATCGGCGCTTGGTCGTGCGCAGATAGGCAGGGCTCACCTGTGAACGTGCCCGCCGCGGTTTGAGCCCGAGGCGAGCACTCGTGACGAGATAGATCGCAAATACGGCTTTTTCGAGTGTCCAAAGTGCAGCGCGCTCACAGATAGAGCGAGTGTGCGCCTGCCGGAGATATGCTCAGGCAGGCGCCATCGAAATTCTCGACTTATGGCATACGGTAGAGCTGGACCCGCTCGATTATGCCCGGATGCAGCACCAGAATCTCACCCTGTGCATCGTCGTCGCCTTCGATCCAACGGGTAAGCTCCCACTTTCCGTCTACGAACTTGCCTGTTTGTACGACGCCGAGTCCCACATTGGCCGGTCCGGGCGTATTCGCCGTAAAGTCGACGCGCATACCGCCGCCGGCGAAATAATACTCGTCGGGCCCGGTGGCAATCGCAATTGCAGAAGCTTCCAGCGGCGGCAGAGATTCGGCCCCCGGTTCAGGGTCTCTCGGCGGAGACGCCACTGCTCCCCCTTTGGGTTGCGGGGGAAGGCCCCTGGCCCGGCCGGTATAGGTAAACGTCAGGGTGTAATTGCCCAGTCTGACCTGCTTGGGCGAGTCGCCCTGGACCATCCGCATCGCGGTCATGGTGCCGGTTCCCTGGTGCGCCAGAATCAACGGCGCCAGATTGTTGAGCATTCCATATGTGGCGGCAAAGTCCGGGGGAATCGGTCTCCCACCGTCCACGCCAAACGGAGAATAGCCGATCGCATTGTACTTGCCAACGGCCATGATCACGTTGCCCGCAACGGTGCCCGACTCGGGAATAAAAAGCGGGTCCCCGTTCTGGATCCATCTTTCGCAGATCACGTCGAAATACGGCAGGTAGAGATCCGGCGACAGGATGTCAATTGCCGGAGCTCCGGCCCGCCAGATGTCGTGCACCTCTGGCAGTGGACCGCCGCTGGGAAATGTTCCCGGCCAGGCCTCATTCGGTTGCTGTTCCCACCCGTTCACGTACATGGGAATGTCATAACCCGACTTACCCGCCTCGGCTACGCTGTGCATTGCGGCCATACATCGGCCAAAAGTCGGATCGTCAAAAACTTATTGGCCGATTTCGGGAAGCCGAATCGTCTCACTGGCGCCGGAGGGCCACAATGACGTTTCATCCTGGTCCACCGTTCCGCTTCATGCAGTCCGCGATTCCGCTAACTACCCGAAATGCGGACCGCCTCCCAGCGAAATCCTGGACCACTGCAAGCGGAATCACCGGACCACTTCGACCAGAATCCGCACTCCGGACACCGGGATAGCCTCTCCGATATCCGCAAACCTCCATGGACACGTGCCAAGCGCATGATTCGGACAGAATTCAACCAGGTAGCGATCCAAATCCGCGGTAAATTCTCTCCATCATGGCGAATTTCAACAAGTTCCTATACCTTGCTCCCGCGTCCACTCAATAGCCGTAAGAGACCGTTTCCTGAGTTACCGGACTTTGTCTCAGGCATTGAGGAGGGCGCTTGAATTCTTGCGCGAGGGAGAAGGATGCGAACTGAAGTTCCTTGGCCCGGAGCGCTATCGATCGCCAATTCACCGTCGAAATCGGCAATACGCTCCTGCATGCCCAGAATGCCATAGTGGTCTTCAGAATTGGAGTCGTTGGCTGTAAAGCCTTGCCCATCGTCTGAGATCCCGATAGCGAGATCGCGCGCCGAAAAGTCAACCTGTACCCGGATATTCTGCGCATTGGCATGAAGGACGGCATTGAAGATCGCTTCCCGCACCACCATGGCTATCGCGTGGCTGGTCTTCTGATTGATGTCGAACTGCTCTCCGCTCACCACCAAGGTCGTCTCAATGCCGTAGGTCCGCCAGGTTCGTTCGGTCATAAGCCTTAGAGTGCACACTAAGTCTTGTGGGGTCTGCGCATCAGTTCGCAGACCAGCGACAGCCTGGCGCGCCTCATCCATCGTGACCTGGATCTGTGTAGATGCAAATCGAACCAGATGGGAACGGGATTCAAAATCTCCAGCATCATCGCTCGATGCCGCGTGGAGAAGTGCTGAGACGCTCGCGCATCCTTGTATCAAGGTATCGTGTATCTCGCGTGCAATCCGGCCTCGCTCTTTGATGACTGCCTGAAATTTGCTGGTCAACTGCGCCTCATGCACCCAGTAGGCGAGCATCAACAAACCCAGCACGGCAAGAAAGCACACACTCCGAAACCGGAGCGTTTGATAAAAGAATTCGTCCTTGACGATATTGAGGCCGGCTTGTATCTCGTGTTCAGGGCTGTCGGTCTCCCATGCCACGGCTTCGAACCGATAGTGTCCAGGAGGAAGATTGGTGTATGAGGCAACTCTCTGCGCCGGGTCCGCTTGTATCCAGTCGCGGTCAAATCCGTCAAGCTTGTATCGGAAACGAAGTTCGCTTCTAGGACTGAGCAACGCGAGATCGTACGCAATTTCGACCCGCTTGCTATCCGCGGTCAAGACTACGGAATTCGATGCAGGAGCGGTACGGCCATCTACGGACACGGAATCGATATTCAGGTGTGCCAGATGCGATGGAACACCCGCGTCGGGATTGATAATCCATATTCCACTGATCGTTGCGAAGCACCCTTCGCCGGCGCTCGTAATGACCCCGGAGGATTGTCTACCCCCGTAAAACTGCGTCGCCATCTCTCCGGCATTCGCCGAAAAGATATGCATCGATACGAGCTTTGATGGAGCATCCGCCTGATGAATCAACTCACTGCGGTTCAGCATCATGACGGCTGTTGGGGTGCTGAGCCAAATACGGCCCTTTGCATCTTCCAGAATGCAGTAGATGCTGTCGCTCACCAAGCCTGTTTGAGTGGTGTAATGAGCGAAATGCCCACCAGCGTAGCTATAGAGCCCATTTCCCCTGGTGCCGATCCAGAGAACTCCATCGGAATCCTGGTATAGAGACCATACCCTTTCACCACTCAAAGCCCGGGTTACCGCGTCGTCGATAAACGATTCGCCTCGTCTATGACTAAGACCGCGATCTGTCCCTATCCAGACATCTCCGTCGCGATCCTCGATAATGCAGCGAATGCTGCTATAAACCAGCACATTTTCTATCATAAAAGTTCGGAAGCCGTGAGGGACAAGATGGCTTACGCCGTAGTCGGTTCCGATCCAGAAGCTGCCATCCTTGGCCTCTGTTATACTTCGCACATAGTTATTGACGAGGCCATTGCCGATATCGTAGTGTACGAAGCCCGAAGGCGTCTCGTGATACAGACCGTTTCCGTCTGTCCCAATCCAGAGAGACCCGTCCCGGGCGCGGAAAACATTTCGTACGTGAACTCCATTCATGCCAGGGAAGTGCCATGGGATTAGATCGTTTCCTTGAACGTGAAAGAGCTGTTTGTAAGCGGCCCACAGTCCCCCATTAACATCCAGAGATACTGTTGCATAGTCTTGGCTTTCGTTGTCTGGTATATCGACGATGCGCACCGGCGACTTGCTGAGACGCACTAGCCCTGCTTCCGTTCCTATCCAGAGGTCCCCATCGCTGTCTTTGAGCATGGCAAGGACAGTGTTGCTAAGCAGCGACTTTGACGCAGCGAGGCGCGTTACCTCATTGTTATGGACACGGTAAATGCCTTCTCCGATCGAGGCTGCCAATAAGTCTCCATTTTCCATCTCTTGCAAGGAGCGGACAGTAGCATGAATGCCGCTTACACGTTTGAATTGCTTCTGCCCCCTTGCGAGCCGGTATAGACCCTCGACAGTTCCAGCCCAGATCGTGCCGTCATAAGTTTCTAACAAGGACCTTACATGGGCTCGTGGGTCCCCTCGGTGGAGGACATATTCGTGGGCCTTTCCGTGGTCGCTTACAAAAAGTTGTGGCCCACCTATCCAATAGCGCCCCAAATGATCCTGTATGATTCGGTTGACGTTCAAAAAAGGAATGCCAAGCTCACTACTGGCGGACTCAAGATGGTCGCCCTGAACTCTAAAGAGACCGCCATCGGTGGCCACCCATATAAGTCCATTTGTATCCTGATAAAGGCCCTTGATGAAGGCGCTTTGCGGGCTGTTTGCGGCGCGATAGCGGCGAGCAACTCCTCCTTTGAGCTGGATTAGACTTTCTCCGTCCGTTCCAATCCAGAGGCTGCCATCCCGCGAAGCCAGCAAGCCTATGATGTCGTTGTCTTCGATACCCGGTATGTCCTGATTTGTATACGAACGAAACCTTAAGCCATCGAATCGCGCAAGACCGTTGCTGGTGCCGATCCAGAGGTAGCCGTCGGAAGTCTCGCTCAATGCAAGTACGGTCGCCCCCGGGAGTCCATTCCACATCTGCCAGGAACCGATTCTGTAGTTGGATAGCCCGGCAGAAGCTGGAACTTCAAGCGCGCGCGCCCCCCGGGGTACACGAACCGCCTGTGCGCGGAGTTGATGGGTCGCTCCCCACAATGCCCCCAGGCAAAAGAGAATTTGGATGGCCCTTGAGAAATGCTCAGTCAGCACATGCGATCTTGCTCGTCCTGTTTGAACATCCACCGGTCTCAACGTAGTGGCGGGCATAGGTGATCTGTGTGAAGGCACAAATCATCGACTGTCCATGCCCCTCCTGTCAAGGGTTGAGCGGAGTTCGTCGTCATGCGATCGTCCTCATCCTCATTAGATGGATACGCATGGGGCAGCAGGTTTTCCGGCGAGCCTCATGCAGCGGCAACCCGGAGGCCCGTTGGATAACGACGCAAAACCCAAAACCCAAGGCGGCTTGAAGTTGAGGCATCGAGGTCATTGGATTGTGGGCCATAAGTCAATATTCCAAAGAATCAATCAACATGCTATTATGCGTCTGCGCTAGAATGCCGATTCAAATCCTCATCGTCGATGACCATCCAATAGTGCGCGTTGGCGTTGCGGCCATGATTGCCAGATACGACGAACTCAGAGTTTCAGGCTTGGCTGGCAGTGGTGAAGAAGCGCTCGAACAGTATGCCAAGAATCGTCCCGATATTGTTCTGCTCGATCTCCGTTTGCCTGGGATGAGCGGCTTGGAAACCCTCCAGATCATTCGCAAAAATGACCCCAGGGCACGGATCGTTATACTCACCACCTATGATGGCGATGAGGATATTCACCGCGCGATGCTGGCGGGCGCCAAGGGATATCTGACCAAGGGACTCCCACCAGAAACGCTGCTTGAAGCTATCCGTAAAGTCTATGCTGATGGCTTATATATTCCATCGCCTATATCGAGATCGCTCGCCAAGCGGACCGCCGACACCTGTTTGAGCACCCGTGAATGCGAAGTGCTGCAGCTTATGGCCGAAGGAAATTCAAATAAGGGTATCGCAGAAAGGCTCGGAATTCGTGTATCCACCGTCAAGTGCCATATAAGCGTGATTCTTACTCGACTGAATGCAAATGACAGGACACAGGCAGTCATCATAGGCCAAAACCGCGGATTTATGCATCCGTCCAAACCCGCCTGAAGTAAACTCGTCGCTCATCGATCCAGCGCTTGGGCAGGATTTTGAACTGCTGCACCTCATTACGCTCGACCACTTCGACCTGGCAACCGAACATCTGCTCGGCCCCTTAGATCAGCATGCCTGTGTAACCGTCGTCAACGAACACCTTGGCGATGGTATCGAAGCGGCAGAACAACCGCGTCAACACGGCCCGGGCTCCGACCCGGTCCTGAATACCCGCCGAGTGTACGATCACGGTGAATAGGTTACCTTCCGTATCGACCGCGAAGTGTCGCTTGCGCCCCTTGATCTTTTTGCCCGCGCCGTAGCCGCGCCGCCCCTTTTAGACAGGTTCTAAGGCTTGCCGGCGGAGGCATAGGCGGTACAGAGTTCGTCAGTCACTCCTTTTCCTTCTTCCACAGTAAAGATGCGATCCGCCGCTGTGAGGTTGAGCTTTTCCACCTGCCCGCTGGGCCAGTGAATCTCCACTGCATCGACCTTGTCTGCATCTCCCAGGCCAAAGTGGACCCGCATGTCGTTGGAGGAGAGATAGCTCCCGCCGCTCAGCACGTCTCCACGCTGACGAATGCCGCCCGCTGTCAGATAGACTGTCGCTCCAACCGCATCGCGAGGGCTCTTGGCCCCTCCGATCAGCTTCAACTCGACCCAGTGGTGGTGGTCCGGATTCACGTTGCGAAGCAGCACCGGAACGCCGTCCATGTTGTTAATGACGACGTCGATCTTGCCGTCGTTGAAGAGATCACCAAACGCCGCGGCGCGTCCCACGCTGACAGTCGCAAGTCCAGTTCCCTCGACGGCGGGAACCAGCTCAAATTTGCCATTCTTCAGATTGTGGTAGAGCAGCGGGCGCTCGGCATAGCTGGTTCCCCACTCCGGATGCTGATCCACTTGCGGATACACATGGCCGTTTATGATCAGCAGGTCTTTCCACCCGTCGTTGTCGTAGTCCAGGAAACCGTCGGCGAAACCGACAAACGGGATGGAGGACTCCGCTATGCCGGACTGATAGCTGATATCCGTGAAATACCCTTTCCCGTCGTTCTGAAAGAGAACATTGTAGTCGTCGGAAAAACTGGTGTTCACGATATCGAGGTGGCCGTTGTTCAAATAGTCTCCAGCAGCGATGCCCATATTCGAGATCTCGCGGCCGCTCTCGTTCACCGCGTATCCGCTCATGTAACTGTTGTCTTCGAAGGTCCCATTGCCTTTGTTGATATACAGATAGTTAGGCGTGGAATCGTTGGCCACCAGAAGATCCGGCTTGCCGTCCCCGTCCACGTCCACAAACAGCGCCCCTAGGCCGTAGTACCCGCTGGGATCGTCCACCCCCAGCTTTTTGCTGACATCGGTAAAGGTTCTGTCTCCGTTGTTGTGAAAGAGATGGTCATGCTCGCCCCGCAAGCCGCGCGGGCCGCACATCACCTGCACAGCGCGGTACTGGCAGAAAGCACCGTTCGCAGTTTTTGATCCGGAGGCCGTGAAATCGGACGGGGTCAGGTGAATATAGCCATCCACGAAGAGGTCCAGGCGTCCGTCGCCGTCGTAATCGCCGAAGGTGGCGCCCGCCGACCATATCGGAGGCTGCGCCGTGCCCACAGCGACGCCAGCTTGTTCGGCGACATCCGTGAACGTGCCGTCGTGATTGTTGTGATAGAGGCGGTTCATCAATATGCGTATATCTGCCATGGAAGCCCAGACACAGATACTGAAAGTTGAAAAGGACGGCGAGGACGGCCTGATTGTGACGTTCTCAGATGGCACAACAGCCGGATATGTCGTGGAAGAGTTGCTAGGGCTGAGACCGTTCCGGGAACGTGTTGAAGAGCCTCTGAAGTCAGACCGACCCACCACCATCGTGACAAAAATTAGATTTTTAGTTGGCGCTCCCTATTCAACGTAGATTCCAGACACCACCGCTTCCCCGCTGTTACCAAACGGTATTCCAAGTTATGCGTCCTGCGGAAGGCGATGCTTAGAGTGATGCCGTTCTCGGCGCATAGAGTTGAATCGCTTCTGCCGTTTCTACGACAGAGGCTTGCCGAAGGATGGCCGAGACGGAGACGAGCAAGCTGCCTTTGCGGTAGCGGCGTGGCTGCAACGTGCCGACCGGAATGGCTCACTTGGCAGCTACTTCAATCCACCGCTGACACCGGAAGAGCGAGGTGTCGCCAAGATTGAGGGGTGGATTTTGGGGGTTATGTGAACCGGCGACCGATTCCCCGGCTCTTTGTGCTCTAGCCAAGTCTGAGGACTGGAGCCGTAAAAGCTGTTTAAAATGCAACGACGAAAGAGATTACACAGCGCATTGAATACTGTGAAACGCTTTCCCGCCGCTTGGATTGTAACCCGGACGCGGCGTAGCGAACTGCTGGCGCAGCACGGTCACATTGCTGATACCGGATAGCAGGTACTTTCGCCAACTTGGTCGCTCTTGAGATTCGCTATTGCCGCCCAAAAACCATGCGCTAAGGGCAAGATGCCCGGCTCGGTTATAAGCG